>JAJFFR010000159.1 GCA_021776555.1 Robiginitomaculum sp.
AACCCACCATCAATCCGCAAGCGATTCGGCGGCAATTAGTTGAACAAATCACCGGACGGGTTCGTTGGCGCGAAAGCATTACTTGTATGGCCGATGCCGGCATTAATACGTTTGTTGAAATTGGCTCGGGCAAGGTTCTGACCCAAATGGTCCGGCGCATTACCGACAGCGCAACAGGCGTGGCTGTGAATTCGGTGGACAGCATTGAAAGTTTTGCAACGCTGCTGAAATCCGAAATTGAAATGAAAGCGCAAGCCTGATGTTTGATTTATCTGAAAAACGCGCTCTGGTTACAGGCGCAACCGGTGGCTTGGGTGGCGCAATTGCTAAAGCGCTGCACGGAGCAGGGGCCAGTGTCGCCCTGTCCGGCACCCGCAAGGAAAAACTGGAAGAAGTGGCCCATGAACTGGGCGACCGGGTTGCGGTGGTTCCAGCTAATTTGGGTGATGCGGATAGCGTTGATGGATTGATTGGTGCAGCCGGTGAAGCCTTGGGCGGCGTTGATATTCTGGTATCCAATGCCGGTGTGACCCGTGATGGCCTGTTGATGCGAATGAAGGACGAAGATTGGGACACCGTGATGCGGGTTAATCTGGAAGCCTATTTTCGGCTGTCTCGTGCTGCGATGCGCGGCATGATGAAAGCCAAATGGGGTCGGATCATCGGAATTACGTCTGTTGTGGGGGTTACCGGAAATCCGGGCCAGACCAATTATGCAGCCTCCAAAGCCGGCATGATCGGGTTTTCCAAAGCATTGGCTGCCGAAACCGCCAAGCGCGGCATCACGGTCAATTGCGTGGCACCGGGTTTCATTGAAAGTCCAATGACCGATGCCTTGAACAAAAAACAAAAAGCAGCCATTTTGGGCAATATCCCGGCGGGCAAATTGGGCAGCGGTGACGACATTGCTGCGGCTTGCGCCTATCTGGCTTCGAATGAAGCTGGCTACGTCACCGGGCAGACCTTGCACGTCAATGGCGGCATGGCGATGTTCTGATCAGGTTTGTCGGCCACAAACTGACGCAAGCCGTGATCAGCTTCGACCTTGGCTTTTGAAAACGAACTGTGGTAAGCGTTCGTTGAATCGCTTTGTGGCGAAAATCCCCGGTGGCGCATGCTGTATTCGCCGCCCTAATTAAAAGGCTAAATGTATGTCTGACGTACTTTCTCGCGTTAAAAAAATTGTTGTTGAGCACCTCGATGTCGAAGAAGACAAAGTGACCGATAATGCCAGCTTTATTGACGATTTGGGCGCGGATTCGCTCGATAATGTTGAGCTGGTTATGGCATTTGAAGAAGAATTCGATATTGAAATTCCAGACGATGCTGCTGAGCACATTCAAAAAGTCGGCGATGCGGTTAAATTCATCTCCGAACACTTAAACGGCTGAACAAAAAAGGAGCGAGGCAGGTGTCACGACGTGTCGTAATTACCGGTCTTGGTCTAATTACCCCACTGGGCGCAGGTGTTGCGCCCAGTTGGTCTAACCTTGTCGCGGGTAAAAGCGGCGCAAAACCCATCACGCATTTCGACACAGACGATCTAGCTTGCTCTATCGCGGCGCAGATCCCGTATGTCGATGGCAAAGGCGGTGGTGGTCCTGATGTAATTGGTGCGTTTGATCCCGATACGGTGATGTCGCCCCGAGACCGCAAGCGGGTCGATGAGTTCATCCTGTATGGGATGGCCGCAGCTGATGAAGCGATTGCTGATTCTGGCTGGAAAGCCAAAAATGAAGAAGAGCAATTCCGCTCCGGTGTGATGATCGGCTCTGGCATTGGCGGTTTGCAAACGGTTTATGATGCTTCGATTACCCTGTCCGAGCGCGGACCACGAAGGATCGGTCCGTTTGTAATTCCATCCATGTTGGTCAATCTGGCTTCGGGACAGGTTTCGATCAAGCACGGCTTAAAAGGTCCCAACCATTCAGTTGTTACAGCCTGTTCCACCGGCGCTCATGCCATTGGCGATGCCAGCGCTCTGATTGCGCGCAATGATGCCGACATGATGGTGGCGGGCGGAGCCGAATCCTCGGTTTGTCGATTGGGTTTGGCTTGCTTTATTGCATCCAGAGCGCTGACCACCGGGTTTAATGATACGCCGGAGCGGGCTTCGCGGCCCTATGACAAGGATCGTGATGGGTTTTTGATGGGCGAAGGCTCTGGCATTGTGGTACTCGAAGAATATGAAGCGGCCAAAGCGCGTGGTGCGAAAATTTATGCTGAAGTGGCCGGCTATGGTTTATCGGGCGATGCCCACCACATCACCTCGCCAGCGCCAGATGGCAATGGCGGGTATCGCTCCATGGAAATGGCGCTCAAAAATGCCGGATTGCAGCCTTCTGACGTTGGGTATGTAAATGCTCACGGCACATCGACCCCGATGGGCGACGAAATTGAACTAAAAGCGGTAGAGCGCCTGTTTGGCGACAACGCAAAAGATTTGGTGATGTCATCAACTAAGTCATCCATCGGACATTTGTTGGGTGCGGCGGGTGCGGTCGAGGCGATTTTCTCCGTTTTGGCACTGAATAATAATATCTGCCCGCCAACTTTGAATTTGGACAATCCATCGGTTGAAACGCCGATCAATTTGGCCCCACACAAATCAGTTGAAAAACAAATTGATGTGGTGTTGAGCAATTCATTCGGGTTTGGCGGCACCAATGCCTCATTGGTTATGCGCTCTGTCTCGTGAGCGATCCGGTTTTTGGCAAAGCTGCACCGAAGGGCAAGGCGAAACCTGAAAAGCCTGCCAAGTCGCGTTTCTGGATCAATTTTTTTCTTTTGTTGGTGGTCGTGGGCGCTTTGGGCGCTGCGGGTGGTTTGATCGTGTTGGACCGGGTTGTTCCGGCCAAATTCGCCGCCGCTGGACCCGCGATGCAAACAACTTTGGTGATGATTGAGCCTGGTTCCGGGGTCAATGCGATTGCTTACCAATTATCTGCCGCCGGATTGATCGAGCATGCCAACTGGTTTCGGTTAAAGGGCAAAATAGCTGGGGCGGGTGTTTCCTTAAAAGCCGGTGAGTATTCAATCGAAGCGCAAGCCAGTATTGACGATATTTTTGCCCAAATGCAGAATGGGCAAGTCATACAACATGGCATCACCATTGCCGAAGGTTTGACTAGCCGGGCCATCTTGCAAATCTTGCGGGACAGCGAAGTATTGCGCGGTGACATCGAAACCGTGCCGCCCGAGGGGAGCTTGTTGCCCGAAACCTATTATGTGGTTCGCGGGGCTTCGCGCAACACATTGCTGGAGCGAATGACACAAGACCAAAGCAAATTGCTGGGTGACTTGTGGGCTGAGCGAGATGAAAACCTACCGATATCTACGCCTGAGCAAGCAGTGATTTTGGCTTCGATTGTGGAGAAGGAAACTGGCCTAGATGCTGAACATGGGCGTGTGGCTGCGGTTTTTATCAACCGAATGCGTCGGGGGATGCGCCTAGAAAGTGACCCGACCATTTTGTATGGCCTGAACGGGGGCGTTCCGTTAGGTCGTGGCTTGCGCCGTTCCGAAATTGATCGCAAAACTGCGTGGAATACCTATCAAATCAGGGGATTACCACCGACCCCGATTTGCAATCCGGGGCGGGCTGCTCTTTATGCGGTATTGCATCCAGCGCAAACTCGCGATTTGTATTTTGTGGCCGATGGTTCGGGCGGTCATGTTTTTGCTCGAACGTATGCCCGGCATTTGGTGAATGTGGCGAACTGGCGCAAGCTGGAACGTCAACGCAGAAGAGCCAGACAGGAATAGGCCAGATATGACCCTTGCATCAATGACCGGATTTGCCAGTGTTGACGGGCAATTTGAGAACCATAATTGGGTCTGGGAAGTACGTGCCGTCAATGGCAAAGGGCTGGACGTGCGGTTTCGCTTGCCTGCGTCCTTGGCCGCCTTGGAAGATGCGTTACGCAAAACCGTGCGCGGCACCTTCAAACGCGGCAATTTACAAATCAGTCTGCAATTTGATCGCGCTGCGCAAGAAGATGCTTCGATCACGGTCAATCTGGATCAGGCTAGAAACATATTGGAGCAACTAAAACCATTGCTTGATGAAGGCTTGATTACGCCTCCGTCAGCCGATGGATTGTTAGGGGTTCGTGGCATGTTGGAGATCAACGCCACACCTTTGGCTTTGGACGAATTGCGCCAGCCTTTAACGAATTCTTTTAGTGAGTTGCTTGCGGCTTTGGGCGGCGCGCGCTTGGCCGAAGGTTTGGCCACTATGGACGTGCTAAATACAACGCTCGGCAAAATCGAGCACTTGGTTGATCAGGCCCGCAACAATCCCTCGCTACAGTCCAGTACTGTCATGTCCCGATTGCAAATCCAAGTCGCGGAACTGAAGCAAACGATAGAGCCGGAACGGCTGGCGCAAGAAGTGGCCTTGTTGGTGATCAAAGCCGATATTGCTGAGGAACTGGACCGGCTGTCCGGACATATCGTGGCAGCGCGAACCCTGTTGAGCGCTTCCGAACCCGTGGGCCGAAAACTAGAATTTCTGGCACAGGAGTTTAACCGCGAGGCGAATACCTTGTGTGCCAAATCGAACGATCAACAATTGACGCAAATCGGTTTGGAGTTGAAAACTCTGATTGACCAGATCAAGGAGCAGGCGGCCAATGTCGAATGAACGCAAAAGGCGGGGATTGATGCTGATCCTGTCCAGCCCATCAGCGGCTGGCAAAACTACGTTGGCACGGCTGTTACTGGCCGAGTACAAAGACATGGATTTGTCAATTTCGGTCACCACGCGCAAAGCCAGAGGCAAGGAAGTAGATGGCGAGGACTATCACTTTGTTTCAGCGGAAACATTCGAGGAAATGGCTGGGCGCGGTGAATTCTTGGAATACGCCAAAGTGTTGGGGTCTGATTTTTACGGAACGCCCAAAGCCCCAGTCGAGGCTGCTCTAACTGCCGGGCGAGATGTCTTGTTCGATATTGACTGGCAGGGCGCGCAGCAGTTGAAACAATCCGCTGCTAGCGATCTGGTAAAAGTGTTTATCCTGCCGCCATCCATGGAGGAACTGGAGCGCCGCTTGCGCGGGCGCGGGGTTGATTCGGAACAAGTCATGCAAGACCGGATGGCACGGGCCAAAGCAGAAATCAGCCATTGGGGCGAATATCATTACGTGATCGTCAATGAAGACATCGAAAATTCAATGGCCGATTTACGGGCAATTTTGGCCGCAGAACGTCGCTTGCGAAAACGCCAGCCATGGCTGGGTGACTTTGTACGCGGACTGGTTGGGCCTTTTTAACAAAGTTTAATTTGCGGGTCTGTACAAACCGAATACCCTACAGGTCTTACAGCAAAATAGGGTTAGCTCCTTTTCCATTTTGATTAGTTTTTCATGGCAAATCCTTTGCTAGGGGTGGGTTGTTTTTGCAAAAAAAAATCTGGAGAGATAGGGATGTTTTTAACTGGGTTGCGGTTGTTTTTGATATTGTTTGTTGGTTCCAGCTGTTCGGCAATCGCCAATGATCAGATGGCAGAAATTGGGCAGGATATAACGTTTGGCAAACGTTATATCATTTCTTCCAGCGCCTTAAATGAAGATCGTGAAATACTGGTTTCGCTTCCAGCCAGCTACCAAACTTCAGGGCGAATCTATCCGGTAATTTATGTGCTTCACGGAGATTTTTACTTTAAGTACGGGGTGGCTTATGCCGAGCAATTGGCCCGACAGGGAAACATTCCTGAAGCCATTATTGTCGGCGTCACCCATGGTTTGAACGACAATTCCTATCTGGTTCATGGCACGCCGAAGGCTGATAAATTTGTCGAGTTTATTGAAAAAGACGTGTTACCTTTCGTTGATGGAAATTTTCGCACCGTCGGGCACCGGACCTTGGCCGGGTGGCATCACACAGCCAGTTTCACTTTACACATTTTATTGAATCGACCCGAATTATTTACCGGTTATGTTGCGGCAAGCCCGTTTCCACTTCGGTTAGAGGAGGTAAACCTGCAAACGCTGAGTGAGGTATTAAATCGGGACCCTGAAAATGTAAAAACGCTGTATTTCGGAGCCGATGATCTGGAATCGATGATCGGTGAGAGTGCAAATGAATTTGCCACATTGTTGGAAACCGAGATTCCCGATAGTTTGCGTTGGTTTTATAACAATAAGGCGAATGATATCGAGATTACCGATACAGTTTACCGTTTTTTGCATCCGGGTCTTCGTGAGGTATTTCGGGATTTCAAATCACCCGAATTTTCGGATATTGAAGCATTTAACCAACAAGGCGGCTTGACGTTCATGGATGGTTTTTTTGCCCATCGTTCAAAAAAATACGGCGTAGTTGATAAAATCAGTCCACAGGCGATATTTGGTTTGTTGCGATTGGCAATGGGCGCCGATGATATTGTTCTTTTTGAAAAAGTGCTGGGTAGCAACCAGATTGTTGCCGAAGAATGGCACGTCAATTGGTATAACCGGTTCGGAAGGTTTTTGCTTAAACACCAAAAAGCGGCCAAAGCGAGTTCTCTGTTTTTTGAGACCGCAAATTTGTACCCAAACCATGTGCAAACCCACGCCGCGTTGGCCGGTGCCTATCAGATGAACCATCAACCAGAGGCCGCGCTGGCTACAATCGAAACCGCGATTAAACTAGCCCGGGCGCAATCGGATCCGCAATTACAATCACTTATAGAGGAAAAGGCGCAGATCAACTAAATCCACATAATTTGTCTAGTTCAACGCCCGAACCTTACTCACAAAACCTGCAATCCAATCGGCGCTACACCAATGAAACCAGCGTACATGGTCAATGATTCGGTGATGGAGGGCGGCGCAACTGGGTGACTTTGTACGCGGACTGGTCGGGCCTTTTTAAGCGTCCAGAACGTCATTTTCCACATGTGCCTACCATTGAATGCTGGAACAAAACACCTAAAGGGTATTGCGATTAATAGCACTTCTTTGTCATCACACGGCTTGTCCGGGTGATC
>JAJFFR010000160.1 GCA_021776555.1 Robiginitomaculum sp.
GTTTTTAGCCCCGGTATTTGTTCAATGATTTCAGTTGTGCGTGGACAACGTTCGGTATTTTCATCCGATTTGATGCCGTAGGCCCATAAAAAGAACGAGCGCCAGCGACCGTCTGCGGCAATCCGCCGGTGATCCGGGGAAATTTCACGCAAGGGTGGCACCGCATCCCGGTGGCGCAATACGGTGCGCATTTCCTGATCAATCTCGCTCCAGTTATCTTCAAGCAATTTGGTCCAAGCAAACTGATCATTGGCAAATAAGGAGGGGTCGCCCACTTTTGAATTGTGAGCCAAAAAGCGATCTATATGGGGGCGAGATCGACTGCCAAATTCGACCAAGCCGCGTAAAACATGTTTTCCTACTGTATCAATTGCGTGCATTTTGCTCTCCAACAATTTTTTGTTTTTGTTTTTGGACGCGACCAGCTCCGGCAAAGGGCGCATGCAGCGTCACAAGCAAAATAACATGTGTTGGATTAGACGCGTTTCAACTCGCATCACGAAAATGTAATCGGCTGTGAAATAAACGAGAGCGCAGGCTTAGCGACTAAGTTCCTTAGCGACTAAGTTCTTTCATAGCGTTGTCTAGACCTTCTAGGGTCAGCGGAAACATGCGGTGCGGGCCGATGAGTTCCTGGATCATTGAAACACTGGGCGTATAGCTCCAGTATTTTTCTGGGGTTGGGTTTAGCCAGATCACATCGTCGTAAATCTCGACCAAGCGGTTAATCCATGTGGCCCCGGCTTCTTCGTTCCAATGCTCTACGGAGCCGCCGGGCACGCTGATTTCATAGGGACTCATACTGGCATCGCCGACAAAAATAATTTTGGTGTCGGCCGGGTGTTTGTGTAGCAAATCCCAAGTTGGGATCACTTCGGAACGGCGACGTAGATTGTCCTGCCAGACCGCTTCGTACAAGCAGTTGTGGAAATAAAAACTATCCAGCCGTTTGAACTCGGTCTTGGCGGCTGAAAACAATTCCTCACAGGTTTCAATGAACGGGTCCATTGAACCGCCAACATCCAAAAACAGCGCCACCTTGATTGTGTTGCGCCGTTCGGGGCGCATCAGGATGTCCAGCCAACCTTGGCGGGCGGTGGCGCTGATGGTGCCGGATAGGTCCAGCTCGTCAGGGTGACCATCACGGGCTAGCTTGCGTAAGCGGCGCAAGGCCAACTTAATGTTACGTGTGCCCAATTCGCGGTCACCCGCCAGATTGCGAAACTCGCGTTTGTCCCACACCTTGACGGCTCGGCCATGGCGACCTTTGTCTTGACCAATCCGGACCCCTTCGGGGTTATAACCATGCGCTCCAAATGGGGAGGTGCCAGCCGTGCCGATCATTTTATTGCCGCCTTGGTGGCGTTTTTCTTGTTCTTTTAAGCGCTTTTGCAAAGTTTCCATCAACTTGTCCCAACCACCCAACGCCTCGATCTCGCGTTTTTCTTCTTCGGTCAGGTATTTCTCAGTTAGTTTTTGCAACCAATCTTCGGGAATTTCAGTTTCTTCGATCAAATCTCCGACGCTCTCCAACCCCTTGAACACGGACCCGAAAACCTGATCAAATTTGTCCAAATTGCGCTCGTCCTTAACTAAGGCAGCCCGTGACAAAAAGTAAAAGTCCTCAACCCGACGCTCAATCACATCGCGATCAAGCGCCTCGATCAAGGTCAGATACTCGCGCATGGAAACCGGTACTTTTGCGGCGCGCAATTCAGTGAAGAAGTTTAAGAACATGGGGGCAGACTAACTCTTGTCGTTGCGGATCACCAGCGTAAATCCAAAATGGATCAGTCGATCTTTCCCTGATCCCGTTCCAAATCGGTTCGCAATTGATCAATCAATTCAAAGAACCGATCACGCACCTCGGATGAGTACGGGTTTTCTTGCTCAATAGCGCGAAACAGAGCTTCGGAATCGCCTTGGACCAATTGCATGGATTGCACCAGCAAATCAAAGCTAAGGGTGGTTTGGCGGTCAGGCAGGGGTTTCATCTGGTGCAGTACTTTAGCAACCAAATGGGTCAGACCTTGCACCATCGCCATATCATGATCATGGGTGTCAGGATCGCTGGCATAGGCGTCCAGTTTCAAATTCTGGTTGAGGAATGTAATCAAATGTCGGACCCGAGTTGGCCCGGCGCCCCGTATCGGACAAATCGCAATTTTTAGCCCATCCATACCAGTTTTGGCACTTTGCGGGCCGAACAAAGGGTGGGTGCCGATAATGCAGACATTGTTCGGTAGCCCATCCTGCATTTGCCGAGCCGGGCCAAGCTTGACCGAGGCCACATCGAACACGGTGCTTCCGGCTTGCACAAAAGGCGCAATGGCCTGCACGACCGGGCCGATCTGCAAGATAGGCACAGCCAGCACCACGTATTTGCACTGGGCGCATTTTTCTAGGGTCACTAATGGGATGTTATGTTCATCAGCAAAAATGGCCGCTTCGGCAGAGGGGTCGGTCGCCTTGATCTCAAAGTAAGGACGCAGTTGCTGGGCCAACAATTGACCAAACGCTCCCAACCCAATGACTCCCAAACTTTGCACGATTGTTCTCCAAGCTATGCAGAGTTCCATACAAGGGAAGTCCGCACCCGCCAAGCTATTCGAGCTTTGTCTTACAAATCAGTGCTGAGTTCTTGACGGCTGTCCGGGGAAAGCACGGTCATGTGGGCGTAGTTTTGGTGATCGACCCCCAGCAATATCTGGACCGCCGGGTCTCCAAATTGGTGTTGTTGGTCCGGGTTCAACCCAAACCGTACAAAATGCACGGACGAGGTTTTGCCATCGGCCGAGGTGCGCTCTGCGTCTTCTTCGGCAATCGCATAGACCTTCTGGTCGCCGATTTGCAAAAACAGGTGCTGTTCAAAATGGGTCAGGCCAAGCAGGGTTTTTAGCCTGCGCCGCTCATCGGCAATTTCAATCATCACGGTGGCAACCAGCTCGTTACCTTTGGGCACCAATGGGTCATAGGCCGCCAGCTCGTCGGCGATTTGCGGTGCGCCACCTTTTTCGATCAGCAGCATTTCCTGAATTTGCAACACCATGGTGTCATAACATTCGAAGTAAAAAGTCACATCGGGACCAATGGCAATCCGGCGCAATTGTTTGCGGGGGCGTAACGCATTGCGCCGGGTTTTGCGGTGCTGGGCAAAATCCTGATCAGAGATCAAATCGGCTTGGGTGATATTTCGTTTTGCCATGGTCAAAATCCGTATGCTTTCGCCAGTAATTGCACAGGATGCAAAGGTGGTGGCGCTGGCTGGTCCGGGGTTTCTCGTTCTTGGTTCAGGTGTTTACAGGCTAGCGGACAATCCGAACACAAATGCGCGTTGTCTTGTTTCTTGAGGTCGCGTAGCGGATAGCGCGCGGTTTTTTTGGCAAAGCCACGACTGGCTTTCATCACGCCGAATGTGCCGCCATGCCCGGCGCATCGCTCCACCACGTCCACCTTGGTGTCCGGGATATTACGCAACAGTTCAGCCGCTTTGGGTCCCATGTTTTGGGCGCGGCTGTGGCAGGCCATATGTACCGAAATGCCGCCTTCAATCGGGCGTAATCCGTCCGCTAGTCCCGGCCCGCTAGCTAGTTCGACCAAATACTGGTTGATGTCCTTGATATGGGCCGACAAAAAGCGCACGTCTTCGTTTTCGGGCAGGATCAGCGGCCATTCGAATTTCATCATCAGGCCACAACTGGCCGTGCTGGCTATCGGGGTATAGCCGTCTTCGATTACGGTGCGAAATGCGGCGGCGACTTTGGTCGCCTGATCGGCCACTTTGGCGATATTTCCGTGTTCCAGATAGGGCATGCCACAACAGCCCGGATTGAACACGTTGGCTTCAATGCCGTTATGGGCCAGCACAGCAAGGGTAGCTTCGCCAATTTCCGGCAGATTATACT
Organism: Robiginitomaculum sp.; assembly: GCA_021776555.1. Classification (GTDB taxonomy): domain Bacteria; phylum Pseudomonadota; class Alphaproteobacteria; order Caulobacterales; family Maricaulaceae; genus Robiginitomaculum_B. The sequence continues at coordinate 3,906 of JAJFFR010000160.1, forward strand.
GCCCGATGCACGAAGCAAACAGCGCGACTTTGCGGCCAAAACCGGGGCCATCCGGATTGATCGACAAGGGTTCTGTGGTGCGGTCGGTTAGGGTTTTGCTACAATACTTGGGTAGCTCCACATCGCGGTCGATCCCGGTTGTGGCTTCCAGTACTGCGCGGCCGATTTTGTCTTTGCGGCTTGCCAAGGCGTTGGCTAACCCAGCCACGGGGCGGGCCAATTTACCGTTTCGCTCCGTATTGGCCAATTGCCGCACGGTCAGCGGGGTCTGGCCGTCTTTATGCGCGGCAGCTCTGGCCCGTAACATCAAATGCGGAAAATCCAGATCAAATTCGTGGGGCGGTACATAGGGACATTTGGTCATGAAACACATGTCGCACAGGGTGCAGGCATCGACGACTTTGGTGAATTGCGTTTTTGGGACGCTATCTAGTTCCCCAGTTGGGGCATCGTCGATCAGATCGAACAGGATTGGGAAGGATTCGCACAGGTTAAAACACCGGCGACAGCCATGACAAATGTCAAACACCCGTTCTAGTTCGGTATCGATTGCATCCTGATTAAAATAGTCAGGGTTTTGCCAGTCGATATTGTGGCGCGTCGGTGCGCCCAATGAGCCTTCCGCCATCCCCAAACTCCCTGTTTTTTGATACGGATAAGAATAGCCCGAAGCAGGGTGACCTGCTTCGGGGAAATTCACCGGGCCAAATCAGTCTTCAAGGGCTTCCAGCGCCCGGGTGAAACGGCCGGCATGAGACTTTTCAGCCTTGGCTAAGGTTTCAAACCAGTCGGCGATTTCGTCAAAACCTTCCTCGCGAGCGGTTTTGGTCATACCGGGATACATGTCAGTGTATTCATGGGTTTCGCCGGCAATAGAGGCGGCCAGATTGGCCCGGGTGCCGCCGATGGGCAGGCCAGTGGCCGGGTCGCCAACTTCTTCCATGAACTCGAGGTGCCCGTGGGCGTGGCCGGTTTCGCCTTCGGCGGTGGAGCGAAAGACTGCGGCGGTGTCATTGTGCCCTTCAATGTCGGCTTTTTGTGCAAAATACAAATAGCGACGATTAGCTTGGCTTTCACCGGCAAAGGCGTCTTTCAGATTTTGCAGGGTCTTGCTGTCTTTGAGTTCCATGGGCTTTCCTTCACATTGAATCAATTTGATCGTGCAAACTTAATTGGGTGGCGCACCAACCGCAAATGTTTTTTAGAATCATTCTAATCATGCGATTGAGAATGATTTGCTTGGCATGGCAAATCAGATAAGCGTAAACACAATGGCCCCGCGAAACAGAAAGCGGGTGAGGGAGTGCAGGACGTGCGACAGATTGCAAGGTTAGAAAACGGCGAAATCACCGCCAAAGGATCAAGGAACGCCTTGATCTTTGTGTTTATTATGGTGCTGATTGATATGGCCGGTTTTGCCATCATCATGCCTGTGTTACCTCAACTGATTGTCGAATTAACTGGCGAAAACCTAGCCAATGCGGCGTTGTGGGGCGGGGCGCTTATGACCTCGTTCGCAGTGATGCTATTTTTGTTTTCACCGTTGGTTGGTAATTTAAGCGATCGGTTTGGGCGCAGACCAATCTTGTTATTGTCGCTGGCTGGCTTCGGGATCAATTATGGCCTGATGGCTTTCGCGCCAACCTTGGCATGGTTGTTTGCCGGGCGCCTTGTATCTGGCATTTTTGGTGCCACGTTTTCCACGGCCAATGCGTTGATTGCGGATATATCACCTCCCGAAAAACGTGCTGCTAATTTTGGCTTGTTGGGCGCAGCTTTTGGGGTTGGTTTTATTGCTGGCCCGGTTTTGGGCGGTTTGCTGGGCGAGTATGGTACGCGGGCGCCGTTTGTGGCGGCATCTGTGTTGGCTATGCTCAATTTATGTTTTGGGTATTTCACCCTGCCTGAAACTTTGGCGATCAAAAAACGTCGTAAATTTGAGTGGAAAAGAGCCAACCCATTGGGTGCGTTTCGCCATTTGGCCGAGCGTCCCATCGTGCTGCGCCTCGCTGTGGTGATGTTTATCTTTGGGATTGCCCATCAGGTTTATCCTGCGGTTTGGGCCTTTTACACCATTGAGAAATTCGGTTGGTCAGCCTTTGACATTGGTTTGTCATTGGGTGCGGTCGGGGTGGTTTTCGGATTAAGCCAAGCGGTGGTGACCCGGTGGGCTATCCCGCGATATGGCGAGATTAAATCGGCAACAATTGGCTTGGCAGCCTTAAGCGTGGCCTATCTGGCCTATGGCCTGATCACCGCTGGCTGGCAGATGTATGTGGTCATTTTGGCTTCTTTTGTGACCGCCGTGGCTGGTCCAGCCATTAACGGGATCATGTCCAATCGCACCTCCGAAGACGAACAAGGTGAATTGCAAGGCGCGTTGGCAAGCGTGGCCGCAGTCGGCGCCATATTGGGGCCAGCCTTATTCACAGGTCTGTTTGGGATGTTTGGCAAAAAAGATGCTGCGATTTATTTTCCCGGCGCACCGTTTGTTGGTGCGGCACTGGTAACAGTTGTGGCCTTGCTGGTGTTCCTATCGGCGGCAAAAATGGCCAAGGATGATCACAAAATAGCGGAATAACAAAATGCTAAAACTCTATATTGGAAACCAGAATTATTCGTCATGGTCCATGCGCCCATGGCTGGTACTGAAAAAGGCCGAACTGCCGTTCGAGCAAGAACTGATCCGACTTTACATGCCAAGGACCAAGGAAAAGCTGTTACAGCTTTCCAGTGCTGGAACCGTACCGGTACTTCAAGTGGCAGAGGACATGATCCCGGACAGTCTGGCTATTAGCGAATGGGCCGCAAAATGTGTGCCTAATTTATGGCCCAAAGACCCGGCGGATCGCAAAGCAGCGCGAGCCTTTTGCCAACAAATGCAGGATGATTTTGCCGAATTACGCAATGCTGCGCCCATGAATTTACGCCGCCGAACGTCGAACCCTTTGCCCAAGGCAGGACTTCATGCCGCGCAGCGTATGCAAAACCGTTGGCAAGAATTCTTGAGCGAACATGATGGCGCATTCCTGTTTGGCGATTGGTCAATTGCTGATGCCTTCGCCACACCCTACGCCACCCGGTTCGTATCCTATGACATCCCCCGCGACCCACGGGCCGACACCTATATCAGCGAACTAATGGCCGATGAGCATTTTCTGGAGTGGGAAATGGCTGCCTTGGCCGAAGAATGGGTGATCGAACCGGCTGAGGCCGTGGGACGGTAGGGTTGTTTGGGTTGAGCATGGACCCTCCGGTTAAGCCGGAGGGTGAGCGGTGTTGAGATGTGCGGCACTCCTATTTGCTTCCCTCCGGCTTGAAGGCCACTGGCACCCAACATCATGCAATAAAAATAACAATCAAGCAGGTGGGAGGCAGATGCAACCGGAGAGTCCAGGCCCGATGTACCGCTTGCCGATGCTTCGAGGCTCCTTGCAGTCGCACCTCTTACATGAGGTGAGTGTGGTAAATGCCGGTCCCCGGCCCCAGAGCCGGGGTCCAGAAATGATTGGCAATAAGTTTCCGTAAAAACTGGACCCCGGACTAAATCCGGGGGCCGGTAATTCATATGTAATTCCAAAACCTCATGCTGAGGTGCTGCGAAGCAGCCTCGAAGCATCGGCAAGCGGTAAACTAATCCCCCATTGTCATTTTGTATTGTCACGCCGTACGTCGCCGGCACAAATAAATCGCAAACCAATCGCGATGCCGGGACAGACATCGACAATAAAGTCACAAACAAATCACACTTGTTGACGCTTGTTGATACTAAGGCAGCGAGGATTGGTTCTGCTGCTTCGCCCAGCAAAGCCGGATGGTACAATGGGCGTGGAGCACGGGTTTACCCCACGTGATCCGGCTGTTTGACATCGTGAATCTGATTAAAATCCCAATAAAATAAGGATTGTTGGGGCGTGTGCACCTTGATTCAGGTTGGGTGGAAACGCCAAGGACGGCGTAAACCGATGCTCTTAATCCGGTGGAAAGTTATAAAATTTCGACCCTGCGTTTCTTTTTTGAGCTGTTTTGGTCCAATTTTCCGGCCAACCGCTACTTTACCGTTCCCGTTGGGCCATGAAGGCTAAGCGTTCGAACAATTGGACGTCCTGCTCGTTTTTGAGCAGGGCGCCGTGTAGGGGCGGGATCAGCTTGCGTGGATCGCTTGTCCGCAATGTCATGGCGTCAATGTCTTCGGCCATCAGCAATTTTAGCCAATCGAGTAGCTCGGATGTGCTGGGTTTCTTCTTTAGACCCGGGGCTTTGCGGATGTCGTAGAAGATTTTTAGGGCCTCGGCGACCAAGCGTTTTTTGATGCCGGGAAAATGTACATCAACAATGGCTTGCATGGTTTCATCTTCGGGGAAGCGGATGAAGTGAAAGAAACACCGGCGCAAAAACGCATCGGGCAATTCTTTCTCATTATTCGAAGTGATGATGATGATCGGTCGTTGTTGGGCGCTGATCATTTCGCCAGTTTCATAGACATGAAATTCCATGCGATCCAGTTCTTGCAACAGATCGTTGGGGAACTCGATATCGGCCTTGTCGATCTCGTCGATCAGCAGAACTGGGCGTTTTTTGGCTTCAAAGGCTTCCCACAATTTGCCTTTGCGAATGTAATTACTGACGTCTTCAACCTTGGGGTCGCCCAACTGGCTATCGCGCAATCTGGTAACTGCGTCATACTCATAAAGGCCTTGGGCTGCCTTGGTGGTGGATTTGACGTGCCATTCGATCAGTTCCAAATCCATGGCTTTAGCCACTTCGATGGCTAACATGGTTTTGCCAGTTCCCGGCTCGCCTTTGATCAGTAGTGGTCGTTCCAAAGTGACTGCCGCGTTGACCGCAACGGATAAATCATCGGTGGAAATATAGTTGTCAGT
>JAJFFR010000017.1 GCA_021776555.1 Robiginitomaculum sp.
TGCTTCGATCACGCGAGCTGGGACAATCTTGGCTCGGACCTCTAAAGGTGCTGAGGTCATCAAGATGGATGAAGGCGACATGATTAAATTAGGCCGGCAACCTTCGGGTCGTATTCGTGGTCTGGCTAAAAATGTCAGTGGCGGTGATCCTGCCAAGTTTGTCAAAGGGCCAATTGATCCGGTTCGAGGTGAATTGCTGGCCATGGTGGTTCGGACTCCATCCTTGACGGAACGGTTCCATGCAGGTGGCGGCATTGGTTATGCTGTTAGCTCAATGGCTGCCATTGGTGTATTTATTGGCCTATGGCGCCTGTTTTCGCTGACCATGACGGGCATGGCAGTTCGGGCACAGGCTCGCAAATCCAAAGCTGGCAACAATCCGTTGGGTCGGATTATGAAGGCTTATGACGCTGCTAAGGACAAAGATCTGGAAACGGTCGAGTTGAAACTGGATGATGCAATCATCAAGGAAACCGGCAAATTAGAATTTGGCCTGTCTCTGATCAAAGTGCTGGCTGCGGTCTCTCCGTTGATGGGGCTGCTCGGTACTGTAATCGGGATGATCCAAACCTTTCAGGCGATTACCCTGTTTGGTGCCGGAGACCCGCAATTGATGGCCGATGGTATTTCCTTTGCGCTAGTGACCACTGTTTTGGGTCTGCTTTCAGCTATTCCGCTTTTGCTACTTCACAGCTTCTGCACATCGGCCAGCCGGACTGTGCAGCAGGTTCTTGAAGAGCAGGCTTCTGGCCTGATTGCATCCAACGCGGAGAGCCGGAGCCAATAAGGCGCCGGATCTGGCAAGAAGAAGGAGAGCGAGATGAACTGGCTCAATCCATCGGTTGCCCTGAGTAATCTCCAGCAGTTTCTGGAGATGGGGGGCGACGTACTTCTGATCATCATGTTCGCAACGTTCTTTATGTGGGCACTGATTTTGGAACGACTGGCCTATTACCAGTTTTCCCACAAAAGGGTCGCGCAGCGTGCTGTCAATGTTTGGGCGGCTCGTGATGACCATAAATCTTGGGCGGCGCACGCAATTCGCGAGCAGCTGATCTCGGAGGTTCGTCAGAAAACAGAACAACATATGTTGTTTGTAAAAACACTGGTCGCCATTGCGCCTCTTTTGGGGTTGCTTGGCACCGTTACCGGCATGATCGAAGTCTTTGACGTCATGGCGGCAACGGGTTCCAGTAATGTGCGGGCCATGTCGGCTGGGGTATCCAAAGCAACCATTCCTACTATGGCTGGTATGGTTGCCGCCCTGTCGGGATTGATCTTCACCAATCGGCTTGAACGTCGCGGTCTGCGGGAAACGCAGAAAGTGGCAGACAGTCTCGAACTTAGTTAGAGGTGCAAGCGTATGCGTAGTAGACGCCGACCACAGGCCGAAGCCGATGTCGACATGACACCCATGCTTGATATTGTGTTTATCTTGCTGATTTTCTTCATCGTGACTGCGGTGTTCGTGCAAGAGAAATCGATTAACATGCTGCCTCCGCCTCCAAGTCCGGAGCAGGATGAACCCGATAAACAAGCGCCGGTGATTTTAATTCAAATTAACGACCGGAATGTGATCTTCGTCAATCAAACGGTGACTGATGTGCGCCGGGTGGGACCAAGTATCGAACGGTTTCGGGCTGATAATGGCGAAAGCGCTGTATTGATTGTTCCACACAATGAAGCGGAACACGGAACGGTGGTTAGTGTTTTTGATGCAGCCAAAGCGACCGGTGCATCAACCCTGATCCAACGAGAAGGTGAGCAGGAGAGTTAACCTGCCGGCCTGAAGAAATAAATGATCGTTTGCTGAATTGCAGTGATCACAACAGGAGACGAATTTATGGCTAGACGCCGTACGGAAAACCACGCGGAAGACGTCGAGATGGATATGACCCCCATGCTTGATGTGGTGTTTATTCTACTGATTTTCTTCATCGTGACCGCTGTCTTTGTAAAAGAACCAGGGGTCGATGTGACCAAGCCATTTTGGACCCCAGATCTGGTAACCACAAAGCCGTCCATTATGGTCGGGGTCAGCAATGAGTCCGTGGTTTGGATCAACAAAAATCCGATTCCCATGAACGCAGTGAAGGCGGAATTAGCCAAAATGAAGGCTGAAAACCCAAAAGCCGAAGGGGTGATCCGTGGCGACCATAAAGCCAATATCGGAGTTGTTCTGGATGTACAGGATATGTTTGTAGAAGTTGGTATTCCGGTCGAGATATCGGTCGACAATTAGAGCCGCCTCAATATCGGCATATTTTGTCGGTATTTTGGTCGTCAGTAGAGAAACTGGCGTTGAACAGATGAAATGCCGACCTGAGATATTCTGGTCGGCCAATGAAGGGAGTAAAAACGCCAAACCAACTCTAAAAGGTTTGATAATCGGTTTTCGGACCAACGTTCAAACTGGTTCTGGCGGGATTACAAAGGGAGTCGCTAATGCGCTTTTTTGCTGGGTTGCCAATTGCAGCGATCATTACGATCGGTTTGTTTTTGTTGATGAAATTACTGATTTCGAAAGAGCTTGTGCTTCCGGAAAAAGAAGATGCATTTCGCTTTACCATCAACCCGAAAGTTGAAGAACTTTCCATCCGCCAACGCGATGTGAAAGCGGAACGATCCAAAGACGTAAAGCCGCCACCGCCGCCGCCACAGATTGAAAAACAAAAAGCTGTGCAGCCTCGTGAAGGTATTGCCAATGTGGCGGGTGCTATCCCTGATTTTGAAGCCCCGCAACTCAATCGTAATTCAGTAAATTTCAACGTGTCAGACCGTGACGCGCAGCCTTTGGTTCGTATTCCACCCATGTATCCGCCACGTGCGGCAGAACGGGGCACATCGGGCAGTTGCAAAGCATTTTTTGATGTGAGTCCAGAAGGCAAACCGTACAATGTGCGTACAGAGTGTACCAGTTCGGTGTTTGCTCGGGCCGCCAAGCGTTCTGTTGAAAAATGGAAATACAACGCCAAAATCGTCGACGGCAAAGCCGTTGCGCGTCAAGGTGTGGTGACCACGATCAAATTCCAGCTTGAAGACTAACGAAATGAAGATGGGCCGAAAGGCTCGAACAGGAGAATATGAAATGTTGGTTGCTAGCAAGTCAGGGATGAAATCCATGATCCGAACCATCGGAACCGCATTAATCGCCGTATTTGCAATGGCGGCCCTTTCCGTTCCAGCCGAAGCCCAACGCAATAAGAGGGATGAACCCAAAGCCGAAGGGCGAGTGCTCACTTCTAAAGTGGGCGAAGGGGTGCTGGCGGCCCAAGAATTATTGCAAGCTGAACCACCGAACCACCGCCAAGCCGTAACCGTATTAAACGGAGTGTTGGGTCGTGAAGGTTTAACCCCTTACGAACGAGCCATTTGTCTGCAAATGCGTGGGCAGGCCAAATATGGGTCAGGCGATGTGCGTGGTACCATAACGGACTGGGAAAGCGCGATAAACACAGGTGCATTGACTCAGGCTGAGGTAAACGGCCTAAAACCCAATATCGGGCAGTTGTGGATTTCTGAAGGCCAATATGTCAAAGGTGCAACCATTTTAGAAACTTGGTTGAACAGCGGCGGCAAAGCCAATGAACGCATTCATATGATGGTGGCTGCCGCTTGGTCACAAGCAGACCGGTACCGCAAAGCTCTGCCCCATGGTGAAGCTGCATTTCGGATGGCAAGTCCTAAGAAGAAGAAACATTTTGATCTGCTGAACTTCCTGTACAACTCTCTGAAAATGTACGGCAAGCAAGCCACTTTGCTGGAGCAACAAGTTTCAATCTGGCCCGATGACAAGAAAATCTGGCGGTCCATTGCTTCGCTCAAAGCGCAAGCCAACAAGTCAAAAGATGCTTTTGAGATTAACAAAATCATGTATCTGAATGGTATGTTGACCACAGAGTCTGAGCTATTGGCTCTGACCCAGTACTATTCCTATTATGAAGTGCCGTATCGTGGCGCGCGAATTCTAGAACGGGAAATGAATGCCGGTCGGGTCGCAAAGAACCCGAAAAATCTGAAATTGCTT
>JAJFFR010000161.1 GCA_021776555.1 Robiginitomaculum sp.
CTCCGGGTGGCGCAATTAGCGAAGCCAAAATTGCGGCGATTGGCATACGGGTGCGACGCTGGGTGAGCTATCACGGTATTTCGTTAAATGTCTGCCCGGACTTGTCGCATTTCGAGGCGATTATTCCCTGTGGCATATCAGAATTTGGCGTAACCAGCTTGGCTGATCTGGATCGTCCGGTGTCGATGGATCAAGCCGATCAAATTCTAAAAACCGAATTTGCAAAAACCTTTGGCCCAGTTGAATTTGTGGATGCCAAGCAGCTGTAAGTTACTTGATCAGCGCGCAACCCAGTCCCGGACGGTATTGCGCCGAGGCACTGGAAAACCCCATTGGGGCGGTTGAACTGATTTGGTTGCCAGATTGGACAACGTTCAATTGGCTGATATCATCGGTAAAGTCCTGCAAACAGGTTTCTAGTTCGCGCTCAGCAATAAACCGGCAAGAACAAACCTGTTTGGCCGTGTAGGCAGTGGCAATTTCGATATAGGCCAATTGCCCCTTCGCCCAAAAGTGCCAAACCAGCCCTCCGGCCAGTAGCAGTAAGCCTAAGCCAACCAGTAATCCTTTGACCAAATTCATATCTGCCCCCAAACTGCCCCCAAACTGCTTGGGCAGTTTGTTGAGACCAGTATGGGCAGTATGGAGAGATGAGCATGAACATCAAGGGAATTGTGGCGGGGTGTTTTGCCGGTTGTCTTTTGTTGGCGCACGGCGCCATCGCCGGGCAACTGATTGCTCTACCGCCACAGCCAACCGATCTGGCATGGCCTACGCAGGACTGGGAGACCGGCAATGTCCCGACCGAAAGCCGCGAGGCGCTGGATGAGCTGCTTGACGATGCCATGGCTAGAGAACTGGGCGACGTGATGGGCGAAGCCCGGGCCATTGTGATCATTCACCACGGCAAATTGATAGTAGAGCGCTACCGCACCGGGTTTGACCAAAATACCAAACAGGTCAGTTGGTCGATGGCCAAGTCCTTCACCTCGGCACTGGTCGGACGCGCCGTGCAAATCGGCTGGATACCCGACATAGATGCCGCCATGCCGGGACCGTGGCCCGCCGACGATCCACGCGCCAAAATCAGTTGGCGGCAATGGTTAAACATGACCGATGGCTTGCAATATGTCGAAATTGGCGAACCGGATCTGGTCAAGAATGACGTAGTGCAAATGATGTTTGGCCGGGGTCGATTTGATGCAATTGCCTATGTCAGCCAATTGGGGTTGGCCCATACGCCGGGAAGCAATTGGAATTATTCATCCGCCGGGTTTCATCTGATCGCCCACGGTTTGCAGATGGTCATCGCAGAACAGATGAACAAAGAAAGCATAGATCCGGCTGATATGGTCGCCTTTGCCAGCAAAAACCTGTTTGCACCCATTGGGATGGACGCCCAGATCGAATTCGATCCGGCCGGGACGTTTTTGGGTGGATCGCTGGTCTGGTCCACGGCACGGGATTTTGCTCGGTTTGGTTATCTGTATTTACGCGATGGCCAATGGGAAGATCAACAATTACTGCCCGAAGGGTGGGTTGATTTCTCTCGGACCAAAAGTCCGGCTGATAATGTGACCGTCTATGGGGCGGGCTGGTGGATCAACGCGGCCAATGCGGAGGATATTCGCCCCAAGGGCCAAGGATCGGCCATTGGGCCACGAGACACCTTTTCAGCACAAGGACATGAGGGGCAGATCATCTGGGTCGTCCCGTCACGTGATTTGGTCATTGTGCGCCTTGGGCTGATGGACGATAGCGCCCACAGCTGGCCAGCGCTTTATGACTGGGCGCAAAAAGTGGCAGTGGCATTTGCTGAAATAGAATAAGGCTGCCTCCCTACTCGCAATGTTCCCGGTGCTTTGCCCCGGTGGCTTTCATTGAATAAACCGCTGCATCTAGTTGGCTGCACAAAGTATTCCCCGAGGCCATATTCATTCCAATCAAACCGCCAATATTGTCATCACGGGCGATAGTCGAATAGACCTTGGCACAAACCACCAGTTTATCATCCCGCCAGTACTGAATAAGTTTCCGCATTCGGCTAAAATCACTGATCAGTTTTTGTGAGGGGGGACCAGTGCGGGAACTGGTCAAGTTGTCGCGCTTTTCGCGCAAAGCTTCCAAGTCCCGGTTTAGTTGATCAGTTGCGCTGTCTATATCACGTTTAAGCGGTAGATAGGATGAACTCCGATACGAGTTGTAGGACCGTATTTCAGAGTTTAAGGCGTCGATACTGCTATTGTACCCTTCATCTTCTTCCGATCCCAATGAACCTTCCATTGAGCTGATGCTGGACTGCATGGAATGCATTTCACTGGTGATGTTGCTGAGGTCTGCTTCCATTGCCTCTATTCGATCATTCTCTTCTTCAAGCCGCTCGTTTTCATCACGGATCGGCTGCCATTTGGCTTCTCTTTGGGCTTTTTCCACAACCAGCATGCTATCAAATTTACTCATATAGCGACTGTAAACACTGTCCAAGTATCCATCCAATTGCTGGATGGTTTGGGCTCGTATTTTCTTGTTGGAATTATAGGTGGCGAGCCATGTCTTGCACTGTTCATTGGTTTTATCATCAGATTCCGCAGCTGCTGTAATTTTCTGAATGGCCGCAAGCATTGCAGATTTCATCTTCCTGCGTTGCTCCCACGCCTCACGCTGGATCATTGGCTCAATATAGACTTCCCCAAATTTCTTCAGATATGAACTTTTGGAGTTTTTGACCATTTCGTACAAGAAATAATTGAACATTTGGCGGTCTGTCGGCAATTTTCCAAGGGCAGAAACCCACCGGGAACTCCAGGTAGCCAACTTCATTTGATCAACCGCGCCTTCATCCGCCATCCATTGCCAAAACATTTTGTCTTCTCGCCCCCGCATTTCGTCATAAATGACACTGATCTGAGCACCGAATGTTTTGTTGTTGCGCAAATAGGTAATCATGTAGCTCGGGATATAGGGACGTTGGTAATTATCGTCGGCAAAGAATGCAGTCACGAAATTCTCATGGGCCTTGGTTTGCTTTAGTCCTTTGATCCAGATTGCTTCCAATCCCTTGATGGCAGACGCCGCCGCTTTCATCACCGTAATGTATTGGCCAAGACCCGGTGTGTATTTGGCAATTAGGAACTCTGATCCGACCTTGCCCGCTGCTTCATAATCCCCAGCACTTGCCGCCTCCAGAACCTTGATCAATTCCAAACCTTCAGATGGTTTGAATTTCTTTTCGCCAAACACCGTGTCGAACGATTTTTGGAATTGATCATCGGCAAATTTTTTCAGGTCTTTTTCGTTTTTCTCTGCTGCCTTTTTGGCCTTTTCCCATTCGGCGGCCAATGTTGGGTCTTCTTTGACCATATTGGCCAACAAAACATCCCAATCTTCGGCCATTGCCGGAACAGAAAGGCTACCGAACAGACACACCAAAAACACAACAACAAAACGCATGATAAAACTCCAGAAACTTTAGTATGTACAAAAAAGGCGGGGGCCAGCCCCGCCTTTCCGTATTTTGGTCAATCTAACTTGTTGCTGGGCCGTATTTATTATCGCCCGCAGTTGACTTGATCATGCCATTGAACACGTAAACTACCGCAAATTGCACACCTGCGCCGATCAGGGCGCTAGGGATAATTTGGTGCCGTGCCGCAGCCGCTGCACCTTGAATCAGTGCCATGAAATTGCCGCTTTCCGCTGCTGCCATTGCAGCGCGCGTATCCACCGGAAACATGACGTTTATGATTGCGCCCGCAATCATGCTGAGCACAATTAGCACGATAATCGGTACAATGATCATCCATGCAGATTGATCGCTATCGTGATAGCGTTTTCCCCATATTGCGACCCAAGGCCAAAGCAGGATCAACCCCAACAGGCCAGCAATCATTCCAAAGGACATGCTGAAAAATGGTAAAATTTTGATGATTGTTCCAACTGCAATCAACACGATCGCGCCTCGTTGGAAGTCAGCGGCATTGATCCGACCGCCCATGCTGAATAACAGATTACCCATTTGATATTCTCCCTTTTCCCCGAATTGAAGTTTTCAAATCGTCTACCTGTCAGTTGGCCCAATCCAACCCGAAACGTCAAGCCTGTACAGATATAGGGTCAAGCCCCATTTTTTGTGGGTCGCCGGTTTGATGGCGCTAAATGGATCAGGATCAAACTGGGAAAAGATAGCAAAAAAGCCAGTATAGAAAAGGTAGCAACGGCTCTTGTGGCTTTGGCCATGGCAATGTTAGGAGGCTTGTTGTCTTCGCCGGGTCTTTGCCCCGGTGCTCCTCTTGCGCCACGACCACGCCTCCCGCTTCTTTTGTTGGTATTTTGGGAAATCGCCTGTCGTGCATCTCGATTTGAGTCTGTTGCGGTTTGCGAATCTGGTTTTCCTGCTTTTTGCTGTTTGGCTTGGTCTGTCTTGGATGCATCAATAGCTTCAGCATTGACGACAGATGGTTCGGTAGACTCACCGCGATCTTGTTCCCGTCCCGGACCCGGACCCGGCACCAACAAAACAACGATGGCAATTACCATTGGAATATACGCGAAAAACGAACGCCAAACTGGGCGATCTTGATCCCGCAACCGGCGAATGTGCAGCATGCCAATCATCCAAGAACCAACGAACAAACCTCCAAACAAAAGCAAACTACCCAGAACTACTGACCGGTTGGAAAGCAAAATCAAACCTAGAGCAATGCTCACCATCTGCCCCAACACGACCATGAGCCAACCACGCCCGAACTGCGCGGTGGTTGTGTCGCCATCCGGCAGAAAAAATTGTTCAAGCCAATTTGTTCCGGCAATAGGTGAAGGCGTTGTTGTCTCACTCATTGGAAACTCACCAACAACTGATCTGCATCGACTGTTGCACCGGCTTCAACGTATACCGTCTCGATAATTGCATCACGCTCGGCACGAATAACATTTTCCATTTTCATGGCCTCTACCACCAACAAACTATCCCCAACCTGCACCTTGTCGCCTTCGCGAACAGCAATCCGCACTATGGAGCCGGGCATCGGGCTGGAAACCTGATTGCCAGTTTCCGGTTTTTCTTTCTCAGGCAGGATCGCATGGATTTGCGCGGCACGGGGCGAACAGACAATAGCGGTGACTGATACGCCTCTGGATTTCAGATCATACCCCTCGGTCAGAGTTTCAGATTGCACGGCAAAACTTCGGCCATCCAAAACAGCAGTAAACAAGGATTGTCCCGGTACCCAGCTGGTTTCCAAATGCCGCCATTTGCCGCCGACGAAAAGATCGGCCCCGCCCTCACAAAGGGTGATTTGAACCGCACATTGTTCCCGGTTGAGCAGAACCACCCAGTCGCGGCGCGGCGCGGCAATGGGCGATATACGCCCCGAAACCTGTGCGGCGCGGGCCTCCAATTGGGCATGAATATAGGCAGCCGTAGCGATAAGATGACGGGTCTGGCGCTTGTTTGGTTTGACACCGTCAAATCCATCTGGAAATTCTTCGGCAATATAGCCCGTGGTCAATTGGCCCGATGCAAAGCGTTTCTGGCCCAAAACGGCAGCCAAAAAGGGCGTGTTGGCCTGCACCCCTTTGATTTCAAACCGATCCAACGCCCACAACATTCTTTTGATACTGGCCTTGCGATCCCGTGCATGGGTGATCAATTTGGCGATCATCGGATCATAAAACATTGATATCTGGTCGCCCTCGCGCACGCCGCTATCTATGCGCACCTGATCCGATTGTTCAGGGGTCCGAAAATGACGCAACCGCCCGATAGAGGGCAAAAACCCTCGATACGGATCTTCGGCATAAATCCGAGTTTCCATGGCCCAACCTGATATTCCAATATCATCTTGGCTTAGCGCGAGTTTCTCACCAGCTGCAATGCGGATCATCTGTTCAACCAGATCAACTCCGGTGATCATTTCGGTTACCGGGTGCTCAACCTGCAACCGCGTATTCATTTCCAAAAAATAGAAATTACGGTCTTTATCGACGATGAACTCAACGGTACCGGCACTGTCATAGTCAACGGCTTGCGACAGGGCCACAGCCTGCGCGCCCATTTTGGCGCGGGTTTCCGCATCCAAAAATGGACTTGGTGCTTCTTCGATGACTTTTTGATTGCGCCGCTGGATGGAGCACTCGCGCTCATTTAAGTGGATGCAATTGCCGTGCTTGTCGCCCAGCACCTGAATTTCAATATGACGCGGGTCTTCAATGAACTTTT
>JAJFFR010000162.1 GCA_021776555.1 Robiginitomaculum sp.
GGTTGGGGGTAAATCCCATCCAATAGGCATCCAGATCATTAGGAACCGGGGCATTCATTGGCTTACTCCGCAGCTTTGATGGTGTTTTTGGGATGATCCGGCCAAGTCACATAAGGCAGGTTATTTTTGACCTCAAGCATTTCAATACAATCTGGCACCGGGCAAATATGTTGGCATAAATTGCAACCAACACATTCGGCATCAACCACCGTAAAGTCTCGGCCGCCAGCATCATTGGCTTGCATGAGAATCGCCTGATGCGAGGTGTCTTCACAGGCAATATGACAGCGCCCGCACTCGATACATTTGTCCTGATCAATTTTGGCCTTCAGGTCGTAATTCATGTTCAAATCATTCCAATTGACCGTATTGGCCATGGCTTTGCCCTTAAAATCGGCAATGGAATGATAGCCCTTGGCGTCCATAAAATCAGACAGACCTTCGTTTAGGTCTTCGATGATCCGAAACCCATAAAGCATCGCTGCCGTACAGACCTGCAATGCATCAGCCCCCAGCGCAATAAACTCTGCCGCATCGCGCCAAGTGGTAATGCCGCCAATTGCTGAAATATCTAAACCTTGCGTTCCTGGATTGCGGGCAATTTCGGCAACCATATGCAAGGCAATCGGTTTGACCGCACTGCCGCAATAACCACCATGGGTACCCTTGCCATCCAACACTGGCATCGGGGCCATCGCATCCAGATCAACCCCAATCACTGAGTTGACCGTATTGATCAGCGCGACCGCATCAGCCCCGCCCGCCAAGGCGGCTTCGGCTGGCAGCAAAATATCCGTCGTGTTGGGGGTCAATTTGGTAAACACCGGAATATCCACCACTTCGCGGACCCAGCGTGTGGTGTCTTCAACCATTTGTGGCACCTGACCAATGGCCGAACCCATGCCCCGTTCGCACATGCCGTGCGGGCAGCCTAAGTTTAGCTCAATGCCATGTACCCCGGAATTGGCAATTTTGATCGCTAGCTCTTTCCATAGACCTTCTTCCACCGGGGCCATCATCGAGCCGATAATAACCCGATCGGGCCAGTTTTTTCGAACCTGTTCAATCTCGCGCAGATTGACCTCTAACGGACGATCCGAGATTAGCTCGATATTATTGATCCCCAAAATACCGCGCGCCGTATCCTTGTGAACCCCGTACCGCGATGTGACATTGACCACAGGCGGATCCGCACCCAACGTTTTCCAGACCACGCCGCCCCAGCCAGCGGCAAAGGCGCGTTCTACATTATATTGCTTGTCGGTCGGCGGAGCCGAAGCCAACCAGAACGGATTGATGCTCTTTATCCCGGCAATCGTGCATCTTAAATCAGCCATCTTGCCCCTCCAGAAAACAGTGTATTCCGGCGGCAGCCGTTTTGCCATCCTGTACGGCCTGTACGGTCAGGTCTTCGCCAGACGCGACGCAATCGCCACCGGCAAACACGCCGGACAGAGACGTTTGACCGCGCTCATCTACCCAAACTTTTCCGGCTTCGCGCTCTAAACCGTTTAAGCCATTTTCATTCAGCGACTGGCCAATCGCCAGATAGACCCGATCAGCCAACAAGGTGAAGTGCTCGCCAGTTCCGCTCAGCGCCCCGTCTTGCAGAGCCATCCGTTCAAAATGGACATTGATCACACCTCCCTCGCCAACAAAGCGTTGCGGTGCGACCCAATGTACCATGTTAATTCCATTGGTTGCGGCTAGGTCTTGCTCCCAAAGAGTTGCGCCCATTTGTTTCGGACCACGCCGATAGGCCAAGGTGACCTGACGTGCGCCCAGTCGCTTGGCCTGGATCGCTGCATCTACGGCCGTATTGCCGCCACCAATGACCACCACTTGCTGGCCGGGGTCAATTTTGGACAAATCATCAGCCTGACGGATTTGTTCAATGAAACCCAGCGCACCAACCACACCGTTTAGCTGATCCCCGGCAATCCTTGCCCGGCGGGATTGCTCCAGACCAATACCGACAAACACCGCATCATATTGCTCGCGCAAATCAGCCATCACAAAATCCCGGGACAATCGTTGTTCGTAGCGAATTGCGATCCCGCCGATTTCCAGAATAAACGCCACCTCGCGCGCCGCAAAATCATCAACCATCTTGTATGCGGCCAAGCCGTATTCGTTCAAACCACCCGGTTTGGACCGCGCCTCAAAAATTTGCACGGAATGACCTTGAACAGCCAAAGCGTGGGCGCACGCCAAGCCAGCTGGCCCCGCACCCAGCACAGCCACCTTCTTGCCGGTATCCGGCTGGCGAACAAACGGATGTGCCGCTTTGTTCTGTAGCAAATGATCTACAGCATGGCGCTGTAACGCACCGATCGGCACCGGTTCATCTTCGCCAACTTTCAGAACGCATTTCTGTTCACACAGAATTTCGGTTGGACAGGCTCGGGCGCACGTGCCGCCCATAATGTTGGCACTTAAAATGGTGCGCGCTGCCCCAGATGGATTTTGTGTGGCGATCTGGCGAATAAACTTGGGAATATCAATCGCCGTGGGGCAAGCGGTGACACAAGGCGCATCATGGCAAACCAGGCACCGGGATGCCTGGACACCGGCCAATTGTGCGGTGAGCGGCGCATGCAGATCAGCAAAATTGGCGGCGATCTCGTCCGCCGTCAATGCGCTTCCGGTTTTGCTTAACACCAGATGTTCACTCATCTATTGCTTATCTCCCTTAAGAAACCGACTGCACTCCCCACAGCCAATTTCCTCGGTATCATCTGCAATATGTTGAAATAGGTCAAGTATTATCTGACCAAATGGTCAGGTTGTGATCATAACACGCCACGATCAGCGGCCAGTAATTGCGCCATTAAGGGCGCATCATCATAGCGTTGCAGGGACAGGTTTTGAGCATACTCCGGCAAGGGTTGGTCAGCCACCCAACTGGCGCACAACTCACCAGCCGCGCAGGCTGCCATGGTGCCAAACCCGGAAAGCGCCGCGATCATAAACGCGCCCTCTTGATCCATCGGGCCGATCAGGGGCCAGTTTTCTGGGGTCATCGAGTAATATCCCCCATAGTGCAGAAAATTGCGCGGGAAGCCGCCATAATAGGTTTTTAGGGAAGGGTTTAAGGAAGCCGCACCGCGCAGGACAATTTCCGGAAATTGCGGGTCAAGCTCCGGCTCCCACTCCGGATCAAGTGGAGCCTCATTGATCGCCCAACCCATTTTGATCCAACTGCCATGGTCGCCGCCGTCTGGGCGACAATGGATCGCGCCGTCGATATGCCGGGTCAACCAAGACAGGCTTTCCTCTTCGGCTAGCAATTCACGCTCTTCATCGCTCCAGTTTAGTTCGGCCCCATCAATATCAATGGAAAACGGCATGTCGCGCGGAATGGCCGCTTCGCGGTCGTGAAAAGCTATTTTTTGTTGCAAGACATTTTCAATCGGCAGATCGACATCCAACAGGCCCGCGATGTGTTTGGCAAATGGTCCGGCAGCATTGATTATTTTTTCGGCGCGAATTTGGACACTCTGGCCGCCATTATCTACATCCAGAAGATAATCGTCGGGCTTGGCAATGCCCTTTACGCGGCCCTTGAGCAATTTTCCGCCATTGGCCCGAACCTGCTCCAGCATATATTGACCTAATTGTTGGCCGCTAATGTCACCGCCACGCCGGATGTGGATCACATTAGCAATGTCTTTGGAAAAAGACGGAAAGGTCTGGCCGATCAGTTCGCGGTTTTGCAACACATCCACCCCCACCGGAGCACCCGACCATTGGTCCGAAACCGGTGGTTGGTAATTGTTCGTGTCTTGCGAGCTATGCATCCGGATATTACGCTCGGCCTCCGAGCCGTACCCGGCCTCAATCTCCGCAAGTAAGGCGCTGATATCTTGCTGCCGCGTGGCCAATGCATAGCCTCGGCGGTTCATGGCCAGCACATTTTGGGTCGCATCCGAGACTTGTTCCATCAAATCAATACTGCGATTGGTAAAATCGATCATGGTTTTGTGCGGCCACCAATTGCGGTAGTTCTCCCCAGACTGCGCCGAAGTAAAACTCATTGGTGCTAACGGGTCGACAATCACCACATTGTGGATGTTCTGGTTCTTCCCGAGATAATAAGCGGCGGCAATTCCGGCAATGCCAGCCCCGATAATCGCGACATCCACCTTGTTGTCTGTACTGGACATGAGACGCTAATTCTTTCCTATAATTTCAGACCAATTCCGGTCAGGATAATTTGGCAAACCTGATCACTGGCATGGGCGAATTGTTCGTCGCTTAGCGGCTTGCCTTCGTTCAACACCTGTATCTGATGGGCAAAATCCGCATAATGCTGGGTGGTAGCCCAGATCATGTAAAACAAGGTGCGCGGATCAATCGGATTTATTTTACCTAATTTGATCCAGTCCTCAATTTTTTGGGTCCGTTCTTCAAACCAACTCTGCAAAACATCATGCAGATAGCCATCAATCACTGGCGCGCCCCGGATGATTTCCATGGCCCATACCCGCGACCCATTGGGACGTTCCCGCGCCTGATCCATTTTGGCGCGAATATACCCACACAAGGCCTCAGTCGGATCATCCGATTGGTCAAACGGAGGGGCCGCCGCCAGCCAATACTCACAAACGTCTTCGATTACTTTGCGATACAAGTCAGCCTTGGTCGGAAAATAGTAATGCACATTGGCCTTTGGCACCCCAGCCCGGCGGGCAATCGCATCGGTGGTTGCGCCCTTGAAACCGGTTTCAGCAAACACAGCTTCAGCCGCCACCATGATCCGTTTCATGTTGGTTTCGCGAATTTTCTTCTGGCTGGTGCGAACTTGTTTGGGTGTGGAACCAGTTTCGCTCATGAAGCGCCTTAATTAGGAAATGAGAGCAGGCATCAAACCGCGCTTTGCGCGGCCATGTCAATTCCAATACACGCGCCCGCTCTCAAATTATTTGCCGCAACCAAACTAACCGCCGGTCAGCGCATCCAGCACCGCATCCAGTTCGTCCAGTTCCCGATTTACCTCTGAAATGTTATCATTCAGATCACCTACCGGTTTGGTCTTGTCTTGTGGATCAATTTTGCCGCGAGTTTGCTCGATCTTGTTCAAGCGGGCTTTCACCTTGGCCAACTCCGCCAAAGCGGCCGATTGATCATTTTGATGCTGGCTTAATTCAGCCTCGATCTGCTGGGTTCGGCGGCCAAGATCAGACACCCGTTGTTCGGCCCGGCTGATCTCTAACTCCAGCTTTTGCCGTTCCGCCCGCAACGCATCAGCTCGCGCAGTCAGGTTGTTTATATTGCTCTGCTGGGCCGCGATATTATTTTCGCGATCATCAATGCGCTGTTGATAACCACCAGATGACAAGCCGTGGACGGCATTGCCAAAGCCGCCCGCCGCCGGATCAGAAGAAGTAGCGCAACCAGCCAAAATCAGGCTGGTTGCGCCTAGCAAGATGAGCTTCTGTTTCATTAAATCCTCCCCTTACGCACCGCGAACCGAAGCCAGATCACCCGAGACCGCCGCCATTGCGTCATACAATTCTTTTTGACGAGCGATTTCGCGATCCAGTTCTGAAAAATTGGCGTCCGGATCATTTTTGGCCAATGCGGTGCGGGTCTCACTAAACAGTTTCTGATCATCCTTGGCGGTTTCCAGCGCCAACTGGATCTGTTTTTGGTCCTGTTTGACCATAGCCATTTGCCGGCGAATATCGGCGTCCCCAACCAGACCTTCCTCATATTTGGCATCCAGTGAAGCCAAGGTGGCTTTGTGTTCACTGACCACCATATCCAATGCCGCGATTAGTGATTCGGCTTCATTGTTTTGCAAGTGCAGGTCGGCAATCACCGAGTTCAACTGGGCTTCCTTGCTGGCATAAGCCTTTTGCTTTCCAGCTAGATATTTACCAGTTAACCCCCCGGCCAGACCACCCGCCAGCGCGCCGATGGCTGCACCTTTGGCCCGGTCGCCGCTTCCGGCAATCAAAGCACCAAACAATGCACCAGCCACTGCGCCGCCGACCATGCCTTCGGTAACCGTGCGATTATAGGCCTTGGCCCGAGTTCGCATTTCTATCTGGGCCGGGGTCAAGACCTGACCTCGTCCAGCCGAAGGCACCGAGGCGCAGGACGTGACCAACATGGTGGCGGCAATGCCGCTGACCATTGTTTTTGTAAACACATTTTGCTGTTTCATGAGTTTCTCTCCTTGCAGTTTCTCATTGGTCCAATAAATCGTTTAACCAGATATTGCGGTTGTATTTTCGGCTCTGGCGGTATTGATCCACATGGGCCGCAAACACTTCGGCCGGTTTGATCAGATAGGTAAATTTCTTCGACTGAAATCCAGCAATCAGCACTTCGAGTTGGGCTGAAACAATGGCCGAGGAGTAATCGTCGGCCACACCGAAAACCAGATCGAGATAGGATGACAATGTGTTGTCCCGGTCTTGCTCGACTTTGGCCAATTGCCCCATGCGGCGCTCCAGATCAGCCCGGCGTTTGGTGATCGCGTCAACCGCCTGTTGGGCCGATGCGGTTTTGCCTTGGCTAACGGCTTGGCGTTGCAAGTCTTCGAGCCGCGTTATGGCTTTTTCAGCAATGGACAGCGCTCGACGGATCGAATTAGCCAGTTTGGCATCGGCCGATACTTTATTGCCGATAATGGCGCCTGATTGCAAAATGGCCCGCACCGCCCGATCCCGCACGTCATTACGCTCGGTATTGGCTTGTTCCAGCGCCGTTAACGCAGCATCCAATTGCCCTTTTAAGGCGGTGCCTTGCGCTTGTTGACGGGCTTGCTCAAGCGCCGCGAAAGCTTTGCGTTCCTTGTTGGCTTGCTCGGCTTGTGCATCAGCAATGGGCAAGTCTTCCCATTCGGTAATAATTTTATCAAGCTGCTCTCTCGAAGAAACCACCGGGGCTGAGATCATCAGGCGGAACCCCAAGGTACGCTGGGTTTTGGCCTTTTTGGTCCGAGCATCAAAAAACGGAACTTCATCGCGATAGGCGCTTCGCATTTGCGTAGCCGACAAGGAAATATCGCCACCTTTGATGACAAAACCACCGGCCTGTCCGTGTAATCGCCCGCGCCGGTTTAGCCGAAAAAAGTCGCTGACCATCTCCCCAGCATTACCCATCGTGTCATACAAGCCGGTCGGATTTGGCGCCAACAAACCGATAGGGCGAAGCTTGCCCGCCGCCGAGGTTGGCCCTTGGTGCCACGCATATTGAGCCAAAGTGCCGTCTGGCATCGGAAACAGATCAGCGGCAAAACTGGCATCATCAACGCTCATGCCACCTCGATTGGCGTATTCCCATTCCAACTCGGTGGGCAACCGTAAAAAGGCCAGCTCGTTACCACTGCTGGGCAGCGAGCTTTGTGCATTGGCATACAACCATTCGGTATAGGTCTGCGCGGCGCCTACCGCATCATACCAGGACATGCCGGTGGCCGGCACCCGATCCGGGGTGCGCGGTGTTTTGCATGTGCCAGAGATCGCCGCAAATTGCGCTTTGGTGACTTCGTATTTGCCGATGTAAAACACTCGCAGGCTCAACGGCTGTTGGACCGGGAAGGTGCCGGATATAAATTCGAGCCGTGTGTCTTCTTTGTAGCCGACCCGGTTTTCGGTGCGCCCAACCCGGACCCGGGCATCATCAAGCAGGCCCGTGCTGGCCACAGCAATTGGCCGAAACACCATCGAGCCATTGCACGGCAAGGGCAACACCAAATCATCTGCTGCTGGTTTTGGGTTAAAATCACGTTCTTTCCAAGACACAGGCGCGGACGCTTCCTGTGCCAGTCCAACCGGAGCCAAAGCAAGGCCAAGTAATACGCTGCAAATTTTGACCAGATTACCCATCGCGCAACCCCTCGGTTGGCTCGATGTTCAAGGTAATGCCTCCGGCCCATAATGAGGCGAGCAGTGCAACAATCGCAGTCAGTAAGCTGGCCATCACAATATGGGTTGGCTCAAGTCGGCAAATATATTCCCCGGCCTGCAAATCATCGGCAAATAATCGGTTGAGCACCCCGGCAATTGCGAAAAAAAGAACCAATGCAGCGCCGCCACCGAACCCGGCCACCACCACCGACTGGGTGGTTGGAAAGGCCAAAATGCTATGACGGGGAAACCCCATCAAATGCAACAAACTTAAAGATTGTCGGTGGCGGTCCACATTGGCGGTGAGACTGGCTGCGAGGGATGCAATAAATCCAATCCCACCCATTGCGGCAATAATGGCAAACACCCGGTTCAAGCGGGTTTCCATAGCTTGCATCGTTTCGACTTGGGCCGCAGCGGTGCGGACCTCAAGGCGTTGATCGGTCAGATCATCACGCAAAGCCGCCACATCATAAATTGAGCGGGCATACAACCGAAAACGCGCAAACAAACGTTTGTCAAAATTGGGCGGGTGTCCGGTCCATCCAAATTTTTCCACCGCAAAACCATCGCGATAGTCTTCGGTTGCCAGCAACAGGTTTTGCTGGACAAAAGCTGCTTCAGCGACAAAAGCTCCTTCGCCGGCCACATGCAATACGTCCAGATCAACCCAGACCCCTTCGCGTGCGCCCCCCCGTATTCGTTGTACTCTAGCCCGTATTTTGTCCCCGGGCTGAGCTTTCAATTTTTTGGCAGCCAGTGCGCTTAAAATGACTTGTAAATCATTTTCCAGTTCTGGCGCATTTGGTAATAATGGATCGTCTTTAGCGGTGGCCAGCATTTGCAAGCCGGTAATGGAATTGCGGCGTTCTGGACCCCGGACCAGATTAAAACTGGCCGATATGGAACGGGTGGTCGGCACGATAAAGGCCACATCGTCACGCGCCCGCATATTTGCAAACCATGCCTCGTCAAAGCGGCCCGAGCCGATCAGACGAACTTCACGGTTTCGCACATCTTCAATCAGACGCTGCGCCAACGTATCTACAAGGCCGTATTTTAGGCCAAACAATACCAGCAGCGGCCCCAATACCGAGATCAATGCCAAAATCAGACAAAGCGAAGATATTTTTTCATGCACAAAGGCACGCCACCCCATATGGGCCACCAACATAAAAGCGTTTGCTGGGTGGCTCATCCCTGTGCCTCCGCCGGTTGCCAGTCCATGCGCTGGAAATGGGAGCAAAACAGTTCACCCTTTTGGGTAAGCACCGGGGCAATGGTTTGCAGCCCGGAACTTTTGACCAAACCCCAATCGTGGCTGGCCAACAAAAGAGCAATTCCTTGTTCCTTAACGGCGCGCAAAAGCAACACAAAAACCACTTTAGCAGTGGGCGGATCAACCGAGGCCGTAGGTTCATCGGCCAACACCAATTCTGGTCCATGAGCCAAGGCGCGTGCCACTGCAACCCGTTGGCGCTGACCAATGGATAACTCGGCTGGCGCGCGGGCTTCTAACCCGCTTAAGCCCAGTATTTTGATCAACTCATGCGCTCGGCTCGCATCAAAGCGCCCGACAAGACGCGCCGCCGTTACGATGTTTTCAAACACACTTAAAAACGGCAACAGCCCACCGGTTTGCGGGATATAGCCCATGCGCTGGCCCCGAATTTTCGCCAGTTGATCCGAAGCTTTGGATTGCCACAAGGCGCTCACATCTACGATGCCATTGGGACCGGATAACCGAAATTTGTCGGCGGCACTGGGTCGCAGGGCCAAAGCAGCTAGATCGAGCAGCGTGCTCTTTCCGGTGCCACTGCCCCCGACGATCGCCAGCGCCTCACCGGGACGGATATCAAAATCCGCAATCATCTGAAACGTGTCCCCACGGCGCTTAACCACACCGGACATCTGCAAAAGAGGATCGATCTGCGCCATAACTGATTGCTCATGGCAACGCGATCAGCGGGACGGGATAGACGGCATCGCCCGGAACCCGGCCATCATCCAGCGCCACCCACAGCGATACTTCGTCATTGAAGTCCTCATACAGACGGATTTTGGAACGCAATTCATCCAGAAACTCGCGCTGTTGCCCCAAGGACCAAGACAGCCAATCGTCTTCGGTGATTTCCATCACTTTGGAACGATAGGGCAGATCATCCAGATATTCGCCCAACACGCCTAGGTCAGCCAGTTTTTTGACTTGGGCTTTGCCGACTTCTTCTGGATTACGGCTGAGCAGAGCCGCAGCCGTTTGCAATTGGTTGAAGAACTCAGATGGGGACATCCGGGTGTTTTCACCCGCTTCCAAAATCGCCTCCAAGGCAGATTTCAAATCGCTAAGCTGATTTTTGGACAGCAAAACCCGCACCGAGAAGGTGGCAATCGACGGATCGGCCAGATCGCGATCGGCAATCCACGCTTCGAACAGGCTGGGTGCTTTGGTCCCGGCCTGACGACCCAGATAGGCCAATTGCATGGCGCGCCCTGCGGCCTGTACTTGCCGTTCAAATGCATCAATTTCAGCTTGTTGGGCGGCCAGTGTATTGGCACGCTCCGCAGCAGCCTTGGCGGCGGCGGTTTGGGCCGCAGCTTGGGCCGCTTGGCGTTGCTGACGCGCTTGGTTTTCTTGCGCTTCGCGGGCCGCATTGGCAGCCAGACGCCGCGCCGCAATATCGTTGCGCGCTTGATCTAACGCCGCCGTTTCGGCCTTGGCTAAATCCCCTTTTTTCATGTCATTGGCTTGCAAGGACAATAAAGAGGCCAATTTATCAACCCGTTGTCCGAACACCGCAACGTCCCCGGCATTCACCCCGAAATAGAGCGAAGAATTGCCAGTTGGCACCTGACTTAAGGTTTCATACTGACTACGCGCCGAAGAATGATTGCTTTGCCCGGCATCGGTTAACAAATGCAGCACGGAAATGGCTACGCCTTTTTCTTGGGCCAACCGGTTGATCTCAGCCGCATTGCGGCCAGTCTTCGACAACGGATCGGAACCTTCACGCGCTCCGGCATCGGTAATCAGGACCACCCAACGTCCGTCGAAATTACCCCAGTCAAAATCCTGCAAGGCCGTGTACACACCAGCATAGGCATCTTCATCAAACCCTTTGGAAGACACATCAGCCGGAGAAACATCGCGGACGCTGTCGATAAACGCTTGTTCGTCCCGACCATTTTTCATGGTGACAAAGGTCTTGGATACATAATCCAAGCCCGGCGCAGCACCGGTATTGTCGCGATAGCCTACCAGCCCAAAGCTGATGCCACCCCCACCCGGCGAACGGGACATTTCACGAAACACCCGGCGCACCGCTTCACGAGTCCGGTCAATATATTTTCCCATTGACGAAGTGGTATCGATCACGAACACCACGCCGGTCTTGAAGTCAGATTTGACGGTTTTGAGAACTTCTTCTGGGTCTACATCTGCGATGGCCTCCATGGGCGGCAAAATGGCCGGCGCAACAATGGCTGGCTCCGGGATATTAGGTCCCGCTATGTTTGGGCCATCTATTTTAGGACCAGCAATTGTCGGCCCTTCAATTTGTGGAGCCGGATCGGCAACACGCGGCGCTGGAGCGCGAACTGGCGGCGCAATTGGCGCGCCCATGGGCGGGGCTTTTTCGCTAGCGGTTACCGCAGCTACTTTGACCAATTGGGTGCTAAAGCCGCTTTCAAAATAGGCATCCTGATAGTCCAAAATGGGCAACATGTAGAAGTTTTTGGCTAGATCGACATAGGTCGAAGGCTCCATCGAGATCACTGGAAAGTTTGGGGGAACCTCGCCAGAACGGACCGTGGCCCGATATCCATCGGCTACCAAGCCGGGACGGGTGGTTTCAACCAGATCCATCAATGCGGCGTCTTCCCGAAAAAACAAAGAGCGCGGACGGTTGGCCGGATTGGTAAAGGCCAAGGTCAGGGTTTGCTTCCAAGCAATGGAACGATCGGCTGTCATCCAGCCATCGGTTGGCCCTTGCGAAGCTTTGCCCACTTCCAACCAATTGCGGCCATTTAGGGTCAGGTGCTTGTACACATAAAGCGGGGTCAATGGCGGCAAGGGTTCGGCATTGGCGTCGGCCAGTACGCCGGGTGTTTTCACCAAGGGTGTACCGGGGCGCACCAAAACCCGTTGATAGAGCGCGGTTTTGCCCTCCATGATCAACGGGGTGCGCTGTGCCAGCGAAGGACTAGCGCCTAGACCCACAAAAAGGGTCGCAGAACCAATAATGGCTGAAAATAAAACTCTCATGACACACCTCAAATGAAGTTAAAGCTGGGATAAATTATTGACCGGCGGCCAACATGGTTCGGACGATATTGGCTTTGTTGGCGGCTTCACTGTCACCCAGCTCAATCGCTTTTTCATACCAACGTAAGGCCTCTTGCGGGTTGGGCCGAGTGAACGGAGAAGGCGTTTCGCCCCACAGGGTTGGGTCGTACATTTCACCAACCGCCCGAGCCGAAGGCGCGTGACCACGCCGGGCTGATTCTTCTAAAACAGCCAACGCGCTATCCGGGTCGCCCTTGGCCAGATAATCCTGCGCCCGGGCAAACAGTTCGGAAACCGGCAAATCAAAGTCCTTGGCCAAGGCTTGTTCCTGACTGACTGAGGCCTCATCGCCATAGCGGAACTGGGTCCACATATTCGGCCCAAACATGATCCCGGCAATGACAATCGCCATTAACGCGATAACCACCAAAGCAAAGCTGACATTTCGAGACATATTTCCCTCCAAACAATTCTCATTCCCCTCGCGCTGATCTCGCGCAAAATGGATGAGTTTTTGGTACGGAATACTGGCTTGATGGCCTATACGCATTCGTGCGTATTTTGAAAAACACGGGCCGGTCCAGCGCTGAAGATACGCTGATCTGCGTATAGGCTAAAGCCGCCCAATTCTTATAAATTTTCTCAGGTTTTGATTTGCTGTGAGGAAAAAACTGGATGCGCCTTCTACTGTCTGCCTGCATCGCTCTGAGCTTGTTATGTTTGGTTACAACCCCGGCCAAAGCTGCCCAATGCCCGACCCGTTCGGCGCTAAACACCAAAGTTTGGCGAGATTTCGATGCTTTTGTGAAGCAGGAATACACGATGTCAATCGGGTATCCGCGCACCTTTCCCTTGGCTTATGGCCACGCCTTGGGTCGGTTGGCCATTGCGGTGGACGACAAGCCAGATCGAGCTGATCAGTTTGCTTGCGTGCAATTGGCACTGGAACAAATGCTGGCTGGGGCCAAACTACAAGCCCTGCGAATGGGCGCAAACCCGGCGCTGTTGGCCAGCGTCGATTTTTACGAAATTACCGCCGAAGCCTCGCGCGCTTTTCATGACGCAGAAGTGGCCCGTGTCACCGGGGTGAAATCCGGCACGCCATTGTATTCGGTGTTTGGCGTCAAAGCCTCGGCAAAGCCCAAGCCGCAACCGGTACCAAAACCACAGCCGATTGCACCGCGCAAGCCCACTGCGCCACCACCACCGGCCCCGGTACAATTGGTCGCCTCGGCTGGATCCCAATGCACCATTGGCGAAAACTGGTCCCTAGCCAATGCAGCCAATTTGTTTCGTGCCGCCGAAACCAAGCGCATTGCCTTCGTGAACGACTTTGGTCGCGATGGCACCTGCACGGCGGATGGTTGGTTTGCTTGTCGCGATATCGCCCGCAATTTATGGAAGGCTCGCGATGAAATTTTCCAAGTGTTTGATCAAAACCATGACGGGATCAATGATTGCCGCAAATGCAGCTACCGCGATGCCATTGCCGCAGCCAAACCACTGGTCCAATGGGAGCAATGGCTTTCCAGCCGCTATTACGGGTCGGCGCAAGCCATGGGCAATATGTCCAGCACTATTGCCGGGCACCAAAATGATCCGGTGTGCAAGACCGGTCGCCCGACGCCAAATGGCACCATCTCGCTAGTGCCGGGGCTTAGCCTATTGGCCGCCGGCAATACCATTTTGCCAACCGGCCATTATGCGATGCGAACCTCCGGCGTCGGTTACATCAAAAAGTGGGACAAGGTCGGCAATTCACCATCTGGTAAAAAAAAGCAATTCGATACTGGAACACAAATCGTTGAATATGACGATATTGATTATGCCGATCTTCGAACCGGAAGCGATGTCCGTTTGTTTTATCTCTGGCCACCCAGAGACGACAGGCCCGGTAAAACATTTGCTGAATTGCTGAAACCTATTCACAAACGATTTTTTAGCGTTGGCATGGAGCAATGCAATCATGGTCCGCATATTTGTTATGAGCATGAAGGCAAACAAGTCTGTAAATTTCAACCAGAGATATGGGTCGATGGACCCACTGTCGAGCTGGTCGGCGGTCCGTATAAAACCGAAAAAGAAGCAATTGCTACCCATGCTTGCGCCGGAACTTTCCCCGGTCGCCGTTGGATTGGCTCCAATCCCAAAAAAGATGTTTGCGTTAATTGGGTTCCGGTCAGAAAGCCTTTTCCAGACGTATTAAAACAATGCGGTATCAATGCGCAAAAACCACGGCCAGTGTATTGATGAACCAACACACAATATGGAAGTGGGGCGCCTTGTTGGTGCTGCTGGCCATTCCGTCTTTAGCGATCGCTGAAGACCGTGGTCCACCACAAAGCCCCGGGTTTCACTGGACCGTTCACGACGATCAGGGTTGGACCGGCGAGTGGGAACGGGTTGGAACTGATCTGACCTTAGCAGAGTTGGAAACCGTCCCGTTTTTTGCTGATTTTTCCAAAAAAGGACAAGCCAGTGTCACCACGGAAATAGAAATGTTCATTGGAAAACGGGGCGACATTCATGTGACACGAACTGACCCACCGGAACTGGCCGGGGGCCGTCAATGCACCTATCAGGGTATGATGTGGCCCGGTCCGGCAAACTCGCCAGATCAGTATTTTGAACGTCGCCACCGGATTATGGGCGGTATTTATATTTGTTCGGATATGAGCAAAACCGGGTTTTGGGTCGCCAAGGGACAGTGGTAAACCTCTGATATTCCAATAAAGGCTTGGATATGCCCGCATATTCACCTTGTATTCTTTTACCGCCTTTCGCAGACTTGCCCTCGATCTTGCTCTCAACCACGAGCATTTTAAGGACAAACATAAGCACCCCCAAACGCACAGTACGGCACGGAGAATAAAATGAAATTCGGAGATTTTTTGCGAGCTGCCCGCGAAAACAAAGGTTGGAAACAGCCCGATGCCGCAGCACGAGTCGAGATCGAGCAATCTTACCTCTCCAAGCTGGAAACTGGAAAATCTTATCCATCAGAAGAGGTGTTTTCCAAACTCTTGGCTGCCTATGGGGTCAGCCCGTCTGATGTGTCAGATGTCGTTTCGTCTTCCGAACTGAACAAACTGAAAGAAATTGCTCAAGTTCGCGAAGTTATCTTGTCCAAACAAAAAACAACGCAAACAATTTTTCGTGGCTGGCTGATCGCTGGCCTGTTTTCATTGATGCTCGGCGGTGCTTGTCTGGGCTTTGTCGCCATGATGACCATCAATGATCCTCTGGAATTTCGGTATCAGTCATGGGGTGTTCTACAAACCGGCGAGAGCTTACAAGCGTATGATATTATTTCTGATGAGATCAACGTGCGGCATCCAAATTTTGAAGAATTGCGCGCCAAGCAACAAGCCATGATCGAACGAACGGATCAGAAATTTGAGGTCAAGACCAAGTTTAGAGGCGACGCATTCATTGAAAACGCCGCTGATGGCCGCCGTTATTATCAACTTTTTAGCACACAAAGAACTTCAGAAAATTCGCCATTTCGTTGGTTTTTCATTCCGGCACTGATGTTTTTGATGAGCAGTTTTGGCTGCTTCTTCATCGCATTTCGCTGGAAATAACTGAATCTGGTTTTCCAGACCCAAACTCGAAAAGGTACTGTCAGGCTAGCAACTGGGCAAATCGCAAATGCAAGTAAAGTAGGAATACATAATGTATCGTATACTAAAAATCTTTGGTTTTTTGACTTTATTCCTCTTTGGCGTAACCGTAATCCTCACCTTAAGCATACGAAAAACCATCCCAAATCTAGACTCTGAAGAGCGGCATTCAAACACTGGGAATGCGGTTGAATTCCGAGATGCCGTTGAGAAATCATGGGTAAAGTTGAGCGATCTGCGTAGAGATGGTATGTATCCCTCTGTTTCTATTGCCGTCCACCATGACGGTCGACTCCTATGGGCCGATGCAACCGGGTATGCCAATATTAAAGATAGAACGGGAGTAGATACAAACACGCGGTATCCTATCGGGAGTATTTCAAAACCGATCACCTCAACGCTTGTAATGAAACTTGTAGAAGACGGGCGCATCGACATTGACCTCCCGATCACTCGATACGCTTCAGACCTACCTGTTCAATTTTCAGATGTCACAATACGCCATTTGTTGTCACACCAAGCCGGTGTGAGACATTACAAATTTGCATGGACGCCACCCTTCTTTACTGAATTTGGATTGAACAAGGAATTTTCTTCACTCGATGAAAGCATAAAGCTGTTTATCGATGATCCGCTACTTTTTGAGCCTGGTACCGAATTCCAATATACGACATACGGATACACACTAATTGCCTATGTGTTAGAACAAGCAACAGACACATCATTTTTTGATTTGCTAAATAGATATGTTTTGATGCCACTGGATATGCCCAACACTCAGGCAGATAGACATAATCCGCAGGCATCTAACAAAGTTGATCTCTATCTCGCTCTTCCAAAAAGGTTGGGTGTTGTCTTGTCCCCAAAAACCAATCCCAGTCACAAATGGGGTGGAGGTGGCCTGACTTCGACGCCCACGGAAATAGGTCGTTTTGGCGACGCCATACTTCATCGTGAATTTTTGAATAATGCCATATTCACAGAAATGACCACACTCCAAAAAACCCGGGATGGCGAAGACAATCCGCAAGGGTACGGCCTTGGGTGGCGCACAGGCACCATGCCTTACCCTCGAGGCAGCGATGATTTGGTACCGATCATTCACCATGGTGGCACAGCCGCCGGATCAGAATGCGCCCTGATGCTGGTTCCAACGTTTGAAATGACTGTGGCCATCTGCGGCAATGCCTTTACCGGCGGCTCTGGCGGGTTGGTACAACTGGCAGCGGATATTGCGCGGAATTTTCAGGAAACCGTAGATCGCGAATAGCAACGGACTCGCAGCGCCCCATCTTTCAATGGTTGTATCGAAAGCAGGGCGTTCTAGTGAGACGGCGACCTTTACGCCTTCATTCAGCTTTTTGTATTGGATTCAAGTTCTCTGAAAAGAGATCAAATTCTGACAATTGAGTCTGGGTTGTTGTCGAGGAAATATAGATCGCCCTTGCGATAGACTTGTCCCTTGATGGAAACCGGGTCTGCGACAAAGGGCAGAAGACTGTCACCATGAGGGCCAAATTTGTCGGTCATAATCAATAAGGTCTTATTGTTCTTGTCATCCTTAGCGAAAAAGGCCGGCGGCAAGCCACTGCGTATGCATAGAGCAGCGCAAGCTTTATGGACTTTGCCTTCGGATGGTCGCATGGCACCGAACCAGCACTTAGTATCCAAAACCTCCCCAACTAGGGAAACTTCACCCAAGGGGACGGGGTCAGGAAAAGCAAGGTCGGCTGATATGGCAACAGCACGGTCTTCCCGGATCCAGTCTAAATCTTCCGAAACGGCAATCATCGCATGACCGTTTCGGGCAATAAGACTACCCTTAAGAGCAAGCCTTTTGCCCTCATAAGCTCCAATTTTAGCACTGGCCCCACATTTGCCTTGGCAGGCCAGCAATGCCGTTTTGACACCGCCGCCCAAGTCTCGTGTACGGATCATGGCATACGGTTCTGCGCTGACGATACCGCGCCATTCGCGAATATCCCCCTGATTCCATTTTCCGGAACCAACCGGATTTTGGTAGGCGGCGATCCCGGCACCGAGCGCGCCTGTCGTCGCCATCAGACCCATGCCGGTTTTCAAAAAAAACCGCCGGTCAGTTTTTGGCGTCTCAGCCCAGCCTATAAAAAATCTTTATCGCTCATACTGGTTCTTTTCTGATCAATGAAGGTGACGTTTTGGTCCCTTCGGGGTTTGGCTTTCGAGCAACATAGACCAGGTTGCCTTCAATTTTGGTTGAATAGGTATGGATCTTTTCGGTAAAAGGTTCCGGCGAACATCCATCTTCGGGCCGGTACTGAAATCCGTGCCAAGGACAAGTGATGCAGCCATCAATGACCTTTCCTTCGCCCAGCGGACCACCCTGGTGCCGGCATACATTGGATACTGCAGAAATTTTGTCGTCATAGCGAAAAACCGCAATCCGTTCCGCATTTGCTGGTTGGACCACCAAAGCCCGGTTATCGGGAATGTCAGATATGCGGCCAACTTTAATCCAGCGAGCAGAAGCGCTGGCACGAACCTGTGTGCTGGAAGCGAAAAATGCGGTGAACAAGTGTAAGCCGACCACGAAAGTCGATCCCAATACCAATAAGGACGCATAAAGCGGGTGTTTTTCAAACTGCAAGGCACCCAGCAGCACATGGGCGACAAGCAACCCATAGGCCAGATACACCCCCATATGGATGGCTTTCCATAAACCGGGTGCCAAATTAGCATTCCAAAAATCATGACTGGTGGCTGCCATCAAAAACAAGATCAACAGGGCGCAAAAACCCAGACTCTCAAAGGGAAACCCAGCCAATGAGTCATAACGCGGGTTAGAGACGAACAAAGAGACGAGCGGGTCCAACTCCGCAAATCCATGATACCACAGAAGAACAAGTCCGCCATGGACCAATGCGATCAAAAACGTGCTGACCCCAAGGTGGCGACGATTATATAAAAAGGGCTTGAACCGTGGAGTCATTCGCGCCAAAGGCCCGATGCATAAAATGAAGGTCAACATCAGAAACGCGAGAGAGCCAGTCGCGCGAATCATCAACTGGATTGGTGTAAAATTTTCATTTGCTGGCTGGGCAAAATCAGTCACCAGAACAAAAGCGCCAAGATACAGGGCCATTCCGACAAACAACCATGCGTCAAATCGTTTTTTGAACGGGGTCCAGCTCACCGGTACATAATCATGGGACATTATGGTTGCCCTTCCATCAGAATTTGGGGAAGGACATTATTCACTGGCGCATCCGGGCGCAGGGAGAGGTCCAACCCTAAAAGCACGAACAAAATAGGTCCCAAAAGCAACCAAATTCGCTTGTGCCATTTTCGGTGTCCCCGTTTCATGACAGCGGTGGGCTTTTTTGGGTGAGCCATTTTTGCAGCATGACCGGCCACAGCAAAGCACAACCGCTAAACACCAATAGGCGCACCCGCAGGCTCATGGATTTGGCCGCCGGGTCGATCCGCCCAAGACCAAAAATAATAAAAGGAATGGCAAAAACAACTCCGATTGCCGCATACCCACCCAAGATGGTGACAAGAAAATTTGCCTGCTCCAGGCTCATAAGCTTACCCCGCCAAAAGGAATACCAGCTAAATCTGACAGTTCCCGTTTGAATGTGGTCAGGTCATCAATTGTGAATTTTGACAGGCTATCATGGCCACACGCTCGGGCCAACACACACATGAGATCGGTAGAGGCTTCGAAGAAGTTTTTCAGTCGTTGCGCTGATTTTTCCGCGACGAGACGCGCTACAAGATGAGGCTTTTGCGTGGCAATTCCTACTGGGCAATTGTTGGTGTGGCAGGCGCGCATAGCGACACAACCAATGGCTTGCATGGCAGAATTGGAAACCGCAATAGCATCTGCGCCTAGCGCCATCGCTTTGGCAAAGTCGGCTGGCGTGCGCAATCCACCAGTTGCGACCAACGTGACGTCCGGGGCCATTTTGTCTAAATGCGCTCGCGCTCGCGCCAGCGCTGGTATGGTCGGAACCGAGATATTGTCCCGAAAAATAGTCGGCGCGGCCCCGGAGCCGCCGCCCCGTCCATCTAGGATGATATAATCGACCCCAATTTCCAAAGCAGCATCAATATCTTTTTCAATATGTTGGGCTGACAGTTTGTAGCCAATGGGAATACCGCCGGTAATTTTTCGCACGTCTTGTGCAAAGCCCCTGAATTGGGAAATGTTC
Source organism: Robiginitomaculum sp. (assembly GCA_021776555.1). Taxonomy (GTDB): domain Bacteria; phylum Pseudomonadota; class Alphaproteobacteria; order Caulobacterales; family Maricaulaceae; genus Robiginitomaculum_B. Next base: position 19,961 of record JAJFFR010000162.1, read on the forward strand.
GTCCATTCGGGAAATGTCGGAGGAGAAATCGCCGACTCTCCTCGTTGCAATCCGCGTACTTCAGCAATTTGTTTGGTGACTTTTTCCCCGGGCAAATGACCGCCTGTACCGGTTTTAACCGCTTGCCCGCCCTTGAAATGAAAGGCTTGGGCCTTTTTTACTTTATCCCAAGAAAAACCAAACCGCGCTGAAGCCAGCTCATAAAAATAGCGGGAATTTTCTTCTTGCTCTTGTTTTAACATACCACCTTCACCGGAGCAGATTCCGGTGCCGGCCAACTCTGCTCCTTTGGCCAAGGCGATTTTGGCGGTGGCAGACAGTGAGCCAAAACTCATGTCAGAAACAAAAAGCGGTCGCTCCAAGACCAGCGGCTTAGCAGCCTTCGGGCCGATAACGGTTTGGATCTTGACCGGTACATCATCAAGCAAAGGCAACCGATGTAATTGGGCGGTAATAAATTGAATGTCATCCCAATTGGGTAGCTCAGAACGAACAATACCCATGGCATCCATGTTTCCATGCGATCCTGTTTTGGCAAGACCGTCGCGGGCATATTGCTGGATCAACCCATTATACGGTTCTTCCTGTGCCGAGTGGTCAGTGTCCTGGTACAGACCCAGATATTGATCTCGTTGAAAAGGTTGGGGGTTTTGCAGCGCCCAAGTCGAAATTTCGTCTTCATCGACGAATATATCAGGGCCAACATGCCACGAGGAAAACTTGGGCAAAACTTCGGAGTTATTGTATTCGGATACACCGGAATTCAACCGATAATCTCAATTGTGTAGGCCGCAAATCAGATTGTCATTACCATCGACAAAGCCATCGGACATCAACGCGCCCCGGTGCAGACAGCGCCCGTAAAATACGGAAATTTCTTGGTCAAACCGCACCACAACCAAATCCACACCCGCTACCAAAGCGTATGTCGGCTCTCGGTCTTGCAAGTCGGACCAGTTGGCAATTTTAATCTTGTTCATAAGAACCCCTTTTGTTAGCGGCATCATCACGGCGCGGGTAAAATAGTCCAATGCACTTTGGGTATGAAACCCATGCCCCAATACAATGGTCTCTTTCTCGCAGTTCCGTTTATTGTAGCGGCCTAGTGCCAATACAAAAAGGGGACGCACGCAAATGTCCAATGTAGAACCAACCAAATTGGAATGGCGTAAAGTCGCCGAACTGGATGAACTGGCGGAAGGCCGGGTGCAATCGGTGACCGCAGGCACCCATTTTATTGCGCTGACTCATTTTGATAGTCAGTACGCTGCAATGGCAAACCATTGCCCCCATCAAGGCGATCCTTTGGGCGAAGGCTCTATCGAAAAAGGAGTTGACGGTAAATGCTGGCTGCGTTGCCCATGGCACGGGTGGGACTTTGATCCGTTAACCGGAAAGCCGCCGGGAGGCCATGAGGACTCAGGACAAGAAATGTTCCCGGTCGAAGTCCGTGAGGATGGCATTTATGTTGGCGTACCGCCTGAACCTCCACGGCCAAGAACGGTTTCCGATGTAATGGCCGAAACGATGACCAATTGGGGCGTCACTTCCGTCTTTGGCATGGTCGGGCATTCTAATTTAGGGTTGGCCGATGCCTTGCGGGTACAAGAAACCAAAGGCCAATTACACTATTACGGTGTTCGCCATGAAGGTGCGGCGGCATTTGCCATATCTGCTTACGGAAAACTGACGGGGCATCCAGCTGCAGCCCTGACCATTGCCGGACCCGGTGCAACCAATTTGCTGACCGGATTGTGGGATGCCAAGGTGGACAGCGCACCGGCTTTGGCATTGACCGGGCAGGTGCAGGATCAAGTCATTGGCGTCCATGCATTTCAAGATATCGACTTGAGCGCAGCATTTGAATCGGTCACGGTTTTTTCTGAAACGGTTCACGCCGGCTCCAACCATGCGCAATTGATGACCCAAGCCATCAAGACTTCCGTATTGGAAGGTGGCGTCGGGCATTTGATTTTTCCCGATAATGTACAACCCCAAATTGCTTGCGAAAACAAGCTAGCACAATCTCCAAAAGGTCGCATGGCTGACTTGCGAATCTCCCCGCCGACAGACGCGTTACGTGATGCCTTGCAACATCTTGAAAAAGCCAAACGACCGATGATTATTGCTGGATATGGCGCCCTGCAAGGGATGGGTAAGGTGATTGAGCTTGCGGAGCAGCTAAATGCCCCGGTGGCAACAACCTTCAAAGCCAAAGGTCAGATAGCTGATGGCCATGCCTTGGCCGCAGGTGTCATGGGTCGCTCCGGCACTCCGGTTGCCAGCTGGTTCATGAATGAGGCTGATTTGCTGATCGTCTTTGGTTCATCATTTTCAGATCATACAGGCATCAATCAGGGCACACCCACAATCCAGATCGATACCAACCCGATGATCCTCGCCAAAAGACATCCGGTAGATAGTCTTGTCATGGGTGATGTCGCGGTTACGGCAGAATTGTTTGCTACTACGCTGGCCGATAAAGAACTGGATTTTACCGACCAACGTCCGGAAATTGCCGAGCGCTGGAGGTTCTGACACCAGGAAAAACAAAAACGTATCAGCGAAGATCGCGGCAGAGGTGTTTCTGCGGCGGCACTGTTTGATGCCCTGACCCGGCTCGCACCTGAAGATGCGATATTGCCGGTTGATGTGGGCAATAACACCTATTCATTTGGGCGCTATTTTGAACCCAAAGGAACCCAGCGGATTTTGATGTCCGGTTATTTAGGTTCCATTGGGTTTTCGTTTCCCGCCGCTCTTGGCGCTTGGGCGGCAACCCAGGACCGCGAAGAATTTCGAGGAAGAAAAATCATATCTATTTCCGGGGATGGTGGCTTTGGTCAATACCCGATGGATTTCACCACAGCCGTTAAATACAACATGGATATCTGCCATGTGCTGATGAACAATGCCGAACTTGGCAAAATATCAAAAGAGCAACGAGGCAGTGAGTTGCCGGTTTGGGAAACCAGCTTGGTGAACCCTTCCTTTGCCGGGAGACCTGCATAACCAGATCGCTGACTTCGTCGATCACGATAACCACCAGTGCGACCACCAGATCATGGGCAGCCTCACTCTACTTCAGGCACGGGAAATCAACCTTGAACAATCGAGAAAGGATCAAAGAACCAACAATGTCCGCATAATTCCCAAAAAGTAGGGGCAATGGTCGCATGTCTACAAAAACATACTTGTTTACAAACCCACATCCGAAAACTCTGGCGGTGAGAGTGGGATTCGAACCCACGAGACGGG
>JAJFFR010000163.1 GCA_021776555.1 Robiginitomaculum sp.
ACCCCAAAAGAGTTTTTTGTTTTCCTCCGGAGTTAGGCGATCGGTCTCGTTACCGACGAATCCAAAAGGCCACTCCGGTAAACCAGCCAGTTTGAGTGCTTCTATGTAATGTTTAAGAACGTCAGCTTGCAGGTTTCCATTGGTGAATTGCTGCCACCTCCAGTTCATTGATGGTACTCTTTTTCGAATATCCTCGACGGTTTTTTTTGCCACACTAAGTACCCCCTGTTTTGCGGCACTTGCAGCCAGACCTAATTTTCCCGGCGCAGTATTCGGAGCTAGCTTTACAAACCTATCAAATCGTGGCGTTGCCATTTCATATTGCCGAGTATTGAAGTAGACCCAGCTTGCGAGATACAAATTCTGTATATCTGGGTTCGGATCGGAGCGCGTGGCCAATTCAATCTCGTTTTTGGCTTCCTCAAGAACACCTGCAGCGGCCAATATAAATGCAAGTTGGCGTCGCGACGTGACATCCCCAGCATTTGACGAGACAGCTTGGCGTGCCTTTTCAATTGCTTCGTCGTGGCGACCATTAGCTGACAATAGTTGCGCCTGTGCACGGAATGCAATTGCATTTTCAGGATCAATCTTGAGAGCACGAGTTATGGATTGCTGTGCTCTCTTTAAGGCCTCCGCTCGGGACAAAACGCTCAGCAACGACTGGCTCCAAACGGTGACCGCTAATTCCGCATCGTAGGCGTATGCATCGGCGAAGGCTGGGTCTAACGTTATCGCTTCCTGATAAAGATCGAGTGCCATTTTCAACCCACCACCCAGAGAGTCATACTGAACATGAAATTCCCTAGCTTTTAGGTATAAATCATAGGCCTCAAGATTATCGGTAGGATTCCTCGCAAGTTTGGTTCGTTCTACCGGTGATAACTCCATTTTCAGAGCTTCAACAATCTTTGTAGTCACCTCGTCCTGCAACGCGAATATCTCGCTTGCATCCCTGTCAAATATCTCAGCCCACAAATGACCTTCGGTCTTGGCATCGATTAGCTGGGTATTGATGCGGATTTTACCACCTGATCGCCGCACGCTGCCTTCGAGCACATAACGCACCCCAAGATCCCGACCGACATTTTGAACCTTTACGCTCTTGCCTTTGTAGGTAAAGGCCGTGTTGCGGGCGATAACAAACAAGCCACCAGCATTGGCAAGCCGTGTGATCAGATCATCGGTCATGCCATCAACGAAATATTCCTGCTCTTTGTCGTTTGACATATTGGCAAAAGGCAGTACGACAATCGATGGTTTATCTGGGAGTTCTGGAGGTGCCTTCTCGGGGATATTTAGTTCGCGAAGCACAGCAATTTGTCTGTTGGGAATGGATTGATCTATATAGGTAGCGTAGAATTGTCGGAAATTCATAAGTGATAAATCGGGCTTCAGTTCAAGAGCCTCATCGACCAATGAGCGAGCAGTTTTCTTGTCACCTGTTTTCCAGTACGCAATTGCTGCAGTTGTTAACAACAACGGTCTATTATTTTTCGGAATTGTTGCCAAAAGAGCGTCTGTGAGCTCAATTGCTTCTTGATACTTGCCAGCATCAAGGTAAGCGCCATATTCATCAGATAAAAGCCACCAGTGATGCACTGGCTGAAGACGTTTGGCTTTCGCAAAATATCGCAGCGAGTCTTGGGAATCGCCATTAAACTTTAATACCCATGCGACAAAACCCAATATTAGGGCATCATTTGGCGCCAATTCGCCAGCTCGGAATGCAAGTTTTTGTGCTTCCTGCCCTCTTTTTTGTATAATCCTTGTCGTAGCAAGTATAGCATTAGAAAACGCATTATCCTTATCCACTGACAGAACTTTGTTGACAAATTGTTCTGCCAGTCCCAGTGAAGCTATAGGGTCTTTGGCAAACCCTAATCGAGCGTCCATCAAATGAGAAAATCCAATGCCATTGAACGAAACAATGAAGTTGGGATCAAGCTCCAGTGCTTTTGCATAATGTTTGCGGGCTTGTATATTTCCTTCTGCTGTAAAGGATTGCGTTTCTTTGAATCCCTTGCGGGATTCTATTAGTGCCGCCAGATTAGATGGTGTCCCCCTGGCAGTTATATCTCCCTCAATTGTCTTGCCATAAATATTGTTGATAATGGCGAGGGTGATCTCATCTTGTACCGCAAAATAATCACCAACATCCCTGTCATAGGTTTCTGCCCACAGATGCTTACCTAATACTGCATCAATTAGCTGGGCTGTCACCCGCAATTTATTTTCAGTCTTCTGAACACTACCTTCCAATACATAACGTACGCCAAACTTTTTAGAGACTTCACGAACGTCGACTGCTTTATCTTTGAAAGTAAAACTGGAGTTGCGTGCAATAACAAGCATGTCGGGAATTTGCGACAAATAGGCAGTGATGTTTTCACTCAGACCATCCGCCAGATATTCGTTCTCAATTTTGTTTGCACCTAAATAGTCAAACGGAAGAACAGCAATTGATGGACCCTTCGGTAGCTCCAACGCCATACTAGCAGGATTAACCGGCTCAAAGTCCGGTTGCTGAGACCACCACCAAGCACCGCTACCAATAATGGCAACCAAGAGTATCGCAGCGATAGCAGCGAATTGTTTGATGCTTAAAACACCAGACCGTTTCTCTTCAATTACCTTTCCCACTTGATCCGGGTTAGTCAAAATTTTATAGGCGCGAACTGGATGTTGGATGTTTTTGACTTGTAGTTCGCCTAGGGATTCGTAACCAACTTCGACATTGGATTTGAGTTGGTCATAGGCGGTACCGGAAATGCAGATGCCGCCGGGTTCAGCTGATTGTTCTAGTCGCGCAGCAATATTCACACCATCACCAAAAATGTCATCGCCTTCTATTATAATGTCACCCAGATTTATTCCAATTCGGTATTCAATGCGGCGGTCATTCGCAACACTAGCCTCACGATCAGCCATACCCTCTTGGATAACAACAGCACATTGGACAGCTTCAACAACACTGGGGAATTCAACAAGAACCCCGTCGCCCATCTCCTTAACGATGCGTCCGTGAAATCTCTCAAGTGTAGGATCGAAGAGTTCGGCACGATGGGTTTTTTGCCGTTTAAG
>JAJFFR010000164.1 GCA_021776555.1 Robiginitomaculum sp.
AAGCAAATAAGGGTTTTTGGCGCGTGCGTACCCGCGAACTAATCTATGGAGTGCGCGGGCGAAACCCGGTATGAATCTGGCTCATGGCGGGATTCGGGAAGATATCGTGACCAGAAAAATAGCGTTGATTACCGGCATTACCGGGCAGGACGGGGCGCATTTGGCCCAATTGCTGCTCGACAAGGGGTATATTGTTTACGGTGTGAAACGCCGTTCGTCCTCGTTCAATACGGGACGGGTTGATAACTTGTACGTCGATCCAAGAGCGCAAGAAACTCGGTTCCATTTGCGCTATGGCGATATGACCGATTCGACCAATTTGATCCGTCTGATGCAGGAAATCAAACCGACTGAAATTTATAACCTGGCCGCGCAAAGTCATGTGCATGTTAGTTTCGAAACACCGGAATACACCGCAAACGCCGATGCGCTGGGCACGTTGCGACTGTTGGAAGCCATTCGGATTTTGGAAATTCAGGACAAGGTCCGATTTTATCAGGCCTCCACCTCGGAATTGTTCGGTAAGGCGCAGGAAGTCCCACAATCCGAAACTACCCCATTTTATCCGCGTTCGCCCTATGGGGCCGCCAAATTGTATGCCTACTGGATCACGGTCAACTACCGCGAGGCCTATGGCATGCACGCGTCCAATGGGATTTTGTTCAACCATGAAGGACCGATGCGCGGCGAAACTTTTGTAACTCGCAAAATCACCCGGGCCGTGGCGGCGATCCATCACGGCCAGCAAAAACAACTGTTTTTGGGCAATATCGATGCGCGGCGCGATTGGGGACATGCTCGGGATTATGTCGAGGGCATGTGGCGTATGTTGCAGCAGGACAAGCCTGATGATTATTGTTTGGCAACCGGTAAAAGTCATTCGGTGCGCGAATTTATCGAGCTGGCCTTTGCCCATGTGGATATACCGATTGTCTGGAATGGCTCTGGCACCGATGAGGTCGGGGTGAATGATCAAACTGGCGACATATTGGTCAAAATTGATCCGGTTTATTTCAGGCCGACCGAGGTGCAGGAATTGCGCGGCGATGCCAGTAAGGCCCGCAAGGTTCTGGGGTGGGAACCAACGACCAGTTTTGAACAATTGGTTACGGAAATGATGCGATTCGATCTGGCGGCTGCTGGGACAGACAAATGATCGAGCAATACGACCCGCGGAGTTCGTCCGGTGTTTGAACAGCGGGACAATTGCCGAATTTGTAATCAGACGGATATGGTTCCCGTGGTGTCGCTGGGCGAGCAATGCGTAACTGGCATGTTTGTTCGGCCCGATGAGCCGGACCCGGTATTGGTGCCGCTTGATCTGGTATATTGCCCACATTGCATGTTTTTGCAGCTGCACCACACGGTCAATTCCGACCTGATGTATGCGTCTTATTGGTATCGTTCGGGCACCAACCAAACCATGCGCAACCATTTGAAGGGCATCACGCAAGATGTGGTGAAACGGGCCAAATTAGGCGCAGGCGATATTGTTATCGATACTGGGTGCAATGACGGCACCTTGCTCAGAAACTATCAGATCGAGGATTTGGTCAAAATTGGCTTTGATCCGTCAAACGCCATTGATGACATCAAGCCGGAACAGGGCATTTTGCCAGTAAATACCTATTTTACAGCGGACAATGCGCGTGAGGTTTTGGCTGGACGTAAGGCCAAGGCCATCACGTCTATCTCAATGTTTTATGATCTGGATGATCCAAAGAAATTTGTGCAAGACATCAAGCAATGCCTGGGCGAAGATGGGCTGTGGATTGTCGAAATGAACTATACCACCAATATGGTGCGCGACCTGGGCTATGACATGATCGGTCATGAACATGTGGCGTATTATACTTTGTTGTCGTTCCAAAAACTGGTGGAAGAGCAAGGTCTTTATGTCAATGATGTGACGTTCAATTCGATCAATGGTGGCAGTATCCGGTTGTTTATGTCTCGTGCTGATCAGCAGACAGAGGCGGTGGCGCAAACCTTGGCAGCCGAGCGGCAACAATTGCTGCATTCTGTTCAGGCGTTTGCGGATTTTGGCGAACGTATTGATCAGTTCCGGATTAACTTACGAACGCTGGTCAAACAAATTCGCGGCAAAGGACAGCGCATCGCCGCCTATGGTGCTTCCACTCGGGGCAATACCGTGATGCAGCATTGTGGTTTTACTCGCGATGACATTTATGCAGCGCTTGATCGCAACCCTATGAAATGGGGCATGGAGATATCCGGGTGTCGAATTCCGATTATTTCGGAAGCCGAGGGGCGCGCCGCGCCACCTGAATACATGATGATCCTGCCCTATTATTTTTTGGATGAGTTCATCAAAAGAGAGGCTGAATATCTGGATGCTGGCGGTAAGTTTATTGTCTATCTGCCAACATTACGCGTCATATCCAAGCAAGATGGCCAGATTGTCGAGCAGGTTATTGATTAGGGTCTGTGGCCAACATCCAGTGCAAAGTATCTTCCAGCGAATACTTTGGTTTGAACCCCAGTTCTTGCAAATTCGAAATATCAGCCACCATCAAGGGATTGTCTTGTTGGCGGATTAGTTCCGCTCTGTTTTTTATTTGAATAGTGTGGTCGGTGATCTGCTCCATCAATGTGACAATATTGCCAACACTGGTCCCACGTCCATTGGCGAAATTGAATACCGGTTCCGGTTTAGATGCTTCAATAATGGCGCGGTACATGGCAGCAATATCGCGGATATCCACAAAGTCACGCTGGTGGGTCAGAGCGCCCAATTCAATCTGTGGTTTGTTGTTCTTGAAATGATCAATGATCTTGGGGACCAAAAATGAACTGCCATGACCCAGTCCGATACAATTAAACGGCCGAGCAATGATGATATCCAATTCTGGCCGATATAAGTCGGCTACCTGATCAGTCATGGCCTTGGCGCAAGCATAATGACTGCTTGGGCGAAGTGGCTGGGTTTCGCGGATCGGGTCTGGCGTATGATCGCCATAAACATAAGCCGAGCTGGCTTGAATGAAACGGCCATCAAAGCCCGCGTCTTTCAGCCATTGCCAAGCCCGGATCACTGCCATGGCATTTAGCTCATAGATATTTTCGATATCGTCCAAAGACAGGGTGGAAACCGCAGCCAGATTCAGGATGCAATCCGGGTTTACCTGCTCGACGACTTGGCCGAATTGAGTGGTGTTGCGGATATCAAGCTGGTGGGTGTGGGCTTCGACCAGATCAACATTACCTGCGGCTTTTAATTCGGCCTGCACGTAGCGACCTGTAAAGCCGCGTGAGCCAATGATCAAAACTTTTTTCATGTTGCGACCTGTTTGCGTAATGACGCGCAAATGTCAGATACATTTTGCCAATAGGCAAGAATTTGATGAATCAAGCAAAGAAAAACCCGGCGCTGATTTGAAGCAGCGCCGGGCAGATATTTATCAAATTAGTTTCGTCTAGTAGACATCTTTTCGGGTGTTATAGACATTGAACTTGCCGGTTGGTGTGATCAGTCGATCATCCTTAATCACGGATTTTAGCTCCAGCGTCTTGTCGTCAACCACCACAATGGCCGATACCTGATCCTTGGCATTCCACACCGAGAACCAGACCTCGTCGCCAGCCATATTGTACTCGGCTTGCACCACCCGACGGGCACCTTCGGCAATGCCGGACCACTCAGCGATTGGCAGCACTTTGTACGCAGGCGCTTCTTCCGCTGTGTCAGCAACATTAAACACCGCAATCGACTGGGAGATTTCCTCGTCCGGGTTCAGTGCTGTATCCACATAGATATGGGTCGATTTGGGGTGTGATTTAATAAACAACGCGCCGCCGCCCTGACCTTCCAGTTTCTGCACAACTTTCCAAGCGTGTTGCGGATAATTAACCGGATCAGTACCAATGACGGCAATGGTCTCATCGCCCAAATGGCTGGTTGCCCAAACCGGACCATAGGTCGGGTGAACAAAGTTAGCCCCACGACCCGGGTGCGGTGTTGGTCCTGTTTCAACCAAAGTGACCAGTTTATCTTCTTTGGTATCAACCACCGCGACTTTGTTGCGGGCATTGGCAGCCACCAAGAAATAGCGTCCGGTCGAGTCGAACCCACCGTCGTGTAGGAACAGTTCGGCCTCAATATCGGTGGTCTTCAGATTGTTGATGTCCGAATAATCCACCATCAGAATATGGCCGGTTTCTTTGACCGTCACGATGAACTCAGGGTGATAATGCGAGGCGACGATCGAGGCAACGCGTGGTTCCGGGTGGAACTCTTGTGTGTCATAGGTCATGCCACGGGTCGAGACGATTTTCTTCGGCTCCAATGTTTCGCCATCCATAATGACGTATTGCGGTGGCCAATAAGCCCCGGCAATGGCGTATTTGTCCTCATAGCCTTTGAATTTGGAGGTTTCGACTGAACGAGCTTCAGAACCAACTTTGATCTCGGCAACCGGTCCCGGAACTTTCATCCACAAATCGATCAGCGTGACTTTGGCATCGCGACCGATCACAAACAAATAGCGACCGGAGGATGAGATGCGTGAGATATGCACCGCATAGCCGGTTTTGATGATGGTGACGATTTCTTTGCTGTCGCCAGCGATCAGTGCAACTTCACCTGAATCCCGTAAGGTCGTTGAGAATAGATTGTCGATATTCAAATCATTCATCTGACGAGTTGGCCGCTCAGCAACTGGGACCAGAACCGTCCAGCTATCTTTGATTTTGGCCATGCCAAATTCTGGCGGTTGTGGTGCGTCATTCATGATGTAGCGGGACATCATGTTAATTTCAGCTTCGGTCAGATCGCCTGAGGTGCCCCAATTGGGCATGCCAGCTGGAGAGCCATAGGTGATGAAGCTATCCAGATATTCCAAACCCAGTTCGCGTGTCAGATCCGGGGTCAATGCTTTACCGGTGGCGCCCTTACGCAGCACACCATGGCAACCCGCGCAGCGTTGGAAATAGATTTCCCGTGCCGAATCAAATTCCGCTTTGCTCATGGCCCATACATCTGATGCAGCGTGTTCAGTATTAGCCGGTGCAGTACTTGCCTGTTCAGCACCTTGTTGGGTGGTTGAATTGCAGCCCGCAATTCCTAAGACAAGTACAGCGCCAATTGCGACACTGCCTAGCCAGCCAGCTTTAACCGGTTTTGTAGGTTTGGTCATTTGCATGATTTTCTCCCAGATTTTTCATGTCTTAAAAAACTAAGCTGACACTTTTTTTGATCTTTGACTTAGGTCAAGGCTGCCCCGAAAAGTGCCGTCTAAGAGGAGTTTTCCATCCAATCGCGACCTCATGCCGCACATTTTTGGCTTGATCAGGTCATTTTTAATTCAGGTTAAATCAGCAGAGTGGTAGTATAGTGCATCATTTCAAAAAACAATTTAGAATCAATGCGGTATCCCATTATACGGTTTGTGGCGTTTCAGCGTTTTTGTTGGGCCAAATGACACCTGTATCTGCTTGGGCTGAGTCGGATACCATTGTGGTAACTGCAACCCGCACAGCGATTGATCTAAACGATGCACCTTCTTCGATCAGTGTCATCACTGCGGCAGACTTGGAACTAACCGCCAGCGTCGATTTGCTGGATGCGGTTCGTCAGACACCGGGGATCAGTTTTCAAGGTCGAGGGTTTGGCGGTCGTCAAACCTTGTCCATTCGTGGCATGGGTCGGGATCAGACCTTGTTCATGATCGACGGGCGGCGGATTTTGGGTACGGACAGTATCTTTACCCATTCCAATTTCCAATATGATTGGGTGCCGGTGAACAGCATTGAGCGGGTTGAAGTGGTGCGGGGGCCACTGTCGGCGCTTTATGGTTCCGAAGCATTGGGTGGGGTGGTCAACATTGTCACCAAACCGATCCCTGAGGCTTGGGCCGGATCATTAGCTGCAAGATACACATTGGCTGAACGTGAAGGGGATGAGCAGTTTATCAGCCTGTCTGCCGCTGGGCCGTTAAGCGAGAAAGCCGGTGTCCTGCTGAGCTATACGTTCAATGATGCGGAAGAAATCCCGTTTGAGGCCAATCCTTCTTTAAGCGAATTGGAAGGAAAGCAATCCCACAATTTATATGGCAAAGTTACCGTGCAGCCGACACCGGCGCATCGAATTGATTTCGACTTCATGCTGGGCCGTGAAGACCGGTATCGCAATACGCAGGACCGTGGACGACCACCGGTGTTTGAAAGTTCATTTGATCTGGATCGCCTGCAAATTGGTGCAGGGTATTCGGGCGAGTTTGGAAAAAACTCTGTGCAGATCAATGTCAGTCACGCCGAGTTGGAGCGGATTAACACGCGCACCCATGGCATTGCCTCGTCGGTCCCTCAGAATTTTACAAATGATGTGTTAGATGCCTTTGCGATTTTTCCCGTATCCACAAGTCACCGTTTGGTCGTTGGTGGCGAAGTTCGGCGCGAAACGCTCGAACATTCTTCTATTGCTAGCGGTAAAGGTTCGTTGGATTTTACCGGGGTGTTTCTGCAAGATGAATGGCGGCTTTCTGATGCCTTACACCTTACCGTTGGCGGGCGATATGACTCACATGAAAACTTTGGTTCCGAGTTTAGCCCGCGCGCCTATCTGGTCTATCACCCCAGCCAGAACTGGACCTTCAAGGGTGGGTACGGGCACGGGTTCCGCTCACCAACTTTGAAACAATCTTTGCAGGACTATCTGTTCGTCGGACCTTTTTCCTTTGTCGGCAACCCGGATGTTGGTCCGGAAACTAGTGATAATTTTGAACTGAGCGCGAGCTATAAATCAGGAGCTACGAGGGTCGCTATCACCGGTTTTGTCAATCAGGTGGACGATTTGATTTCAACCCAGTGTGTCGTCAACTGCTCGGCCCGATTTGGGCGATTGTTTACATTTGTCAATCTCGAGCAGACAGAAACCAAAGGGATCGAAACCGAAGTGGAGTTTGACCTGACCCAATCTATCGCATTTGGTGCCTCTCATGTGTATATGGAGGCGATCAATCAGATCACGGGATTACGTCTGGCCGAGCGTCCGGACCATGTCTTTTCGGCACAGCTTACCTGGAAAACCAAGCAACCGGGGGTAAGCGCGACTTTACGGACTTCTTATCACGGCAATGAGATTGAATATGACACCCGAGGCAATGCTATAGACTTACCGGGCTATTTGCTATGGCACGCCCAAGGTGCATGGGATGTATCAGATCACTGGGTCGCCAGTTTTGGCGTAAAAAATTTGGGCAATTTGAAACTGGCTGAAAAATCGCCGGATTTTACGTTTGCCGAACGTGGACGCTCTTTTTATTTGGGGATGCGCCGGGATTTTTAAGGCGCTGGCTTACAGATAGGTTCCCGGACAATCCGGATCATCGCGAAATTTGCAAGCGTCAGCCAAGCTGGGGTCGCAATAGGCACACAACGCCCTTGGGTCAGGTTGGGTGACCGTATCATTTTCGATATGAAACCCACGTTGTCGAAATTTCTTCAAAGTGCGTGAAAACGTTTCAGGGGTCATATCTAGATAGGAGGCGATCAAGGATTTATCGTACGGCAAGCGAATGCAAGTTGCGTTTTGGTTGCCCTCTTCCATCCCCAATTTCAACAAAAACCAGCCAACCCGTTCACTGGCCTTTCTAAGTCGGGAATGTTCAATCTGCCGAATTAGATTTTGCGAACGAAGCGATAAATTGCCCAGCATGTTCAAGGCAAATGATTTGTTTTCCTGTAAAACCTGACGCACCACTGGTGCAGGTAGGGATAACAGGATTGAATCCTCGACCACCTGCGCGCTGGCAACTGTCGGGATATCTAAAAAGACCGAGGCTTCCATCACGCTGTCACCAGCTGACAGCATTTGTAAGACCGCCTCATCACCGGCATCGGTGCCTTTGTAGAGTTTCACCCAACCTGATAAAATCAGATACATTCGCGACAGGGGTTCCGATTGCAAAAAGAGCAGCTTGCCTTTTTTAGCTTCACGGACATCTGCGTGCGACAGTAAAGAGTCCAGCTCGCTGCGATCAAGCTTTGAAAATGCGGGCAGGGCTTGAATGAGTGGCATGTATTTATCCAGCTGTGCTGAATTGGCTGAAAAGTTCGAGACTTTGCCGGGTGTTTTTTCCGGTTGAGCACAAAAATCCTGCACCAACATGTCTTCGACCAGTTTCAATCGCTCTACTTTGCCGGTCAGCAAGCGAAACCAGGTGACTGGCGACAGGGCTTCTAGTTCATCAGCACTTTCGGGTTGATCGAGCATTTTATGTAATTCGTCTACGCACTGCATTACATAGCCTTCGAAAACCGTATCTAGAAACTGGCTGTGTTCCTCAGATGCCAGAGAAAGAAACGATCGGCGGTAGGCCTTTTGCTCCTCGATCAAGGTTCGCATGCGCTCGGAAAATTCGCGATTGCGAAACACGCCGCTGCAAAACCCGTGTGCGCCCCAGGCTCGTTCCCGTCCGACCCGTTCTTTCCATTGTAACAAGTTGGAATAGGCAGTGATCTTTGCCGGTTCGCCCGTTGCGATCATCAATGCAATTTCCACTTTGAGATCAAGGATCCGGCTGAGCAGTGTATAGGTGTAATGGTTGATGGCTTTGGCAAAACCAATGTTAAAACGTGCCACCTGACGGCGATGATCTTCAAGGGTTTCGACTTCATCCAGAATGAGCTGAATTTTTTTCAATACCATTTCGCCGTTTATTTCACCGGGGCGATTTCCGTACGGGAATTCACGCAGATGTTGGACCACTAGATCAGTATCTTTGCATTGCTTGCGCCACTCATCGTGAAATAGCTCCCCGGCGCTATCTAGAAATAATGCCGTACAGCCCCGTTCCAGTTGCAGATGATGGGCCAAATTGGCCAATTTCAGCAACGCAGTATCCAACTGTAGTTTTTGTGTAGTATGCCCGCTCATGTTTATTCTGTAGCCGGTTGGTGCGGGTTCTGCCAGATTTAATCGACGAATTGGCAGTGAGTTTTCCACCCTATTTTCGCAAAAGTCTTTTGAAAATTTGACTTAGGTCAAACTGTACCTGACGAGTACTGCGTACAAAGCGACCGATTCGGGGAGTCGAGTCGGAATGTGGAAAGGGTTTCACCATGGAATTGCAGAATAAAGCCACCAGTCTCTGGGGCGATTTTTTACGAGTAGATAAAATACAGATCAGAACCTTCCACGTGACGTGGTTTGCGTTCTTCTTGTGCTTCTTTGCCTGGTTTGGCATTGCACCATTGATGGCTGTCGTGCGCGAAGAATTATCGCTGACCAAGGAACAAGTCGGTTGGACCATCATCGGCGCCGTTTCGGCCACGGTTTTCGCCCGGGTACTGATTGGTTGGTTGTGTGACCATTATGGACCGCGACTGACCTATACTTGGTTGCTGGTTTTGGCGTCTCTACCCGTTATGGGCATTGGATTGGCACAAGATTATACGACTTTTCTGATTTTCAGAATTCTGATCGGTGTCATCGGTGCTAGTTTTGTGATCACGCAATACCATACAACCAATATGTTTGCGCCCAATGTGGTTGGTCAAGCCAATGCGACCAGCGCCGGTTGGGGCAATTTGGGTGGCGGTGTCACACAATTTGCCATGCCAATGATCTTTTCGATTTTTGTGGTCGGTTTTGGCCTGAACGAGGCGTTTGGCTGGCGCGCGTCCATGGTGGTGGCCGGTGCGGTTATTCTGCTGACCGGGATCATCTACTACGTTTTCACGCAAGATGCCCCAGACGGCAGTTATAAGGAATTGCGCGCTCAAGGTAAAATGCCGCAGCGAAAACAATCCGCAGGCGATTTTCTTCACGCCTTGAAGGATTATCGGGTCTGGTTGTTGTTCTTTATTTATGCCGCTTGTTTTGGGATCGAACTCACCATTTTTGGCACATTAGCGCTGTATATGTTCGACTATTTTGGCCTGAACCTAGTAACAGCGGGTTTGGTTGCGGCCAGCTTTGGCTTGATGAATATCTTTGCTCGGACATTGGGGGGTATATTTGGTGACAACTTTGCCTCTTTGTGGGGTCTGAAAGGTCGCGCAACCTGGTTGTTTATCGCTTTGTTCGTTGAAGGATTGGCCTTGATGCTGTTCTCGCAAATGAATGTATTATTTCTAGCGATTCCCACCCTGCTGTTTTTCTCACTGTTTACGCAAATGTCTGAGGGCGCCACCTTTTCTGTGGTACCGTTTATCTCCAAGAAATCGTTAGGCGCGGTCGCTGGTGTGGTCGGTGCAGGCGGTAACGTGGGCGCCGTTTCAGCCGGCTTCTTGTTTAAGGGTGATTTGACTTGGGATACGGCCTATTTGATCCTAGGTGCCTTGGTAACAATGGCGTCGTTTGCCGCTTTGTTTATTCGCTTTAGCAAAGCAGATGAGATCGAAGCTGAAGAGCGCTTTGATCGGGGATTTACCCAACATCGCAAAGATGCCGCGCGCAAGCACTTGGAAGTGTTGGGTGTTGCATCTGAGGATATTGACAAGATCAAGGTCTTTGGTAGCCGCGAAGCCCATGCTATGAAACGGCTCGAAGGTCTGGGTGTCGATTTAAGTGATGTAAAATTCAAACACGAATAAAGTCATACATATGAAATAGAGAACGGGACCTTTGGGTCCCGTTTTTTTTTGCTTTGTTGTCTCGGGTGCAGAGTTTCGGGAAACAAAAAGCTGGTTTTTGATCTAGATCAAACCGCGACTGGATAAAATTAGGCAATTTAGCGGCAGCTGTTTGGGTGCCGTGGATTCGCGCCTGACTGATTTTCAACAGAAGGAGCCGGAACATGGCTAAAGATCTTCAACAATGGAACCCGGAGGACGCCGGTGAGTGGGCGGCCACGGGTAAGAAAATTGCCAATCGAAATTTATGGATTTCCATACCTGCACTTTTGTGCGGGTTTGCTGTTTGGCTGTATTGGGGCATCATCACCGTACAGATGATCAATCTGGGATATCCCTTTGCGAAATCTGAACTGTTCACCTTGGCGGCGATTGCCGGTCTGACTGGCGCGACACTACGCATTCCGTCGACCTTCTTTATCCGGTTGGCGGGTGGTCGAAATACCATCTTTTTCACAACAGCTTTGCTGATCCTGCCAGCCTTTGGCACCGGCATGTTGTTGCAAAACCCCGATACACCGCTTTGGCAGTTCCAGATGATGGCGCTTCTATCCGGTCTTGGCGGCGGTAATTTTGCTTCTTCCATGTCGAATATCAGCTTTTTCTACCCTAAGAAAATGGCTGGGTATTCATTGGGAATGAATGCCGGATTGGGCAATTTTGGTGTGACCACCATGCAAATTCTGGTTCCATTGGTCATGACTGCTGGCGTTTTTGGCGGCATGCCGATGGTTCTAAAGGCAACATCAGGCACATTGATCGGTAAAATTCCAGCCGGTACAGAAACCTATCTGCACAATGCG
>JAJFFR010000165.1 GCA_021776555.1 Robiginitomaculum sp.
CGGTTTGAAGAAGGCGCAGAAATTGATTTCTCCGTTACCCGTCCAGCTCGGTTCGCCGAACCTCGTCAACTGGCCTATGTCGCATTGGCCATGCTTTTGAGCTTTTTACTCTGGTCGCTGATTGCTTTGTTTTTGCTGGCTATTTTCACTAGCGGCCAAAGTCTGGCCCTGAATGACTTCATTGCCTTTGTTTTGACCACACCCAAAGGGTTGATCCTTTTGGCACTTGGGACATTAATCGGCGGCATTCTAGCTCTGTTTGTATTTTCATTCAGCGCCTTAGCAATCCCTATCCTACTGGAACATGAAGTCGATGCGATGACCGCGATGACCGCCAGCTTGCGGGTGGTGAAGCATGCGCCGGGTCCAATGTTGGTCTGGGCATGGATTGTCGGTCTTTATACCTTGTTTGGATTGGCCACGATGTTTTTGGGCTTGATCGCCGTATTTCCGATGATGGGTCATGCCAGTTGGCACGCCTATCGCGAGATCGTGGCTCGACCACAAGCTGAAAAGCCAAAGGTTACAAAGAAGAAACCGGCCAAAAAGCCCGCTAGCAAAGCTGCGAAGTAATTATTCTTCTGCTTTTGAAGGCGTTGGATTTTCAGTGCCCGGTATCTGATCGTCGCGATCATCATCGACCAGTATGCGCCAACTTGCGCCTTTAGGGTCTTCGTATTGTCCGGACTTAACCGTCCAAAAAAAGGCAATCAGACCTAGGCTGGCTAAAAATAATGCAATGGGGATTAGTAATAACAAGCCTGACATAATTATCGACCCGTCTTAAATTTACGAAGTGCGTTCAAGGTCACGAGGATCGAAGAACCCGACATGGCCAATGCTGCAATCATCGGCGTTACCAGTCCCAAAAAGGCCATGGGAACGGCCACAGCATTGTAGGCAGCCGCAAAACCAAAATTTTGCAATATCCGGTTCTTGGCAACTCGGGACGTTTCCAGCGCACGCACCACCGGCATCAAGTTTTTGCCATCCAGCACAATATCTGCCGCCGCTTGTGACGCATCAGCGGCAGATGCTGGTGACATGGAAACATGCGCTGCGGCCAAAGCCGGGGCGTCATTTAAGCCATCACCGATCATCAATACCTTGCGACCTTGCCCGGCCATTTTTTGAACATGATCAATTTTTTGTTGCGGGGTGAGTTCTGCAAACACGTGGCTAATCCCGGCTTGCGTTGCGGCCTCGATTGCCGGTTCATTTCGATCGCCCGATAGCATGGCCACTTCGATATCCTGTGCCACCAGTATTCGAACAACCTCCGCCGCATCAGGACGCAAAGCATCGGCAAAGTGAAATCCAATGGGTTTTTCTTCATGTCCCACACGACCCAAATAAAGCCAAGTTCCGCGTTTCGGGGCCGTGTCCAAACTTTGCTCGCCTGCAACCCATTCCAGTTTTCCAAGACGGTAACGCACACCGTCTATCACGCCCTCAACCCCATAGCCCGGCACTTCGTGGCTATCCTCCGCCACCGGGCCGGGTCCGACCAATTTGGCAATGGCTTGGGACAAGGGATGGCGCGAAGTGCGGGCCAGCAAAGCTGCGCGCTGCATGTATTTGTGCGAGATCGCATCGGGATTTAATAATTCTGGCTGTCCCAATGTCAGCGTACCCGTCTTATCGAACAAAACCATGTCGACCTCGGCCAAACGCTCCAGTGCATCGCCGGTTTTGATCAATATCCCGTGCTTGAACAACCTGCCAACCGCGACGATTTGCACGGCTGGGGCTGCCAATCCAAGGGCGCAAGGACAGGTAATAATCAAAACCGCAGAGGCGATCAGGATCGACTGGTGTATGCCAGCGCCGCTGATCATCCAGCCGACAAATGCCACAAGGGCTAAGGTGTGGACCACCGGCACATAGAGCTGAGCGGCCTTGTCAGCCAGTTGGACAAAATGCCCTTTGGCAGTTTCGCCAGCTTCGACCAGCCGGGTTAGTTCGGCCAGCAAGCTATCCGAAGAAGTTGCATTGGCTTGCATGACCAATTTGGCGGTCAAATTGATCATCCCGGCGCGTACTGTTTGGCCTTTTTGCACCAAGGCCGGGGCGCTTTCCCCGCTAACCAGCGCCATATCAATATCGGACTTTCCTTCGATCACCACGCCATCAACCGGTGCGCGATCTCCGGGCCACAAAATAATTTTGGCACCCGGTTGAATGGTGTTGCTGCGGACCGCCTGCACCGTACCGTCTTCCAACAACACGTTTGCAGAGGTGGCTTGCAAGGACAGGAGTTTGCGCGCAGCGACCCGGGTGGCCCCGCGTAGCCGATGATCCAGCCATCGCCCAATAAGCAGAAAAAACAACAGCATGACTGCCGCATCAAAATAGGTATTTTCACCACCGGTCGAGGTTTCATAAACGCTCAGACCCAAAGCCAGAAAGACCGCCAGTGAAATCGGCACATCCATATTGGCCTGCCCTTTGGCTAGCGAGCGAAACGCACTACGAAAGAACGGTTGTCCGGCAAAGGCCGCAGCGGGCAACGCAATCAAAGCCGAGAACCAATGAAACAACACTCTGGTGCTTTCATTCATTTCACCGGTAAAGCCAGACCAGACCGAAACGGACAGCAGCATGATATTCATCATAGCAAAGCCAGCGACCGCCATGCACAGCAGTAAAAAACGTCCCTCTTTGTCTCGCTCATCTTCGGCTTCTCCCGGATCATACGGCGAGACCTGATAGCCCAAATCCGCTACTTTTTTAGCGATAGCATTGGAATTGCCCTCAGCGGTGCGCCATGACACGGATAATTTGCCGGTAGACAGGTTCAAACGAACGTCTTCAATACCGGGCAAGCTAGTAACGCCGCCCTCAATTTTTGATATGCAACCTGCACATTTAGCGCCACGGACTAGCAGCTCTATCCGGGACAAACCGTCTTGGTCCTTGGTTACAAAAGCAGCTGGATCGGCTGCAGCACCAAAGTCTGAAACTGGACCACCTGTTGTTGGACAACCGCGCTGGGTGGTCTGCGCATCGCTCATAATCGGCCCGCAAATGTCATTCTGGCATCATCAGAACTTCGCACCACCAACCCGGTAAAAGACATCGTTGCATTTGGCAGACCATTGGCCGCTAGCCGTCCGCGATAGATACCATTACCGGCCGGAATTAACCGTAATTGTGTATCTGCTTGGCGCGCTGTCGCCCACATAACGGCCAAATCAATATCTAGCCCATCGACCGGTCCATCCGCATCGATCACCTTGACTACAAATTGGTTACTTCCACCTTGGGCAGGCACAAGTGAATAAGTGATTTTCCAACCCAATTCAGCTGCGATTGCGCGTTCGCCCAATGTATCATTAAAATGGACACCTTTTTCATACGGGTCTTCCACAGTCTCGCCGGGAAATGACTTGTTGGCCATGGTGATGAACACGATGTTCACCCCGATGATGATCCCAAAAAACACAACAAACCCGGCAAATACGTGCCGTCCGTTGATGATGAATGTTTTTTTTTCGGTCATTTCATACCCGTCATAAATACAGATTTGTTGCTCTGCGTTTCGGCAGTTTTCCCATCTGCAACTTGTTCGATTACTTCAATCGTAATGGGAATAGACGAACCAGAAACACTGATCTGGGACTTAGGCAATGTAACATACATTTTTACGTTTCGCACCTCATCCGCCTTGGCTAAGACCAATACTTTTTCGCTGGTTACTTTTTGTCCAACTACCTTGATCGAATAGTCGCTTAAACCGGAAAAGCTGATTTCAAATTGCCGGGTTATTGTCCCCTTGTTGATCACTTTAACCAAATAGCCATTACGCACGCTGCCATCAGACAACCGAACATAAGTCGGAGACCGGTCGCGTAATACGTTCAAATCGAGCGTTGAGCGGGTGCTTAAGCCTGCCACCATCAAGGCGCCAATTAGGGCAATCAAACTACCATAGGCAATGGTTCTAGCCCGAATAATACTGAAACTTGGCTTCTCGCCACATTCATGGCGTAGCCGGTTTTTTTCGGTGTCATAGGCGATCAAACCAATTGGTCGCCCGATTTTTTTCATCACGCCATCGCAAGCATCAATGCACAATGCACAATTGATACACTCAAGCTGATCACCATCACGGATATCAATGCCCATCGGGCACACGGCGACACACAGCTTACAATCAATGCAATCACCCCTGCCTTCCCAACTGTCCTTTTTCTTGTGTGGACCTCGAGGTTCGCCGCGATAACCGCGATAGGTTACTTCTAACGTATCCTCATCGGTCAAGGCCGCTTGAATACGTGGCCAAGGACACAAATAGGTGCAAACCTGCTCGCGCATCAATCCGGCCAACGAATAGGTGGTGAAGGTCAGAATCCCGGCAAACAAGTAAGCCGAGCCGGGCGCTTTACCGAGGAAAAAGGCCGAAGCAATCGTTGGCGCATCATGAAAATACAAAATGAAGGCTGCGCCGGTGACAAATGAGATCAACAGCCAAATGGCATGTTTGAATACTGTTTTCATCAGACGCTGACCGCGCATCGGCTGTTTGGCCAATTTGATCCGGGCGTTGCGGTCCCCTTCGATCCAGCGCTCAACAACAATGAACAGATCGGTCCAGATAGTTTGCGGGCAAGCGTAGCCGCACCACACTCGACCAAACAGCGCCGTTGCCAGAAACAAGGAAAATGCGCCCAAGATCAACAGACCGGTAATGTAATACACTTCCTGGGGCCACAATTCGATCCAGAAGAAATAAAACCGACGACCGGCAAAATCCGCCAGTACGGCCTGATCCGGCGCATTGGCCCCATGATCCCACCGTATCCATGGCAATATGTAATAAATCGCCAAGGTGGCGAACAGCAGCAGCCACTTGATCTTGCGGTATAAACCGTGGGCCAGTTTCGGGTATATTTGCACCCGAGACTTGTATAATTCGCGGGATTCAGCGGAGTTTACCGCCTGAGCATCCACAGCCTCGATACCATGCGAGTCATGAGCTGCACCCGTACCCGTCTTGTTTCCGCCAATGATGGTTGTTTTATTGGTTTTCTTTTGTGTCATCAACTCGCAGCCTTACACCGATTCTTCCCTTAAATAGGATGTCCAACCGGCCCTCGCCAAGTGGCAAAACAACGCAGGGCAAATGTAAATATAACGGCTACCTATTACCACAAATAAAAGGGGACCAACTCTGGTCCCCTTTTGCATCAAATTTGTAGGTCAATCTTATTCGCCGCCACCCAATGAGTGGACATAAACCGCCAGACTATCAATGGTCCATGGCTGCAAACGCTGCTCCCAATTGGGCATAATGCCAAATCTGGAATTGGCGATGGTTTCGGTAATTTCGCTGCGCGAACCGCCGAACAGCCATTCGGAGTCAATCAAGTTTGGCGCGCCTTGGTACCGGTCACCGGTTCCATCTTCGGCATGGCAAATCGAGCATTGCTCCTCAAAATTGGTTGTAGCGCGCGCAGCAGCACTCTGGTCATGATCGGAACCGCCCATGGCCAAAACCAACTCGGTCAAATCCGAAATTTCGGAACCACTCAATAACTCATCCCGACCAAAGGCTGGCATTTGGGAAAACCGCGCTTCGTCATGTCCGGAGCGAATACCATAGGTGATGGTTTGTTTGATTTCATCAAGATTACCACCCCACAGCCAGACATCGTCATTTAGGGCTGGATACCCAACGGAACCAATCCCGTTAGAACCGTGGCATGTGGCGCAATTATCGCCAAACGCCGAACGTCCTGCTGCCATTGCAAAGGTCAACAAATCAGGATCATTTTCCACCTGATCCAGCGAGATGCTAGTCAGGCTTTGAGCATTGGCCGCTCGTGCGGCTTGTAATTTATCAAGGGCAACCGCCACATTGGCTCGTTCTGAATGATTACGCAGGCCTTTGAAATAGCCCATGCCCGGCAGTCCCGGCCAAGATGGCATAAAGATACAATAAATAATCGCCCAGACGATGCTGATATAATTGATATACAGCCACCATTTCGGCAAAGGTGTATTCAGTTCTTTGATACCATCCCACTCATGACCGGTGGTATAGACACCAGAATGTTCGTCGAGTTCCGGTTTATCTGTCATCAGTCCAGCTCCTCATTAAACGGCGAGTTGGCCGCATCTTCAAATTTTTTGCGATTACTTGGCCAGAAAATATAGGTCACCGCGCCTGCAAAAATCAGCATGAAATAGATCATCCCCCAAGTTTGGGCGAAGTGGGCCATTGCTTCATAATTCATGTCTGCCCCCTATCTCAGATTTTCGTCAGCCAACGCTTCGTATTGGTCAAAATCAACCAAAGTACCAAGCATTTGCAAATATGCGATCAATGCATCCATTTCGGTTGCATGTTCTGGATCTCCATCGAAGTCCCGAACCGCAGCATTAGGATACCGTGCAACGAACCCGTCATAGTCATCGGCGAACTCGTCCAACTGGGTCACTAGGTCACTTTTAGCTGCCGCAATTTGTTCGTCGGTGTATGGGACACCCACAATTCGAAGCGCTTTCAAATGATCCGCCACCAGTTTGTCGTCGAGCATATTGTCTGACAAAAATGCATAGGTCGGCATGACCGATTCCGGGACGATCCCTTGCGGGTTTTTCATGTGCTCGCGGTGCCATTCATCCGAATATTTACCGCCAACCCGGGCCAAATCTGGCCCAGTCCGCTTGGATCCCCACTGAAACGGGTGGTCATACATGCTTTCCGCCGCTAGCGAGTAATGACCATAGCGTTCCACTTCATCGCGCAAAGGACGGATCATTTGCGAATGACACAAATAGCAGCCTTCACGGGTGTATACATTGCGACCAAACTGTTCGAGCGGGGTGTACGGGCGCATGCCCTTGACCTTCTCAATGGTGTTCTCAATGTAAAACAGCGGAGCAATCTCAACCAAGCCACCAATCGCCACCACAATCAGGATGCCGATGGTTAGCAGGATAGAGTTTTTCTCGAGGACTTGGTGTTTCTCTAACATAACTCTCTCCTATTCAGCTGGAATGGCAGCAGCAAGTGGCTCTGCTTCGGGAAGCGGCTCCACTTTACGCACATCACCACGAATGGTTCGCCAGATATTGTAGGCCATGATCAACGCCCCAATCAGGAACAGCAGACCACCAGTTGCCCGGATGATATAATACGGGTGCATCGCCTCGACCGTTTCCACGAAGGAATACTCGAGGAAACCAAAGCTATTATACGCACGCCACATCAGACCTTGCATGATCCCGCTGACCCACATCGATGTGATGTAGAAAACGATACCAATGGTAGCGATCCAAAAATGCCATTCGACCATATCGTTGGAATAGAGCCGCTTGCGTTTCCATATCCATGGCACCAAGCAATAAATCGCTCCAAAGCTCACAAATCCAACCCAGCCAAGTGTACCGGAATGTACGTGACCAACCGTCCAATCCGTATAGTGAGACAAGGAGTTAACCGAGCGAATGGCCATCACCGGACCTTCAAAGGTCGACATGCCATAAAACGCCACGGAAACCACCATCATCCGCATAACCGGATCAGTCCGTAATTTGTCCCAAGCGCCTGACAAGGTCATTAGACCATTGATCATGCCGCCCCAAGACGGCATCCACAGCACCACCGAGAACACCATGCCCAATGTCTGGGTCCACTCTGGCAAAGCGGTATAGTGCAAATGGTGCGGACCTGCCCAAATATAGGTAAAAATCAAAGCCCAGAAGTGAATGATCGATAGCCGGTAAGAATAGACCGGACGTTCTGCCCGCTTCGGCACAAAATAGTACATGATCCCCAAGAAACCAGCCGTCAGGAAAAAGCCAACTGCATTGTGGCCGTACCACCATTGGGTCAATGCATCCTGCACCCCGGAAAATGCCGAGTAGGATTTAATGCCGTACAAAGTGACCGGCATCGAAAGATTATTAACGATGTGCAACATGGCCACCGTCACGATAAAGGATAGGTAAAACCAGTTCGCCACATAGATATGAGCCTGCTTGCGCTTCATCAGGGTACCTAGAAACACCAGCAAATAACTAACCCAAACTACGGTCAGCCAAATATCAACATACCATTCTGGTTCGGCATATTCTTTGGATTGGGTAACGCCCATAATATAGCCGGATGCAGCCAGCAAAATGAACAGCTGGTAGCCCCAGAACACAAACCACGGCCAAATGCCGCCGGCCAGTCTGGCCCGGTTGGTCCGCTGCACCACGTAAAACGAGGTGACCATCAATGCGTTGCCGCCAAAGGCAAAAATAACCGCAGAGGTATGAATAGGGCGTAATCGGCCAAAATTCAGCCAACCGATCCCTTCGATATTCAGAGCTGGAAAAGCCAGTTGGAAGGCGATAATCACCCCAACTAAGAAACCAACAATGCCCCAAAACAGGGTGGCAATAACGCCCGCCTTGATGATCCCCTCATTGTATCGGCTCTGATCATTGTCGAGACCCGCAAAGCCCTTCATCGCCAAAGCAACCAGACCCAGCACAAAGGCTCCAGTCATAATCCAAGTATGGACTTGCAATAACGGGTCTTGCGTTCCGGCAGACCACAATAGGCCCAGCACTGACAATACAATCAGAACCACAGCCAATGTCAGGACATCAAGCCCCATACCTTTGCGCGGCATCGATTTTTCCATAGTACCCCTCCATTCAGATGCCCAATAGGCACCTGATTCCAGTTCGATGCCTCTAAAAAGCCTTGTTTGGCAACTTTGGCAATCGGCAACATCCTATAATACCCCCATTTGCGCTAATTTGTCGCAATACCTCAATTTTTGCTTCCCTTCTGTAAGGAAGACAAGCAGGGTTGGCCCAATCGAATAGCAAATAAGGATGTGATCATGGCAAAGACAGCAACAGCAATTGCGGCTGGCAATAAATCATTTTTGCAATGGCTCGATGCGCACGCAAAAGGCGGGCTATTTCTCGCTGCCATTATTTCTTTCTTTGGATCCATCTTTTCGATGGCGGTTATTTATGGCGATCCGCTGGCCCACGTGAAAATCTGCCTTGGCGGGCAAGTGGAGCCAATGGTTGGAAGCAATGCGTTGGTCCTTTACGGGCATTGTGGGTGGTGTTATCTGGCGCTTGGCCTAGCTTTGGCCGCATTGGTTGCGCCAGCAAAGGCCAAATAGGCTCCCAAATCTAAGCTTTGATCCAGTCACGCGGCAAAGTTCGCATGGCAAGAAAGTAGAACATGGCCCCGATTGGATAAATCCAGACGATGATCGACAGCGCCGATTGCAAAGCTGTTGCTTGGTTTGATCCGTCGGCCAGTGTCAAATGAGCACTGATCGCACCGGTGACCATCGGGCCAAGCCCCAATCCGATCATATTGCTGATAAACAGGGAAACCGCGACGGCAATGGCCCGCATTCCCGGTGCGACAATGTTTTGCACCATTGCGGAAGCCGGGGCAAACCACACGCCCGCTGCAAATGCGGGAACCAACCAAATTGCCAACAAAAATTCGATCCGGGTCATTTGCAATGCCAAAAAGAAAGTCGGCCCCATAACCAATGCGGCAATAGCCGGAACCCAGCCATACCAGCGAATATCCCGCCGCCCCAAACGATCGGTGATCCATCCGCCAAAATAGGTGCCCAGCATGGTTGGGATCAGACCTGCCATGCCAAAGCTGATCGCCACTTCGATTTTGGACAATTCAAACGTCCG
This sequence comes from Robiginitomaculum sp., assembly GCA_021776555.1. Classification (GTDB taxonomy): domain Bacteria; phylum Pseudomonadota; class Alphaproteobacteria; order Caulobacterales; family Maricaulaceae; genus Robiginitomaculum_B. Next base: position 9,682 of record JAJFFR010000165.1, read on the forward strand.
TTCAAAATGCGGCACCATCCATGCGTTCAAGGCATAACCGCCAAAACTCAATACGGAAGAGGCAAAGGCGATCCACCAAAAGGTCGATTTCCTCCGAAGCGCTCCAATGACTTCAGCCATTGCCATGCTTGTTACAGGAGCTTTTTCAAGCCGCCCGCGCTCCGGTTCTTTCAACCACATTCGAGCAATGATTGCCACCAACACGCCCGGCAGTCCCACGACCAAGAAGGCGGTTTGCCAGTTGAACGTCTGGACTAGCCAGCCGCCAGCCGCCAAACCAATCAATGCACCGATAGGAATGCCCAGCGAGTAGATCGCCAACGCCCCGGCCCGCTCTTCCGGTCGATAATGATCGGATATCAAAGAATGGGCTGGCGGCGTACAACCAGCCTCACCAAAGCCGACACCAACCCGGGCCAGAAACAATTGCCAAAAATTGCCAGCGGCGCCACAGGCAACGGTAAATACACTCCACAGAGCCAAGGATGCGGTGATGATATTGACCCGGTTATAGCGATCGGCGGCCCAAGCAATAGGTAATCCCATCAGC
>JAJFFR010000166.1 GCA_021776555.1 Robiginitomaculum sp.
AAACCGGCGGCTCATGGCATAAAGGCCAATCGCAAAGAACGGTCCGATCAGCATAAACCCGCCGGCCAAAACCGGAATGGCAGCGGTCCAGCCAATATCAAACAAGAACCAAGTCAGAAGAAGCCCGCCCAAGGTAAAGGCAGCGCCATAGCCAAAGGAATAAAACGGTCTTTTGAACATGTCCGACCAACCGGCTGAAGCCCATTTCATGGGCGAATCCAGCGACGGCAATGTCAATTCTAGTTTGCCCATGTGCGTGATAATGGTCTGATCTTTGCTAGATTTCATAATTTTCCCCTTGCAGTGGGACAATTTGCCTATCGGGTTCGGACGGCTCTTGCTCCCTGTTTGATTGTCGGTACAGTGCAACAAATTCTGTTCGTTGCGAAGGGGGTAATGTGTCGCAATCCAATTTTGATCTATCCGGACGTGTCGCCCTGATCAATGGGGCTTCGCGCGGTATTGGTGAAGCCATTGCGCTGCGACTGGCCGAAGCTGGCGCGCACGTCATTTGCACCTCTCGCAAATTAGAAGGGTGCCAAGCTGTTGCCGAAAAAATTAATGACACTGGGGGCAGCGCCCATGCCATGGTTTGTCATGCTGGGGAGTTGTCCTCCATCGAGCAAACCATGGGTGCCATCGCCAAGAAGCATGGAAAACTGCATATTCTGGTTAATAACGGTGCGACCAATCCGTTTTACGGACCGGTGTCGGAAACGCCAGAATGGGCCTATGACAAGACCATGGAGGTCAATGTAAAAGGCCCGTTTTTTCTATCGGCCAAGGCGATCCCGTTAATGCGGGCCGCCGGGTCCGGATCCATTATCAACATCGCCTCGATCAACGCGATCCAGCCCGGCCAGTTGCAAGGGGTGTATTCGGTCACCAAGGCGGCTTTGGTTTCAATGACCAAATCCTTTGCCAAGGAATATGCGCCTGAAAACATTCGCTGCAATGCAGTGTTGCCCGGTTTTACCGATACCAAAATGACTGCCGTATTCAAGCAAGACGAAAAACTGCTGGATACCCTGCTCAAGGGTAATGTTCCAATGAACCGGATGGCCCAGCCCGACGAGATGGCCGGTGCCGTTTTATACCTAGCTTCAGATAGCTCGAGCTATACCACCGGCACCGAAATTGTGATCGATGGGGGATATCTGCTTTGAGTGGAGAAAACGCAACCATTGAAGTTCGAAGCGGTGAGGAACTGGATGCCAAGCGGATTGGGCAGTTTCTGGACGGCAAAATAAAAGGTGCTATCGGTGCTCCAAAAATCCGACAATTTCCTTCCGGCGCATCCAATTTGACTTATTTGCTAGAATACCCTGATGTTTCACTGGTCTTGCGCCGACCTCCTGCTGGATCAAAGCCCAAAAGCGGCCACGATATGGGACGCGAATATCGGATCATGCAGGCCTTGAACGGACATTTCCCTGTACCGGCCTGTTTGCTCTATTCTGAAGATGAAGACGTAGTTGGTGCGCCATTTTACGTTATGGAGCGGGTTGAAGGGTTATTGATCAAATCGGAATTTCCACCCGAACTGGGTTGGAATAAGTCGGATGCTGCCAAGCTGTGTACGACCTTTTTTGATTTACTGGTGGCTTTGCACAAGCTGGATATTGATCAGGTTGGATTGCGTGAGTTTGGCAAGGCAGAGGGGTACGTTACCCGCCAGATCACCGGTTGGGACCGGCGTTATGAACGGGCGCAAACGCCTGATGTTGATGCGTTTGAAGATGTACGTAAATGGTTGCTGGATAATATCCCGGCGGAAACCGGTCGCGCTTCGATCCTGCATGGTGATTTTCGGATCGACAACATGATCTTGGATAGTAAAAATCCGTTTCAAATCAATGCGGTGCTGGATTGGGAAATTTCAGCCTTGGGCGACCCTTTGATGGATTTGGGCAATACCTTGGCCTATTGGACCGAAATCAATGATCCGGAGCCGATGAAAAATTTAGCCAAACAACCCAGTTGGGCGCCCGGCATGTTCAGCCGCCAACAGGCGCTGGAGCACTATGCATCCAAGACCGGGATCGATCCGAGCGGATTTGTCTTTTACTACACCTATGGCTTGTGGCGGTTAGCGGTCATTATTCAACAAATTTATTTCCGGTTCTATCAGGGACAAACCAAAAATGCGGCATTCGCCGACTTTGCGGTTGGTGTGAACGGATTGGGCAATTATTGTAGGCAAGTCATCGAACGGGATCGAATTTAACATGGCAGATTTGGAACAATTTCAACAAGAAACCCGCGATTGGCTCGAGGCAAATTGCCCCAAAACCATGCGAAAACCCATGCGAACTGAGTCCGATGCTTGTTGGGGCGGGCGGAACTTCGAATTCAAAAGTGATGATCAGCGCAACTGGCTAAAACTTATGGGCGAAAAGGGCTGGACAGCCCCGGAATGGCCCAAAGAATATGGCGGCGGCGGTTTATCCCGCGAGCAATCTAAAATTTTGAAGAAAGAAATGGCGCGAATTAGTGCGCGGCCACCCTTGCAAAGCTTCGGCATCTGGATGTTGGGGCCAGCCTTGCTCAAATTTGGTTCTGAAGAGCAAAAGAAAGAGTATTTACCACCAATTGTGCGCGGGGAAATTCGTTGGTGCCAAGGCTATTCCGAGCCGGGAGCTGGATCTGACCTAGCCAGTCTACAAACCCGCTGTGAAGACAAGGGCGATCATTATCTGGTCAATGGTCAAAAGGTCTGGACCTCCTATGCCGACAAGGCCGACTGGATTTTTTGTCTGGTTCGAACCAATCGTGAAGCCCGCAAACATTTAGGTATCTCGTTCGTTCTGTTCGATATGGCCAGCAAGGGTGTTAGCACCAAACCCATTACCTTGATTTCTGGCAAATCACCATTTTGCGAAACCTTTTTTGATGATGTAAAAGTCCCCAAAGAAAACCTAGTGGGCACGCTGGACCGGGGGTGGGATATCGCCAAATATCTACTCACTCATGAACGCGAAATGATTGGTGGTTCCGGTGGCTCTGCATTTGCTTCCCGTGGATTGGGCGAAGTGGCGGTTTCAGCATTGGGTGCCGATGATGACGGCCAATTGTCCGACACAGCATTGCGTGCCAAAATCGCCACGGCCGAACTGGATGGCTGGGCATTTTTGCTCACCATGGAGCGGGCCAAAGACGAGGCCAAGGCGGGCCACGGTGTTGGGGCGCGTTCTTCCATGCTCAAATATTATGGTACCGAGCTGAACAAGCGTCGCTTTGAGTTGATGATGGCCTCCAAAGGGATGTCAGCATTGGAATGGGAAGGTGAGGCCTCGAACGAGGGTGAATTGCCGCGCGCTTGGTTGCGAACCAAGGGTAACTCCATTGAAGGCGGCACATCCGAAGTGCAATTAAACATTATTTCCAAGCGTATTCTTGGTCTTCCTGATCCGAAAGTAGTCTGACATGGCATTGGTATATACCGAAGAGCAAGAAATGGTGCGGGATTCCGCCAAAGGTTTTCTGGCTGAAAAAGCCTCCGTTTCCGTGTTTCGAAAGATGCGTGATGCCGGTGACACATTAGGGTGGTCCCGGGCGCTTTGGGTCGAAATGGCCGAAATGGGTTGGGCCGGGATTTTGGTCGAAGAGCAATATGGCGGGCTGGACTTTGGCATGACCGGCGCGGCGTTGATCCTTGAGGAAATGGGTAAAAATCTGACGACCAGTCCGTTTTTGTCCAGCGCAGTAATGGCGACCCAAGTCTTGCGCGGTGCCAGTGAGGCCCAAAAGCAGGCGTGGCTACCCAAAATGGTCAGTGGCGAGGCGGTTATCGCCTTGGCGCTGGACGAAGGGGTGAAGCACGATCCGGCTAGCTCGCAATTGCAGGCTGAAAAGCTGGGCAATGGCTATCGGTTAAATGGCAGCAAAGCCTATATCATCGACGGGTTCGATGCGGATGGCTATTTGGTGTTAGCCCGAACCGATGGCGAAGCTGGCGATCAGGATGGTCTGTCCTTGTTCTTGGTTGATGCGAAAGCCAAAGGCATTTCTACCAGTTCGACTAAATTGCTGGATTCGCGCAATTATGCCGGTGCAAAATTTGATAATGTTGAGGTGTCAGGCGGTGATTTGATCGGCGAGGCTGGCAAAGGCTTGGATGCGTTGGAACCGGCTTTGAATGCCGGGCGTATCGGTTTGGCCGCAGAAATGTTGGGGGCTTCGGCGCAATGCTTTGAAACCAGCATGGAATATCTGAAAGATCGCTCGCAGTTTGGCCAGAAAATTGGCTCGTTTCAAGGGTTACAACACCGCTCCGCTCACTTGTATTCCGAACTGGAACTCGTTCGCTCAGCCGTGATCAAAGCTGGACAGGATTTTGAAGCATCGGCTGAACATTCCGGCATGATTGCATCATTGGCCAAAGCCAAATCTGGCGAAGTTGCCATACTGGCGGCTAATGAAGGTGTGCAGCTGCTAGGCGGCATTGGCATGACCGATGAACACGATATGGGACTATATATGAAACGGATCCGGGCTGCCCAGGAATTATTGGGCGATTATGCGTTTCATGCTGGTAGATTTGCGAAATGGAGAGGGTTTTGAGTATGGATTTAGGAATTTCAAAAAAGGTCCAGCCACTACTGGACCAAGTGCGGCACATGATCCGCAATGATATTATGCCATTGGAAGAAGAGTATTTTTCTGAGGTGGGCAGAGCTGCGGGTGGTGAACGTTTCGCGTTTACCGACCGCCAAACTGAAATTTTAGAAACCCTGAAAGCCAAAGCTAAAAAAGCTGGCTTGTGGAACTTCTGGCTAACCGGTTCGGACCATGGATTTGGCCTGAACACCGTAGAATACGCTTATTTGGCCGAGGAAACCGGCTGGAGCCATTTGGCACCTGAAGTGTTCAATTGTGCCGCGCCAGATACCGGTAATATGGAAGT
>JAJFFR010000167.1 GCA_021776555.1 Robiginitomaculum sp.
GCCTTTGAACTGATCATGTCCGGGCAGGTTGATGACATTCTGATCGGTAGTTTCTTGGTGGCCTTACGTACCATTGGCGAAACGCCCGAGATCATTACAGCAGGCGCCAAAGTTTTACGGTCCCGCCTGACCCCGGTTTCCTCACCAACTGGTGCCATCGACACGTGTGGCACCGGCGGAGACAGCAAAGGCTCGTTCAACATTTCAACCGCAACCGCGATCGTTGCCGCCGGAGCGGGTGCGGTTGTAGCCAAACATGGAAACAAGGCGTTGTCGTCCAAATCCGGATCCTCGGAAGTGTTGGAAAAGCTCGGCGTAAAACTACAACAACCCGAAGGCGGCGTTGAGGCTTGTATGCGTGAGGCCAATATCGGATTTATGTTTGCACCGGCCCACCATGCTGCCATGAAATATGCAGCCCCGGCCCGATCTGTACTGGGCCTGCGAACCATTTTTAATTTGCTCGGTCCCCTGTCTAACCCGGCGGGCACCCAGCGCCAACTGTTAGGCGTATTTGATCGCAAGTGGACTGAACCTATGGCGCATACCTTACGTAATCTGGGCGCACAACGGGCCTGGGTGGTGTGCGGTGATGATGGAATGGACGAATTGACCACCACAACAACATCGCAAGTTACAGAGCTAAAGAACGGGCAGATCAGCACCTTTTCATTGGACCCGACCCAGTTTGGTTTGCAATTGGTCAATCCAGATGAATTAGCCGGAGGTGGTCCGCAAGAAAACGCAAGCGCCATCACCGCATTGCTGGGCGGTCAAACCGGAGCCTTTCGCGACATTGTATTGCTGAACACCGGGGCCGCATTGCTAGTTGCCGATCTTGTTTCCGATTTGCACGACGGGATTGCTCAAGCCAAGCAAGCCATTGATCAAGGGCGCGCCGCTTCCGCCTTGGCCAAACTGGTGGCCGTTTCCAACGGTTCGCATTCATGAGTGTATTGGATGACATCGTCGCAGCAAAGCGACTGGAACTCGTGCAAGCCAAGGCGCGTACGCCACTTTCAACGCTCGAAGCTCAATTGGCCGATCGGCCTCCGACCAAAGGTTTTGCCCAAGCGGTCCATGATGTAGCCTCCCGTCAGGAAGTGGCATTGATTGCCGAGATCAAGAAGGCAAGCCCATCCAAAGGACTGATCCGGGCAGATTTCAATCCAGCCGCCCATGCCAAAGACTATCAACTTGGCGGAGCCACCTGTCTTTCCGTGCTGACAAATGTCCACTTTATGGGCAGTGATGACCATTTCACCGAAGCCAGAAGCGCCAATCAATTGCCGATGCTTCGCAAGGATTTCATGATTGATCCGTGGCAAATTCTGCAATCGCGCTGTCTGGGAGCCGATTGTGTCTTGCTGATCATGGCCATCCTCTCGGATGAACAGGCAGCAGAATTGCAAGCCATTGCCCAATCTTACCAATTGGATGTGCTGGTCGAGACCCACGATCGGGTTGAACTGGACCGGGCCTTGCAATTACCGGCCAACTGCCTGATTGGTGTAAATAACAGAAACTTGCACAATTTCAGTACAGATTTACAAACCACAGCCCATTTATTGCAAGAAGCACCCAAATCCAGAACGTACGTTTCCGAAAGCGGGATACACACTCCCTCAGATGTCAAAGCCGTAACCAGCGTTGGTGCGGCAGCCATTTTGGTCGGCGAAAGCCTGATGCGACAGGAAAACCTCGCGGATGCTACCCAGCAACTTTTAACAAAACCCCGCTCTTGACGCGTAAATAGAACACATGTAGAACATCGATACTTGTTGTTGATTTGTTCTCTTTTTTTGCTCGAGGAGGTATCATGCTTACCCAAAAACAGCACGCATTGCTGGTTTTCATCAATCAACGATTGACCGATTCCGGTGTTTCGCCCTCTTTTGACGAGATGAAAGACGCGTTGGGGCTTGCCTCAAAGTCTGGAATTCATCGATTGATCACGGCTTTGGAAGAACGCGGGTTTATCCGCCGCCTGCCGCATCGCGCCAGAGCATTGGAAGTGATCAAACTGCCTGAGGCCAATGTACCCAAACAACCGATTGGCGGGTTCAAGCCCAATGTTGTTTCGAATAATCCCGATATGGCCCGGCCTGTGGCAGCCAATACGGTGGACATCCCGATTTTAGGCCGTATCGCGGCAGGATCGCCGATTGAGGCCATTCAACATGAAACGGATCGCTTTGCCGCACCGGCAGACATGGTTGGGCGCGGCGAGCACTTTGCCCTGACCATTCAAGGCGATTCGATGGTTGATGCCGGCATTCATGATGGCGATACGGTGGTTATCCGCCGCGCAAACACAGCCCAAAATGGCGATATTGTCGTGGCTCTGGTTGATGATCAAGAAGCCACTTTGAAACGGTTTCGTCGCAAAGGCAGCACCATTGCGTTGGAAGCAGCCAATCCAGAATATGAAACCAGAATTTTCGGACCAGATCGGATAAAAGTACAAGGCACATTGGTTGGTTTGATGCGAACCTACCAATAAGATTTCCGCAGTACTGCTCAAACTGGGTTTCGAGTTTTATTCATCTGCCTTTTTGTGCGGCACGGTCCCAAATTCTATCGCTTTGCGGGCGCTTGATGATCCATTGATTTTCTCGAAGATAGACCAGTGATCCAGCTGTTTTTGATAATGTCAGGACTTTTGCACCTTCGCATGCTACTTGTTGTCGCGATGAAAGCGATCCCGGCACCACAATCAGATCGGCGAATTGGCAGTCTGTCTCTACATCTTCGACAAACGATCGTATCGAGATCAATTTGTCATCCAATTTTATCGTACAGCCGTGTGCGTCGCATATGGCGTTCTGTATTTTTTGAATTTTAGAACTTGCGGTATCCGGCATTCCGACTGCTTCAAAAAATAAACGTAATGCAAACTTATTTGGTTTTCCAAATACAATTGGCGTCCTGTCCTTGTCGCCATGAGGCAGGATCACGCCGCCTTTATGATCGAGCCAAATATCAGGTTGCACATGATTGGTACGCACCACCATGGAAATCAACAGGAGCGCTAGACCAACATATTTTAACCGCTCATAAGCAATGCACACCATGACCAGCGCCATGGCTTCCAGCAATAAACTGACCGGTGAAACGGAGCCAATGGCCCATACAGCACCGGGTAAATCCGCAGTATATGCTGATGTTTGTTGGACGGAGAGTAGCCCAAGCGATGCAATTTGAAAGAAAGTTCCCTCCAACCCAAGCGGCATCAGGCAAACGCCGATAAACAAAAATGGCATGACCAAAATGGTAAAAACCGGCATGGCTAATAAATTACCTAGCAGTGAATAAACGGCAATTTTATGAAAATGCCAGCTGGCAAATGGCGCGGTGGCGATCCCGGCAACCAAGCTGGTTAGTAAAACCCCGAACAAGAAAGCCGTCCCCTTCCGAAAAGCACCTGATATTGCCAAACCAGTTGCAGCTTTTTGGTTATTGATCTGGAGTATGGGCCGAGCGCGTTGGTAAAACGCGATTAGGGCTAAACTAGCCGCAAATGACATTTGAAAACCGGGACTGACCACATATTCGGGCGAGAGCAATGCCACCAACAACGCGGCCATGGAAATGGTACGGATCGACAAAGCTCGTCGCCCCAGCAATACCGCCAAAAAAATAAGCCCAAGCATTATAAAAGCACGCTGGGTTGGGGCGGTCGCGCCAGAGATCATCAAATAGGAAAACGACACAAGAATACCAATAATTGCAGCGGGTTTTCGCGCATCCATGCGCGCCCCAATTGCCGGGATCATTGAAAAAAGCAGAGATGCAATAAAGAAAGCTATGCCACCAACCAATGACATGTGCAGGCCTGAGATTGCCAGCAAATGACCCAATCCGGCCTCCCGAAAGGCTACAGAAGTTTCCTCTTTAATTGCGCTACGATCCCCGGTGATCAGGGCGGCAGCCACTGCGCCAGACTGCCCCGGCATTCGGTTGCGAATGGTCGCCGATAGGTCATATCGGAGCTTGAACAATCGCAATGCCACTGAATTTATTTTTGGTTCAACTAGGACTTCGAGATGCCCTAGAGTAAACCCGGTGCCGCCGATTTGTTGAAACCACGCATTTCTGGAAAATGAAAATCCGCCGGGAACAACCGCTTGACGTGGCGGTTCAAGTCTGGCCAGAAATCGGACAATGGATCCGATCTTTGCGTCACCGGCAAACCCACCCACCCGAACATATTTTGGGAGTTGCTCAGGGTTTAACCCTTCGATTTCCTGCACACCGATCAGATACCTAGCCCGATGCCCGACTTCTCGGTCGATCTTGTTTAACTTTCCGGTGACCACCCATGATCTTGCGCCTGATGGCATAACTTGGGCAGCCTTGTTCATCCCGCGCAACTCGGCCCGCCCCATGCCTAATAAAATGGCACAGACCATGGCTAGAAAGAAAAATAGCTTTGCATTGGAATTGGCCTGAAACCCAACCCAAAGCACCGCGATAATACTAAATGCCAGAGCCAAAGGTACCAGCCAAATCGCCGGTTCAGATGATGGTGCAAACCAAAACGCAATACCAAAACAAAAAGCCCAAGGCCCCCACAAGGCGATGCTGCCGGGCGTTGGTTCTGGGAACAATCCATCCAACAACTGGGTTATTTTAGCAGCACCCAAATCAAGACGATCCAATCTTGGGCTTATTTTGTTAAATTCGCGCAAATTCGTTTTCCTTGCCTTACCGCACGCCCATGCTATCACGCGGCATCATGGCTTGCATGGTTCTTCTTCAAAGGTAGATCAATGTCAAAAATCGTTACACGTTTCGCGCCCTCACCGACCGGATATCTACATATTGGCGGTGCTCGCACGGCATTATTTAATTGGCTTTTTGCCCGGCACTTTGGTGGGAAGTTTTTACTACGCATTGAGGACACTGATCGCGCCCGTTCTTCCAGCCATGCCATTGAAGCCATTTTATCGGGGCTGGAATGGCTCGGATTAGGCCCGGACGAACCAGCGGTATTCCAAAGCGATGCAGCTTCGCGTCATGTATCCGTGGTCCAAGAAATGCTAGCCAAGGGAACCGCTTATCAGTGCTATATGTCTGCCAAGGATATGGAAGCTGAAAAACAAAGCGCCCGCCAGGAAAACCGTCGGTTTGTCTCGCCCTGGCGTGATACCAAAACCGTAGATCACCCAATAAACGCCCCCTTTGTTGTCCGGTTAAAGGCCCCAATTAGTGGTGAAACCGTAATCAAGGATGCCGTACAGGGGCGCGTCACCTTTCAAAACCAACAATTGGATGATTTGATATTGTTACGGGCCGACCAATCGCCGACCTACATGTTAGCGGTGGTGGTTGATGATCATGATATGGAAGTTTCGCACGTCATTCGCGGCGATGATCATCTGGTAAATGCGGCACGACAAAAATTGATTTATCAGGCGATGGATTGGTCCATCCCGGTATTTGCCCACATCCCATTGATCCACGGTCCTGATGGGAAAAAACTTTCCAAACGACACGGCGCACTTGGTGTCGATGCCTATCAAGCGATGGGATACCTACCTGAAGCCATTCGTAGCTATCTACTTCGGCTGGGTTGGTCACATGGCGATCAAGAGATTTTTTCTCATGAGGAGGCCATTTCTGCCTTTTCATTATCCGGGATCAACAAAGGGCCATCACGGCTTGATTTCGAGAAAATGGCCAACATCAATGGGCATTTTCTAAAATTGGCTAAGCCGGATCGGCTGTGTGAGGATGTATGTACCTTCATGGCCAGTGACAGTGGAATTGTCCCGGATAAGATTGGTAAAGAACGTATTTTAGCCGGTATCCCCCATTTGGTCGATCGGGCAAAGCTGGTCCCAGATTTGGTCAATCAAGTTGCTTTTTTGATCCAAAATCGCCCACTGTCATTGAACAAAAATGCACGGAAATCCATCACCGAAGAACGAACACAACATTTGGAAAAACTGGCCGTATCGCTGTCTGAATTGGAAAAATGGGATACCCAAAACGTCCATCAAGTATTGCAGGATTTTGCCGATCACCATCAAATCGGATTTGGAAAATTTGGACCCATATTGCGCGCGGCAATCAGTGGCGGCCTGCCTGCACCTGATCTTGCGCTGGCTTGTGCGTTATTAGGCAAGAAAGAAACTCTGGGCCGTGTAGACGATTTACTGACGAACCGGTTATCATAGGGCAAAGCGAATCATAAAACAGACCGGCCAGATGAGGGGTTTTCCATGGAAATTAAAATAAACAAGACGAGCGACGCAGAGATCAAATTACCAAATGGAAACGATCTGACTTTGCCGGTTTACTCCGGGTCAGTTGGCCCAGATGTGATTGATATTCGCACCCTGTATCGCGACACCGGATTGTTTACGTTTGACCCTGGTTTTACTTCTACCGCTAGTTGCGAGTCCCAAATCACCTATATTGATGGCGATAAAGGTACCCTGCTTTATAGCGGCTAACCCATTGATCAATTGGCCGAAAAGTCGAGCTTTTTAGAAGTCAGTTATTTGTTGCTAAATGGCGGATTGCCGACCAAAGAGCAAATGACTGATTTCAAGCAATCAGTGACTTATCACACCATGTTGCATGCCCAGTTCGATGCGTTTTTTAACGGGTTTCGTCGGGATGCTCACCCTATGGCGATCGTTTGTGGCGCAGTGGGTGCCCTGTCCGCATTTTATCATGATTCAACCGACATCAATGATCCAAAACAGCGGGAAATTGCCAGTTTACGCATGATCGCTAAAATACCAACCATAGCGGCACGAGCCTATAAATTCTCAATCGGACAGCCGTTTGTTGAACCACGAAACGAGCTTTCATATTCTGAAAATTTCTTACGGATGTGCTTTGCGGTTCCTTGTGAAGATTACAAGGTCGAAAAAGTCTTGGCCCGGGCCATGGATCGAATTTTCATCTTACATGCCGACCACGAACAAAACGCCTCGACCTCTACCGTGCGACTAGCTGGATCGTCCGGAGCCAATCCATTTGCTTGTATTGCAGCCGGAGTTGCCTGTTTGTGGGGTCCAGCCCATGGCGGTGCCAATGAGGCAGCCTTGAACATGCTCAACGAAATCGGCTCTGTTGACCGGATCCCGGAATATATAGCCCGCGCCAAGGACAAGAGCGATCCGTTCCGCCTGATGGGCTTTGGCCACCGGGTTTACAAAAATTATGATCCACGAGCCAAAGTGATGCAGGAAACCTGTCACGAAGTTCTGGAAATCACCGGCAAGAAAAATGATCCGATTTTGCAAGTTGCGCTCGAGCTGGAACGCATTGCATTGAGCGATGAATACTTTGTCGAGAAAAAACTCTATCCAAACATTGATTTTTATTCTGGCATCACCTTAAAAGCCATGGGCTTCCCGACCACCATGTTTACCGTGTTGTTTGCATTAGCCCGCACCGTTGGCTGGATCGCGCAATGGTCAGAAATGCTAAGTGACCCAAGTCAAAAAATTGGCCGACCACGGCAGGTTTATACCGGCGCACCGGCTCGAGATTACCAACCGATTGATCGACGCTAACCCAATAGCCCCAGTACTTTTTTGGCGGCGACTTGGCTGACATTTCCATCAGTGGACCGCATTTTTGCGAGTATTTTTTGTGTGAGCTTTTGCTGCTGGCCTCGACATTTCGGGTCTTGCAACAATAGGTTTAGCGCCTCAGCAAGTGCTGGTCCGGTGCATCTGGACGACAAAAATTCAGGGATAATTTCCTGGCTTGCAGCCAGATTGATCAAATTGGCGAACGGCGCTTTGAACACAAATTTTTCCATCAAATAGCCGGATACAGGGCTTAACCGATAGCCGATCACCATTGGCACACCGGCATTAGTCAGCTCCAAGGTTACGGTGCCAGAACATGCTAACGCTAAATCAGAAGCGACAAAAACAACGGACTTTTCCACTTCGTCCAGTAAAACTATATCTTGTAGTCTACGATCCTGCGCCGCCATGGATCGGACCATTGTTGCAATGTTGTCCGACAATGGTGCGACCACGACCACATCAGGATGATTGGCTTTTATTTTCCCGATGGCACTTAAAAAAGGTTCCATCAAAAATTTGATTTCGCTCGGCCTAGATCCAAAAAACACAGACACAACGGTTCGGCCATCTGGATTGTATTTTTGTTGAAACGCTTGATCATCAGCCGGATGATATTTGGAAATAGCTGGGTTCCCGACAAAGGTTGTGCCTAACCCTTCAGCTTCAAAATATTTACTCTCAAATGAATGGATGGTCAAAAGGTGATCATAGGTCTGTGCTGTGACTTTGGCTCGACCAGGACGAGTTGCAAACACCTGCGGCCCCACATATTTGACCAAAATTGTATCAGGTAGCATTTTTCGAATTTGGCGCGCCACTCGTAAGGTAAAACCCCAAGAGTCAATCAGCACAACCAGATCAGGCTTGAAGGATACAACTTGCGCCACGGTCGCAGCCACCAATTTGCGAACATTTGGGTAAGCTCGTAACCCATCGACCAAACCCAAAACCGAAAGAGGGCGTATATCAATCGGAGATTTTACGTCCAACTTGGCCATTTTTGGCCCACCAACCCCAGCAATTTCTATCGGTTCAAGCTGAATATCTCGTATGGCTTCGATCAATCGCGCCCCTAATTGATCGCCACTAGGCTCGCCAGCAATGACGAATAATCGGGGTGGCGGGTCTGACCGCATCATTCAATATCCTGCAAATCAAGCCCAAATAAAAATAATCCTAGGCGATCCGCCTGCACGATCATTTCCTCGCGGTCCAATAAAAAGGTTTGTCCAGCAGCAAACCCAATGCCGGCCAAACCGGCCTCAGCTGCCAATCGTACAGTCTGGGCACCCATTGTAGGTAAATCTATTCGTAACTCCTGTCCGGGTTTGGGGGCTTTGACCAGAACTCCCGCCGGTTCGTTAGGAACGCCCCGCATGTTCGTTGGTAACGTCGCGCATCGGCGTAACATAGTGTCAGTTCCTTCTTGCGCTTCCACAGCCAAAACCAACCCTCGGCAAACTATGGCGCCTTGCCCGATATCAAGCAGACCAACCGCCTTGGCGATATCGGCTGCCTTGTTCATATCAACTTCTTGTTGCTGATTGGGTTTGATTTTCCCCAATTGTCCGATTGGCGCCAAAAGAGAATTGGCAAATTCATCGGCGCCAATAATGGTAAACCCTGCTCTCTCAAAAACGGCAAGAACGGCGCGCATCAATGCATCATCGCCTTTTTCTGCCGCCGCAGCTATCTTCGGCATCACCTGTTCGCCAATCTCATCAAGCTGCAAAGTCGAAAAATCAGGTCGATCAACAATGCCCGCGAAACAAATTTGTGATACTCTTGCCGCCTGTAAAACTTCGATTATGCCACCGATCTGGCCGATAGAGCGCCATGGGCCATCCGAAAGGTCAGAGTTGGTTTCGGCAAAACCGCTTAAGTTAATTGGGCAAACGGTGATGCCTGTTTGGTTAGCCAACTTTGCTACTTGTTGTGGCAATTCTCCGCCACCAACAATCAACCCTAACCGATTGGAATTTTGTTTGTTTTTGGTGTCACCTGACATGGGGCATGCACAAAGAACGAGTATTTTCTTCTCGAATAAAATTCACGATTTCCATGACTTCGGAACTGGACGCAAATGTGGTGCTTACATCCTTCAAGCGTTTGTCAAATGTGCCCTCATCAGCAAATAACAAGCGATATGCTGAACGTAGGTTATGAATGGTTTTGCGCGGGACATTTCGGCGCTTTAACCCGACAATGTTCAAGCCAGCTAAATGTGCGTGATTGCCCAAGACAGATCCATAAGGAATGACATCGCGGGTCACCATGGCCATGCTGCCGATAAAAGCAAAATTCCCAATTCGGGCGTTTTGATGTACCGCACATAGGCCGCCCAAAATACAATTATCACCAACGGTTACCAGCCCGGCCAATGCAGCATTATTGGCAAAAACAACATTGTTCCCAACCACACAATCGTGCGCCACATGAGCGCCAACCATGAAATATCCGCCCTGCCCAACCCGGGTAAGACGCTTACCCGAAGCCGTGCCCGGATGCATGGTTACATGTTCGCGAATAGTGGTGTCCGCACCAATCTCGAGGCGGGTTTTTTCTCCATTATGCTTAAAATCCTGCGGTGGCATGCCCAAGACTGCAAACGGAAACACTTCGCATCGGGCGCCCAATGTCGTGGCCCCACCAATATAGGTTTGGGCATGTAACTTGGTGCCTTCGCCTAAAATGGCACCGGATTCGACAATGCTATAAGCGCCGATTGTAACGCCATCGCCGATTTCTGCCTCAGGCGAGACAATTGCAGTGGGGTGAATGTTGGAGTCTTCCACTTAAGCGTTCTCCACAGTCATCGCCATAAATGTGCAGCTGGCGACAACATTGCCAGAGACCAGAACCTGCCCCTCAAACCGGACAAAACCCCTTTTGCGGGCAAGAATGAAAACCGGTATCTCAAGATCATCACCGGGGGACACTCTGCTTCGAAACTTGGCCTTTTCAACCGATGAAAACAAGATCGTCTCTTTTTCGGGGAGGATGTTCCATGACTTGGCAGCCAGCAAAGCACCAGTTTGCGCCATGCTTTCAATCAACATGACACCGGGCATAACCGGGTTGCCGGGAAAATGACCTTCAAACCACGGGTCTGTAGCAGCCAGTTTCTTGTGACCGACAAGGCTTTCACCCGGAACAAAATCAGAGGCATGGTCCAGCAATAAAAAAGGCGGACGATGTAATAACCATTGCAAAATCTCTTCATAGGAGATGATATTTGTTCCGGGTTTCATGAATTTTCTGGCGTTTTTTTTGTTTGCTTTGCCATTTTGCTCAAGGTTGCGACTTCGCGCAAGTATTGTCTATTTGGTTTGGCTGGGTATCCACTCCACGTTTGACCATCCGGTATGTCGTGCAATACGGCTGAGCCAGCGGTAATCACCACATCATCGCCAATTGCACGATGATCAGTTATGCCAACACGCCCACCCATCAAAACACGGTCCCCGATCCGAACACTGCCCGATATTCCCACGTGGGCCGCAAAAATGCAGTCTTCCCCAATTTCAACATTATGGGCAATCTGTACAAGATTATCTATCTTGGACCGTGCGCCAATATTGGTCACCTCAAAAACCCCACGGTCAATTGTCGTGTTTGCACCAATGGTTACACCATCGGCAATTCGAACAATTCCAAAATGTGGCATGTCGATCAACCCGTTTGGGCCATTTGCAACGCCCAAGCCCTGCCCGCCAATTACGGCTCCCGGCATCACACGAACGTCATTATCCATCTGGGTAAAAGCGATATGGGTACCAGAACCGATTTCACAGTTCTGACCAATCTGAACCCCGCACCCAATAACTGCATTCGCACCAATTCGCGAGCCGCTTCCGATATGAACATTATCGGCAATAACCACTCCTGGCCCGATCTCTACGCTAGAATCCAAGACTGCTTTGCTTGATATGCAATCGCGCTGGTTCTCAAGTTCTCGAACTGACACCAAGCGATTGGCAATTTGTGCAAAAGTTGATTGTGGTCTTGCCGTTTGTAATGTTGCAATCGGCCAATGCCTGATGGCCCCAAGTGTTTCTTCATCAGCAATGAGCACACCACCGGTTGGGGTGTGGTCAGTTAGGTATTTCTTATTTTTGGCAAAAGCAACATTGCCCGCAGTCAAATTGAGCAGCGAAGAGACACTATGAACCAGAAGCTCTGCGTCCCCTCGCACCAATTTTGCACCAAATTGCTTTGCTAAATCAAGCAAGGCTATTGGTGCAGATTGCGTATAAAACCTCTGATCAATCATACATCGACTTGGGTTCGCCTTTACTGACGCCGCGCACCTTGTTGTGCCGTCCCTGCTGGAGGCACCCGAGGTACACGTACCCGCGCCACAGATGTTGTGGTCATTGCCGCATCCATTTTTGCAACAACGGCCTCCGTTATATCGGATTGCTGATTCCGAAATAAAATGTCTGTTCCATCCAGTAAAATATCAATTTTCTTTTCGGCGATAACTGCATTAACTGCTGCTTGATACGCTTCGAGTACGGGTTTTAATGCTTGGTTTCTGGAAGCAGCCATTTGGCGTTGTTTCCAATTAGCCAACTCCCCGAGCTTTACCCGAAGATCTTGCTCGCGCCGCATCAAATCATTGCGGGTTCTCAACACTTCTGGTGCCAGCGCCGAAGCTTCAGCATTTAACTGCTGCGCCTGAGCACGCAGAGGAACCAGTTCAGGCTCGAACTCTGTATCGATCTGATTGTCGATCACTTGTAATTGTTGTCCGACATAGATTCCAACTTTGGACGTTGTCAGGGTAATTTCCTGACTAATTACGGCAACGTTTTGCGCCAGTGCAGGAGCTGCAAATGTCAGCGCTGCAAAGAGCATAATAGGGCGAAGAATAGTCATAATTAGAACCTTGTTGTTTGCGAGAAGCGGAAAGTTTTCACGTCATCATATGTTTCATTTCTTAAGACGCGAGAGAAGTCAAATCGAACTGGGCCAAACGGTGAGTCCCAAAAAATACTAAGACCGACAGATGCACGAAATGCTAAGTCATCCCGGACGACAAAACGAGTTGGATCACTGACCACTTTATCATTTGCATCCAGTACACCCAATGTACCAAATTCTGAAAATAATGCTGCTTTGATACCGTATTCATCGGGCAGTCCAATGGGAAATGCTAACTCGAATGACCCAATTGCATAGGCTTTACCGCCTAATGAGTCACGAGCCACTTCAGTGGTGCCGCCAGCGCCATCGTCTACCAATTCAATAATTCGCGGACCTACGCCAGCCACATCAAATCCACGGAACGATAATCCACCTTTGAAGAAACGATCATTGATCCGTACATCTTCACCGCCCCATCCGGTAATATACCCAGCATCCAGATGCGCACTAAAAATGAAATCCTTAATGATGCCCCGAAACGCATTGGCTGTTACACGGGTTCGTAAAAACCGGACATCACCGCCAAAGCCAGCAAAATCTTGGTCAAATGAAATGTCAAACCCACGGGTTGGCGTAATGGGATCGTTCCGGCGGTCCCAGCGTAAGGTAAAGCCCACAAGCGA
>JAJFFR010000168.1 GCA_021776555.1 Robiginitomaculum sp.
ATATTTTGACCATCTACGATCGGGTTCACCCCAAGATCGGCATTACGAATAGCCCGTTCTACGGCTGCGACCATCGATTTATCCCAAACCGACACCGACAACATTCGAGGTTCTGGCACATTGACATTCCCAACCTGGTTAATCGGGGTCATGGAGCCATAAGCTTCCACCACGATTGTATCCAGCATTGCGGCATTGGCTCGTCCGGTGCGTAATCCGGCGAATTCATGCTTCATGGCGGTCAAAGCCCCGGCCATGCGGCGGCGGATGTCGTCTATGTCATAGGTGTCCATTATCTTGCTCTCTTAATTGGTAACTGAATCGCCACCATCAATCACGGTGCATGTGCCAGTACCATTTAACACATTTTGTAAACTACCTGAAACCTGGTTCGAGTAAACGACGATTGGAATATCATTATCACGCATCATAGCTACGGCCGATGCATCCATTACCCTTAAATTTTGGGCCAACACATCCCCATACGACAACCGGTCATACCGTTTGGCATCTGGGTTGGTTTTTGGATCGCTGGAATATACTCCATCAACTTGCGTGCCTTTTAACAAGGCATCACAACCCATTTCGGCTGCCCGTAACGCAGCCCCGGTGTCGGTAGTAAAAAACGGATTGCCTGTACCTGCCGCAAAGATAACGGTCCGACCGCGCTCCATATGCCGAATGGCCCGACGACGAATGTATGGCTCGCACACGGACATCATCGGAATGGCTGACTGCACCCGAGTTTCAACGCCAATGCTTTCCAGTGCATTTTGCATCGCCAAAGCGTTCATCACGGTGGCCAACATACCCATATAATCGGCGGTGGCGCGTTCCATTCCTTGCTCGGACGCAGAAAGACCGCGAAAGATGTTTCCACCGCCAATCACCAAACAAATCTGGATACCGGTCTCTAACGAACTGGCAACTTCTTTGGCTATGCGAAGAACCGCTGAGTGCTCAATGCCATAAGCCTGATCACCCATCAGGGATTCACCAGAAAGTTTCAATAAAATCCGGTTATAGTCCGGTTTGATCTTTGCATCCTGTGCTTGTCCCATGCGGACACATCCAATTCTATCGACTCACTTTACCTATGATAGCCGACAGTTGGCTTTCGCTCAAAGTTTTGATGAGTCTCAGTTGTCTTTTCCAACGGCTGCTACTTCAGCTGCAAAATCTTCCACTTTCTTTTCAATGCCTTCACCCAAGGTAAGGCGCGCAAAAGAAGTGAGTTTAATATCAGCACCGATCTCTTTGCCACAATTTTCAACAAACTTTTCAACTGAAACGTCTGGGTCCATCACAAATGCCTGTTTCAGCAACACCACTTCCGAGAAAAACTTGTTGATTCGGCCACCCACCATTTTTTCAATAATGGCTTCTGGTTTGCCTGACTCTTTGGCTTGTTCAATCAAAACCGAACGCTCACGTTCCACGGCGGCTGGATCAAGATCATCAACCGAAAGTGATAAAGGTGAAGTCGCCGCAATATGCATGGCAATTTTACGGCCCACAGGTTCGAGTTGCTCGGCGCTGGCAGCACTGCTCAATCCAACCAGCACGCCAATCCGACCCAATTTATCGGCAACAGAATTATGAACATAGGTGGAAACCACGCCTTGATCCACAGATATGGCAATAGCGCGGCGCAAATTCATATTTTCGCCAATGGTCGCAATCAATTGGGACAAAGCCTCAGAAACCACTTCACCATCGGCCATTTTTGCAGAGTTGATTTGGTCAAGGTCACCCTTGCAATCCACGGCAATATCCGCCAGCGCGCGGGCAAATGCCTGAAAATCATCATTGCGCGCCACAAAATCAGTTTCTGAGTTTAATTCAATCATCGCCCCGGAAGTATCATTCCCGGCCAAAGCAATTAGCCCCTCGGCCGCTACGCGTCCGGATTTCTTGGCGGCTTTTGACAGGCCTTTGGCCCGCAGCCAGTCTACGGCTTCAGCAACGTCACCATCACAAGCCGACAATGCTTTTTTACAATCCATCATACCCGCACCTGAAAGGGTGCGAAGTTCTTTGACCAATGACGCGGTTATTTGTGCCATGGAACTATTCCTTTTGCGTTTTTATTGCCCGATCAACCCGACAACAATGTATTTATGAGTACTTCATCAGAAATGCGAGCTGGCCAATATGAGTAACTCTCGAATTGGCCAGATCCCAGCTTAATCTGCTTTTTTTGCTTTTGCCGGTTTGGCTTCTTTTTTCTCTGCAGCAGGCTTTTTAGCAGGAGCCGCTTTTTTCTTTGTGGCAGGCTTTTCTTCGTCAGCTGCTTTAGCCTTGGTTTCTTTTTTAGCTTTAGCTGCAGGCTTTTTAGCTGCGGCTGTTTTTGTTTCCGCTTTTGGCTTGGCTTCTTTTTTGTCAGCTTTTGGCTCTGTAGTTTTTTTCTCTGTTTTTTTCTCTGCTTTTTTCTCGGCAGGTTTTTCGGCTTTAGTGGTTGGTTCCTGTTTTACCATCTCGGCGGTCACTTCCGCCAAAGCTGGTTCAACTGGGTTTTCAGCCGCACCCGGATCAACACCCATATCGACCTGTGCGTCAGCCATGCCGTCCAAAGCAGCATCGGCAATCAATTCACAATAAAGCGAAATAGCCCGCGCCGCATCATCATTACCCGGGATCGGAAAATCGGCATCTGCCGGATCTGAATTGGTATCCAAAATTGCCGCCACTGGAATACCCAACTTGCGGGCCTCGCCTAAGGCAATCACTTCCTTGTTGGTATCGACGATAAACAACAAATCGGGAATGCCGCCCATATCTTTGATCCCACCCAAAGAGCGTTCCAACTTGGTTTGCTCACGGGTCAATCCAATCAATTCTTTTTTGGTCAATCCGGTTTCCGCGCCGTCAGCCAACATTTCTTCAAGTTTGCGTAAGCGGTTGATCGAGTTGGAAATGGTTTGCCAATTGGTCATGGTGCCACCCAACCAGCGATGGTTCACGTAATACTGGGCACAGCGTTTGGCGGCAACTTTTACTGGGTCAGATGCTTGGCGTTTGGTGCCAACAAATAAAATGCGGCCGCCACGGGCTGCAACTTCACGCACTTTGACCAATACCTGATGCAAAAGCGGAACAGTTTGTGACAGATCAATGATGTGAATGTTGGAGCGGACTCCAAAAATATATGATTCCATTTTCGGGTTCCAGCGGTGTTTCTGGTGGCCGAAA
>JAJFFR010000169.1 GCA_021776555.1 Robiginitomaculum sp.
CGACTTTCGCGCACTTCAACGAATTTGACATCGCGAACCTCGTGATTATCAGCCACGGCGCTGACTTTTCTCTTTTCTGCTTCGAGAATATCAAATCGTATCTTGCTAGTATGCCCTAGCAAGGCGCCACGCCAACGTCTCGGCCGAAACGCGCTGATCGGCGTTAAGGCCAATACATCGGCATCCAGCGGGATAATCGTGCCATGTGCTGATAAGTTATATGCAGTACTCCCGGCCGGTGTGGCGACCAACACGCCATCGGCGATTAACTCGTCCATTCGAACTTTACCATCAATTGAAATTTTGATTTTTGCCGTTTGGTGGGATTCGCGCAGCAAAGAGACTTCGTTGATGGCTAATTCATCAAAATTACGCCCGGTGATGGTTTCTCCAGTCATCCGTAAGGGGCGGATTACTGTCGCCTCGCACTTGGTCAGTCGTTTCAGTAAATGGTCCGAACTAAATTCGTTCATCAAAAAACCGACTGAGCCTCGGTTCATCCCAAAAACTGGAATTTGGCTATCAATCTGGCTATGTAAAACTTCAAGCATGAAACCATCACCGCCCAAGGCAATGATAACATCGGGCTGTTCAGACAAAATGTTGGCATATTGCGTGCGAAGCTCGCGCAGACTGGCCTGTGCCTTTTCACTTTTCGAGGCACGAATATCTATTGTTTGGATGGATTTAGGGGAATCTGACATGACAGGCAAACACGATGTTCACCAGTTATTGTCAAGTATTTCTGGCCATGAGACGCAAGGCAACAGCGGCCGCTGCCGGAGAATGTCCGGCAAATGCCTTGGCGGCCTTAGTGGCGTTTTCACCACTTAACGCTTCTTCGAAATATTTTTGCTCATTTAGATTGCGATGTAAGGTCGGGTAAACGCTGCGATCAATCCCGGCGGCGTGCGCGGCCAGTGCCAAAGCAACAGTAGGGTGGCGTTGTACGGCTTGACGAAACTGGTCAACCGGAACGCCAGCTAGCTGCGAAATCGCATATTCAAACAGCATGGTTTTTTCAGCAGCAGCAGCATTTATGACCGAAGCTGGATTGAGTTGCTCTGCCTTAGCCAATTTGGCAACCAAGCGGGCAATTGCCAGTTCTTCGGTGTCTTCTGCCTCTGGAGAGTCCGGTTGTGGGGCTTTTTCCAGAACAGCTTGGCGAACCACTTCAGAAAAATTATCGACATCCACGTTGAATTTGAGTGCCAAGTTTTCTCGTTCCGCTTCTGAGGAATACGCAAACAGCGAGGGGATCAGACTGCGAGGCAAATCATCCCGACCAGAGAGGTTGTACCGTAGATCATCATGACGACGTGAAATGCGCACGCAAGAAGCAAAGGTTTCCATCGACATCTCGGCGGTCGCATTTGAGGTCAGGTTAACCAGTACTTCCGGTTCGTTGAACCCAGCCAATGCGTCGGTGATATTTTCGCTAATGGACGGACGATCTGCAATGGCCAGGCGATGAAATAATCCGTTGTTCTTACCAATTGAAATCAGATCTTCTTCGGTCAAAACTGGACTTTTCAAGAGTACAGGGTTTGCAACCGGGATTACATCATTGGCAAATTCAAGGATGAGTTTTCTGGGCGCCCATGTGATTTCACACAACAAATTGGAGGCTTGTTGGCGGACTTCCTCACTCGCATCTTGATTGAGCAAAAACATAATTTCACCAAATGCCTGGTCATTCGGTGAATCGTCCATTGGTTTTAACGAACACAATGATCCCAAGGCTAAATATAATTTACCCCGTTTTCTTGGGTTATTTGACTGGGCCAGCTTTGCCAATTGCGACATGCTGAAGGCGCCATTTAAGTCAACCATCTTCGTAAATCCATTCCCGCTAGAATAACATCATGGGGTAAGACCTTTTCATTGTTGTTAACATGAAGCGGAAAATTACGAGTAAATGGGATGAATATCATTCGGTTCACGACTTGTTCCGAAGATATCATTGCCATGCCCTAGGCGGGTGCAGCGATTGATCTTAGAAATGAGATCGGGGGCAGGTCACGATCACCAATAGGCGGTATTTCTGCATACGGAAATTTCTACCCACTTTTTGGGTGGCGGCGCTCTTTCTTGTCCCGTGCTTTTTGGCTGGGGGAGCCGGATCAGCTCATGCTGGAGCTTGGACCCGCGAACCAGGTTCCTTTGAGATCATTTCAACGGTTTCCTATCATTCTGGCAATTCAGAATTTGATAATTCTGGCGTGCGAAATGATCTAGTCAATTTCTCAAAGCTCGAGAGCATCTTTTTCATTGAATACGGGATATTGAAAAACTGGTCAGCTACCGCCCGGCTGGCCTTACAGCAGGTTTCAGTGGTCCGGAGCAGCGTGATAGACGAAGGAAGCGGTCTTGGCGCAACCGAATTATCCTTGAAGCGAAATCTAGGAGAATTCCAAGATTGGGTATTTGCGGCACAAGGCAGTATTTCAATCCCCGGAGATGCGGAAAACCGGTTGGATTTACGGCTGGGGGAGGGCGACCTTGAATGGGAGGTGCGCGGCTTGGCCGGACGCCCTTTTGCGGTAGGGAACACGACAGGTTTTGTTGATTTACAACTGGCTCGTCAATTTCGCCTTCAACCAAATGCTGAAGAATGGCATTTGGATATGACCATCGGATATCGACCCACCGCCAAAATTATGACCATGGCACAGATTTTTGTGATGCGCGGCGATAAAGTTCAAACCTCATTTGCAAGAACCTTGGAATCAACCAAAGTGCAAGGTTCTGTGGTTTGGTTTTTCAAACCACATCATGGCATTCAATTATATGGTGCTAAAATGATTGATGGACGTAACACCATTGCCGATCGCACAATCGGCATTGGATATTGGTTTGACTTCTAGGAGTAAGGCTCATTCGTTGTGCGTTACATTTAGAAGTTGTGCGTTACATTTAGAAAATGACGTTCCAAGACACGTAAGAAAGCGTCACCCCGATGAAAATCAGAGTCTAGTTGTTTGAGCGCTTTGCAGGTTTTGAAAACTGGATTCCGATTTTGATCGGAATGACGGTGAGGTAAAAATTATGACCACAATAAAACCTGCAAGTTACCTATGTTATAGGTCGTCGTTGAATAAGTTGTGGCCCAAAACCTACGCCGCGAACTTAATTTTCGCCGCCGGTTTCTGTATAAAGATAAGCCAATAATGCTTTTCGTTTTTCGTCGTCTTTAATGCCGACGAACGCCATGCTGGTGCCGGGAACTGTCTCGCGTGGATTAGCGATCCATGTGTCCATGCTTTGCATATCCCAAGTTTTGCCACTTTCCAGTAACGCCTTCGAATACCGGAATTTTGGAGTTTGCGCGGCGGCGTTCCCAAAAATTCCATACAGATTTGGCCCAACCCGGTTGGCTTGCCCTTCCTTGACGGTGTGACAAGCCCGGCATTTACTATATTGGCGTTTGCCAACGGCAAGATCAGCTCCGGCTAAACTGGCGGGCAATTCGATTGTCACAACTACAGGTGCGATCTCATTTTGTGCAGGTTCAACAATGGCTTCGACAGCCTTGGGTGCCTCTGCAACAGCTTTTGGAGCCTCATGTGCAACCGGCTCTGCTACCCCAGCAACCGGCTTTGCTGGTTCAGCAGTCTTTTCACCGCAGGCCATGACCAAGGCGCTGGCAGTAAACACAAAAATACCCAAACTGGATCGAAACATGTTGTTCTCCTCAAACATGAAACTGCGGTGCAAACAGGGAGGTGGCACCGCAAAATTGATTTGATTATCATGTAGCGGGTTGCAAACCGGTTTGCCAGTGACGAATTGTCTCGTACAAGGTCTGTTCGGAGCCAAAGGAAAACACAATGCAAACAGGTACCATTATCATTGGCGCAGGGCAGGCCGGGGCGCAAACCGCCACCAGTTTGCGGCAATTCGGGTACGACCTGCCCATTACCATGATCGGTGATGAACCGGATTTTCCCTATCAGCGCCCACCTTTGTCCAAGGGATATTTGGCCGGAAGTACCAGTGCATCAGAATTGGGATTAAAACCCGAAGCCTTCTGGTCAGCGCAAAACATTGATGTGCAATTGGGGCAATCGGTTGAACAGATTGACCGGGACAACAAAAAAGTACGTCTATCCGATGATAGCTGGTTGGGCTATTCGGATTTGATTTTGGCTACTGGCGCGCGTCCTAGGGCGTTACCGGTTCCCGGGGCTGACCTGGATAATATATTTGTGTTGCGGACATTGGCCGATGCGGATGCATTGAAAGACGCATTTGGCCAGAACAAAAATTTGGTGATTATTGGCGGGGGTTATGTCGGTCTGGAGTGTGCGGCCACTGCGATCAAAGCTGGCATGAACGTGACCCTTTTGGAGGCCGAACCACGCCTATTGGCGCGAGTGGCCGGTGCTCAACTCTCTGATTTTTTTGCAGAAGTTCACCGTAAGGCCGGCGTAGACATCCGGCTTGATGAACGAGCAATAGCATTTGCAGGTACGGATGCTGTGCGTTCCGTCATGTTACAAAACGGCGAGGAATTGGAAGCTGATCTAGTGTTGGTCGGCATAGGCGTAATTGCCAATGAACAATTGGCTGCGGCTTGTGGCCTAACCTGTGACAACGGGATCGTGGTTGATGATCTGTGCCGCACATCTGACCCGCACATTTATGCGATTGGTGATGTTAGTCGCCATCCCAACCAGATATTTTCTCAAAATTTACGACTGGAATCGGTTCACAACGCCATTGAACAAGGCAAAACCGCAGCATCAAGCATTGCGGGAAGGCCCAAGCCCTATAATCAAGCCCCGTGGTTTTGGTCTGATCAATATGATCTGAAACTACAGATGGTTGGTTTGTCATCTGGGCATGATCAAGCGGTGGTCCGGGGCAATATGTCCAAACGAGCCTTTGCCATATTTTACCTCAAAAAAGATGTGATGATTGCCTGTGATGCCGTGAATGCTCCGGCTGAATATATGGGGTCCAGATTGATGATTGGTGGGCAAATGACGGTTGATCCAGCTTTGCTCGAGGATACCGAAATGCCCATGAAAGAATTGCTGGCCCGGTTCCGCTGAATTAGGGAGCAAACCCCGACGATTCATTTTGATCGTAACAATTGCGACTTTTTGCCGCGCGGCGATCTGCATACTCAATCCGGGGCAGAAAATGCGGTACCCGAAGGCAACCAAATCAGATCGGTGCCGCAACGGGAGCCGAACGCCTGACGAGAAGGGGATGGCAAAATGAAATTCACATCAAAATTCGCCGCAATTGCGTTGGCCACAACAACATTATGTTCCGGTGCGGCAATCGCCGATGACTATGGTCCTTGGCAGGTTCGTTTTCGGGCCATTGCTATCGCGCCAGACGAAAGCTCGACCACTTCCATCGGTGGGTTTTCTGATCACTCAACACAGATTGTTCCAGAAATGGACATTTCGTATTTTTTCAACGAAAATATCTCACTTGAGCTGATTTTAGGGGTGAGTAAACACTCGGCAAATGCGTGGAATACTGCTGTCGGCGACCTTGATTTAGGTACCGTTTGGGCGTTACCACCAACCTTGACCTTGCAATATCACGCGATGCCAGGTGAGGTTATCAACCCGTATTTTGGCGCTGGCGTTAACTACACTATTTTCTTTAGTGAAGGTGGTTTGCCGGCTGGTTCACCGATCAATAGTATTGATCATAGCGACAGCTTTGGTATCGCCTTGCAAGGCGGTGTTGATATTCAAACCGGTTCTGAGTGGTTTTTGAATTTGGATGTCAAGAAAATCTGGATGCAGACAGATGCCACTATGAATACTGCTTTAGGAACTGTCACGGCTGATGTTAGCTTGGACCCATGGGTTTACGGCGTCGGATTTGGTCGTCGGTTCTAATCCTGACCCCAAAACCACAATATTGGTTTACGAAATTTAGCCGATCCGGGAAACCGGGTCGGCTTTTTTTTTGCATCAAATTTTGCGTTTCAAATATCTTGTCCCGGAGGGCGGAACGGGCCAGTATTGCGGGGAAACTGAATTTCCCTGATCAAAAGGAACTCGAACATGAAGACGCTGGACAAATTCTACATTGACGGAAAATGGGTAAGCCCAACCGGTGACAAGACGATGGATGTGATCAATCCAGCCAATGAGGAGGTTTGTGCCAAACTGTCCATGGGCAATGCCCAAGACGTGGATATGGCCGTGGTGGCGGCTCGCAAGGCGTTTACCAGTTGGTCAAAGACCAGCGTGGCAGAACGGTTAAAAGTCATGGGCGCAATTCTGGAAGCCTATAACGCCCGGATTGACGACATTGCAACGGCGATTACCGAAGAAATGGGCGCGCCCAACTGGTTGGCCGCCAAGGTACAGGCCACGATTGGCAGTGGGCTGTTGTCCTCTGACATCGAAACCTTAAAAACGTTTGAGTTTTCCGAGATGCGCGGCGTGTCACAGGTAACCCGCGAGCCGGTCGGGGTTTGTGGTTTGATCACGCCTTGGAACTGGCCGATGAACCAGATTTTTTGCAAGTTTTCCCCTGCGTTGGCCACTGGATGCGCCATTGTCTGGAAGCCGTCGGAAGTTTCGCCATTATCAGCTCAGATTTTGATGGAAATCATCGATAGTGCCGGAATACCGGCTGGCTTGGTCAACATGGTGCAGGGCAATGGTCCGGATGTTGGCGCGGTGATCGCGGCGCATCCTGGTATTGATATGGTTTCATTTACCGGCTCGACCCGGGCTGGGATTGCCGTGGCGCAAGCTGCCGCACCGACTGTGAAACGGGTTTCACAGGAATTAGGCGGCAAATCAGCCAATATCATTTTGAATGATTTGGATGCAGAAGATTTTGCCAAAGCCGTATCGGGCGGTATGCAAACCATGTGTTTGAATTCCGGCCAAAATTGTAACG
>JAJFFR010000170.1 GCA_021776555.1 Robiginitomaculum sp.
CTGTTCTCCATTTGAGCAACAAAGGGGCCGCGTGGGGGGAGACCGGGCGACCCGGAGCCGGTTTGGCCCCGCCCCCAACTGGGTGGCAGCGCCGAAGCTGGGACCTGATCATCAGCATCCCTCGCAACATTCAAATGGGAAATAAATGGACAATTTCAAGGCTTGGACAACTTGTCACACCCCGGATCACGCTTTACCAAAGAGACAATTTTGCGGTGGAGAAAATACATGCATAAAAGCGTTTCGGTTGTTTTGGTCTTTCTCGTATTGGTCGGATGCCAACCCAATACCGAACCAGAGGCACCGCCTCTATCCGCCGAAATTATAATAGCACCGGATTATTCAGCTCTGTCCAATGTATTGGCCGGGGATTGGCGGACCGATAAAGCCAAAGCGCGTGACGCCTATCGCCACCCGGCGCAGACCTTGGATTTTTGCGAAATAGACCCCGCCGGTCAAATCGCCGAGGTTTGGCCCGGCGCAGGCTGGTACAGCCAGATATTACTGCCGTGGATCCATGCCAATGGCGGACATTTCACGGCCGTAGCTGTTGACCCGGCCCGTTCAGAACAGGCCGCCGATTTGCTGTCCCGCTATCTGGAACAATATGCCGAACCAGAATTATACGGCGCGTTTTCCCACAGCATTTTAAGCGCAACGTCTGCGCCAGTTGCGACGGCGGATAGCCAAGACGCCATCCTGACCTTTCGCAATGTACATTCGTGGATGGGTCGCGGCATGAGCGAAAAGGCTTTCGCTGATTTTTATGCAGCCTTAAAACCCGGCGGCATTTTGTGTCTGGTCGAACACCGTTTGCCTTCCGCAGCAGTACAAGATTCCAAAGCCCCCACCGGGTATGTGCAAGAAGCTATGGTTAAGGCCTTGGCAGCCGAGGCCGGGTTTTTGTTTGAAGCCAGCGCCGAGATCAATGCCAACCCGGATGATATGACCGATCACCCGTTTGGGGTTTGGACTTTGCCTCCGGTTAAACGCTCGCCGCGCGATGATGACGAACGCGCTGCAAATCCTGAATTTGATCGGGCATTTTATGATGCCCTTGGCGAGAGCGACCGCATGACGTTGCGGTTTCGAAAACCAGCCACCGCGCCAACTGCCGAAGCAAACCAGCCATGAGCGCGCCAGAAAATATCGAAGATTTTGTGCTGCGCGCCCAACAAGCTGCCACACGCATTGAACCGTTTGGCAAGTCCGTACTGTTTGATTTTGGTCATGATGGCAAAGTCTTTGCTGACGCGCGTCAAAGCCCGGTGACCATTGAACACGCAGCCAACTTTGCTGCCCGGGCTGATTGCTTGGTCAAAACTCGCTTAAAAACCCTCGAGCGCCTGATCTCCGGGTCGCTTGAGCCAATGACCGCCATGTTTAGCGGTCGATTGAAAATCTCCGGAGACATGAACGCCGCTCTTGAGCTGGCCAAAAGATTGCGAGCTGCCGATGTCTGATCTTGAACCTGCCCCAATTGTTGAACTGGATGATGATCCGACTCCAACCGGAACCAAAGCGTTTTGGTTTGCCGGCCATGGCGGCATCCGTTTGCGCGCTGCGATCTGTCCGGCGCAAGGCAAGGGCAAGGCCAAAGGCTCCATCTTGTTTTCGCCGGGCCGCACTGAATACGTTGAGAAGTATTTCGAATTTGCCCGCGAGATGACTGCCAAAGGATACACCGTGGCGGTGATTGATCACCGAGGACAAGGACTGTCAGACCGGTTACTCAAAAACCCATTATTGGGTCACGTGGTCGACTTTAGTGATTACGCCCGGGATATGGAATGTTTGTGGCCGTTGATTGCCGATCAAATGCCCAGCCCCCACATTTTGATGGCTCATTCCATGGGCGGAGCAATTGCCATGGACGTTTTGCGTCGGGGCAATTTGAAGTTTGATAAAATGATCGGCTGCGCCCCGATGCTGGGATTTGCCGGAGCCAGTCCGGTGATGAACAATGCCATTGCCTTCATGTCGACCTTGGGCCTTAAAAAAGTATCGCCGCCCGGCCTGTCCGGTGGCGGAGCGCTCGACCCAGAAGCGGCTAAAGTGCTGACCTCTGACCCTGAACGGTTTGACCGGGATATTCGCCGCAACAAACAACAACCCAAATTGCAATTGGCCGGGCCGACCATTGGCTGGCTCCATGCCGCGTTAAAGCTGTTCAAATCGCTGCAAGGCAAAACCGGCTACCGTACGATTACCTTACCCATATCACTGACCTGTGCTGGGCGCGAGGCGTTGGTTAGCAATCCAGCCATTAAGCTGGCTTGCAAGCAATTATCCAATTCGATCTGCCAGACCGATGATGACGCTTTGCATGAAATTTTTCAGGAGAACGATACATTGCGAGGCACCTTCATGATGCGTATTGATGGGTTTTTGAAACTATGAACCTAGTCCGTGGCAAAGGGAGTTAAAATTTCCAGCGCCTCAGCATGAATGCGCGCATCACCGCTGGCGATGATTTGCCCGCCCTTGGCAGCCGATTTGCCGGACCACGTGCTGATCTGTCCGCCAGCCGCTTCGACCACTGGAATCAATCCGCAAATATCATAATCTTGCAAGCCAGTTTCCACCACCAAATCCATGCCGCCCAGCGCCAATGCAGCATAGGCGTAACAATCCAGCCCATAGCGCTGCAAACAGGTCGCCTCGCGCAATGCGGTAAAGGCCGACGCTTCGTTGCCAGCAAACAAAAACGGGTCGGTGGTGCTAAACGTTGCGTCCGCCAGTTTGGCGCAAGGCCGCACCGACATGGCTTGTTGTTCGTCGCCATGGGTTAAAACCGCGCCTTGGCGACTGCCAACAAACCGCTCGTCGGTGAAAGGTTGGTCCATCAAACCCAAAATGGGCTGACCTTCTTCTAGCAGTCCGATCAGCACCCCCCAGACCGGCAAGCCAGAAACAAACGCCCGGGTGCCATCTATCGGGTCAATCACCCAAGAAAACGGCGAATTGGCTTCGGTAGTGCCAAATTCTTCACCGCGTATGCCGTGGTCGGGAAAATGCAAGCGGATTTGTTCGCGGATGACTTGCTCGGCACCCCGGTCTGCTTCGGTAACGGGGTCATAACCCGCATCACCCAGTTTATTTTCAATCGCCAACGGTTGGCGATATCGAGACAAGGTTTGTGTCCTAGCCAAATCGGCCAATTCGCCAACATACGAAATCATCTGTGCAGAAACAGT
>JAJFFR010000018.1 GCA_021776555.1 Robiginitomaculum sp.
AGGCGCTCGTCCACCCGATTCTCGCTGCTGGGATCGCTCTGTCGAAGGGCGACGCGACGCAACTAACGGACGCCATTAACATCCTTTCGGATGCCGTCGCCGGCGGTTTGATCGCGACGCACAACGCGCTCCCGGCGTCGGAATCGGTCGCCGCGCATGTTGAGATTGCGACAGCCGCCGAAGCCCTCGCGCTCGCGTTGAATACTCGGGCTTTGACTCCGCTACGTCTCCTCGACACTTTCGCCCTCGGATCAGAGACGGAGGGGGAGTGGATCAAATTCCCGACTGTCGCGGGCGCCGGGAAATTTTGCGTTCAATGGGGCGAGTTCGTCGACGTCGGATCGTCCGACACCCCGACTATTACGCTCCCGACGACGATGCTCGACGCGAACTATTTCGCGGTCGTCGTCGGCGTCGACGCTCTGCAATCAAATATCCGCGTCAACAATCACACGACGACGCAATTCGACGTTGCGATTTCGAATTGGTCGGGAACGACGCTCCGCTTTCTCGTCGTCGGATTCGCGGCCTGATTCAAATGAAAAAGGGGTCCCCTGTGATGTTTCGAAGAATCGTCGCGACGCTCGCCGTTCTCTTGGTGCTCTTCTGCGCGAGCTCGTCGTTCGCTCAGTCGATCCCGACGTCGACCTTTGCCGGGTTGCCGGGATCTCCGTCGAGCGGCGATCTCTCGTTTATCACGGACGGAAGCGGAACGACCGCGGTCGGCGACCCTGCGGCCGGCGGCGGTGCGAATCGGGATCTAGTTGCCTATGACGGTGTCGATGCGCGCTGGGAGATTGTTCAGAGATTACCTGCGACGGCTCCGCCCGCGGCGGTCGAATCGGTTCTAGCCGCGCAGCGGGTTTCGTTTGATGCGACGGCGAGCGGTTCGTCGGCTGCCGACGTGCAAGCGGCCCTCGACGAACTATTCGCTTCAGGAGGTGGCGAGTTCACCGTTACGCAGACAGTCCCCAACACGACTAGCAGCGAGTTTTTTAGTCCGTTGACTGCGCTCTTCACGGATCCCGTCGATTCTAAGTTCGGATTCGGGATGATCTTCGGCGATCAAGACACATGGAATTCGGAATCGTATCCCGGCGCGGGAGACTCGGTCAACGAGGCGAACAACCACATCGGTATCTACTACAACCAGGAGGGATGCGGCGGCCCGACGATCAACCAATACGAGCCCGCTTTCGACAATTGTTGGGAGCTAAGCTACCGGGTGCTCGCTTCTGCGATGACGTGGATCGAGCACAACATGGACATGCGTCCGCCGAATAACCAAGTCCTCCTGACTGGAATTGATCCGGGGTTCAATCCGGTCGAGAATGACTATCTGATTTTCACTGGAACGGGGGGGCCGGGCACCGGTCGCGTTATTTCCTACTCGGCCGGGACTGTGAAGTGGCAGCACAATTACGGCGCGACCGCGGCGGGCGGAACCGTATGCGACACGTTGGGCAACTGCGCGACGGTGAGCGTGACCCCGACCTATACCGGCGTTGCCGACAAGACTCGCCAGTTTATTTCGGTCTGGCAGACAGCGACAGAACAGCGCTCCGCCTCGTGGAATATGTCCGATGGCCTAACGCCGACCTCTCCGCCGAATATTCGAATGGACAACGAACTCTCTACGGGTCGAAACCGAACGTGCATCAACTGCTCGAGCGCCAGCACTCCGGAAAGCGCGAGCATCGGCCTCGGCGTGCAAATCAAAACGGGACAAGTTCGCCTTGACAACGGAACCGGAGTCAACCTCTCCGCGCTCTATTTCAGGAACGGCGGACACGACACCGCACACACGGTCTATGGCGGATCTACTGGCGACAACCGCCTAATAACGGGCTCCGCTAGTGGCTAT
This sequence comes from Robiginitomaculum sp., assembly GCA_021776555.1. Taxonomy (GTDB): domain Bacteria; phylum Pseudomonadota; class Alphaproteobacteria; order Caulobacterales; family Maricaulaceae; genus Robiginitomaculum_B. The sequence goes on from JAJFFR010000018.1 coordinate 1,865, forward strand.
AGAGAGGCTGACGGGACCGACCGCTACGTACACATCGTCTGGGATGAGCTCTTCGACGTCGAACGGATGCATATCGACGACAACGGAGGCACCGACTACGGGAGACCGACCCAAAGCGAGGGCGCTCCGTATGTCATGGGCTCGAACTCGCCGACGCACGGCCCGACCCTCTGGGCCGTATCCGATGCTTCGGGGGCTGCGGTTTGGGATACAGGAGACGAGGTTTGCGAGTACGCGGGCCCGGGCGATGGCGCCGGCCCGGGTGTTGGGATGAGCTGCGAGCAAGTTTGGGACATCGGAGCGGGCGGAGTGATTCGAGACTGCACGTCCTACACGGTGCCGAACGCAAACGTCTTCCTGGCGATGTGCCAATAGTGCCCGACGTAGAAAGTTCCGAGGGATCGAAATTGAGCGAAGATCCGGCCGTTTCGATTGCTCGCCTCGAGGCGACGCTCTCTGCGAAGCTCAAATCGGACGACGAGCGCGCCGCAGAATGGCGGAGGACGCACGAAGAGACGTCGACCGCGATTCGGGATCTCGCCGAGGTGACGAACGCGGGCTTTCTCAATCTTGCCCGCGAAATGGGCGAGTCGACGCAGCGACTCACGACGCACGATACCGATATTGAGAGCCTCGAGAATTCCAGAGAAGCAGATCGTCGCGCAGGAATGACTGTCGGCGCCGGGTCCGGAATCAGTGTCGCGGTCATACTCGAGGGAATCCGGCATTTCATCGGGTTTGGGCAGCAATGAAGGACCCTCGAATCCCGATCGAAACCGCCGGCGCGCGCCTCGTCTTCGCTCATTCGGTTCCGTGGGAAGTCCTCGATCGGTGTCTGCCGCTCCTTCGCGCGATCGCACTCGAAGCCCCGCCGACGGTCGGCGCGGTTGTCGTCATAACGTCTACGCACCGCACGCCAAAGCCGGGAGAGTCCTTCACCTGGCATCACGCGGGGTTCGCAATTGACTGGCGGTCGGGGATCAAGCCGGACCGTCTTACCGGCGAACTCGGCGCGATCGTTGCGAGTTCGCGAGACATGGCGATCGCGATCTTGAAGTCGTGGGTCGAGCGAGTTCGCGCTCGAGTCGGCAACGAATACGACATCGTCGGACCTCCGGATCCTCGTCACCTCGACCACGGACACGGCGAGCATGACGGCCGGAAGGCTGCGCGCGTCTTTCTCGAAAAGTAGTTCTCGACGTTTTGCTCGATCGCGGAGGCCGCGAGAGGGTGGGGCGCTATTGGAGGGTTTCACAGTGAAGTTCAAACGTACTCGATGGGTCAAGCGCATGGCGCTCTTGGCTTTGTTTGTTCTCGTCGCCTCGCCGGCGTTCGCGCAGGACAGCGATCAAGTCAGCGGAATCGCAACAGCCGTTGTCGGCGTGATTGCGTTTCTCGGAACGATGGTCGCCCGGTGGACGCAGACGAATCCCGCGAATCCGTGGTACGTGCGGCTCGCCCGCGTGTTCGACGTCTCGCAGGTCTTCGACTCGACTCGATCGCTCGGCGACGAATGACGTCGATCTCGATCGGCGAGGCGATTCTCGCCGGAGGCGGAGTTCTCGTCGTTGTCGGCGTGATCGTCGCCGCGTGGCGACAAATTAAGAAGCACGGCGCGAAGGACGCGGAACTCGCGTTCTCGAAGAGGTCCGAAGATGATGCACACGAACAAGCGGAAGCCCTCGCGGGTTCTCCTATTGATGGTCGCACTCAGCTTGACGCTCTCGGCCGCCTGCGCGACCGATAGCCCCTGCGAGTGCCGATCTCATGCGCCGCGCCCAAGCGAGGCCGAGATCGCAGACTACGCCCGAATCATTTCGGAGGACGTCGAAAGGCGTCAACCGATGATCGACGCGGGAGAGATTGCGCCGATGCGACCGGCGGTCGCTTGGGTTGGCCGGATGATCGGGTATCTCTGGCCCGAAGAGACGGAGGCCGCCCGCCGTGGCGCGGAGTCTCGCTGAACGGTGGCGCGAATCGCCCGGGGAGCAAATCCTCGAGCAATTCGTCTACCACCTACTCGGCATAGGCGCGCCGCCCGTCGCGATCGTCCTCGGCTTTCAATCATGGGGATTCAACGGTTGGCAAATTGCGGCCGGGACTCTCGCGGCGTTGT
>JAJFFR010000171.1 GCA_021776555.1 Robiginitomaculum sp.
CATGGAACGTTCCTCAGCGCCCACTAGTTTCACCAGAGCCAGAATATTGTTTTCTCGCGATCGGGTGTACCAGTTTTCAATCAATTTGCCTTGGGTCGAATTTACTTCGGCCTCCAGTACTTTTTCTGCCGCTTGAATTTGAGCCAACACTTCTAATGAGCGTGAATAGGGCGTGCCTTCTGGCAATTCAACCGTGATTGATATCTGGTCGCTTTCTGTTTCAGGCATGAAGGTAAAGCGAACAATGCCTTGCGCCATCAACCCCACAGACAAAATACCCATGGTCAGAAATGTCGCCGCTGTGATATAACGATGCTGCACCGTCCAAGCCATAAAGGGTCGGTAGACCGTATGCGCAAAACGCACGATGCTACCCGCCAGATTTTCCTGGAATTTAGCCAGCTTGCTATCCGTTTTCATTGGCTTCAAATGAGCCAAGTGAGCCGGCAGGATCAGAAGTGATTCAACCAATGAAAAGGCCAGCGACAATATCACCACGAGCGAAATCGCCCGGGTAAATTCTCGGGTTGCCCCAGACAAAAACATCCAAGGCGCAAAGAAAATCATCGTAGTCAGCACCGCAAAGATCACCGGTTTGATCACCATTTTGGTGCCGCCAATGGCCGCTTTCGGGCCAAATCGATCATGTTCATTTTCCCGGTGGATGGCCTCGCCGACAATGATCGCATCGTCAACGATCACCCCAATCACCAGCAAAAAGGCAAACGTGGAAATCATCGAGAACGAAACGCCGTTGATTGGCAAAAAAGCCAAGCCACCCGCAAACGCTGTCGCAATCCCGATGGCCACCCAAAGTGCGATGGCCGGGCGTAAGAACAGGAACAACGTTGCAATCACCAACAATAATCCGGTGAAAAAGTTGCTCAAAATCGTGTTGATCCGGTCAGAAAAAACTTCTGAAGTGTCTTCCCACAAGGTCATGCTGACATTTGGTGGCAATTCCTTCTCGGCTTTTTCCATGTATTCCTTGACCTCTTTGGACATGGCAACCACGTCCATATTCGGTCCCGAAATAATGTTGAGCAAAATCGTGCGTTCACCATTCATAGTGGCCAGCAGATTTACATTGGTAAATCCGTCAATAACCGTAGCGACATCACCGACGCGAATGGTCGCGCCGCCAGGCGTTTGCCGCACAATGATTTCTTCAAACTCGGCTTGGCTATCGGCCAATTGCCGGGTGCGTAATTGCATATCACCTACGGCAGTTCGCACATTGCCGGACGATAAATTGACCGACGTGCCTCGAATGGCCGTGGCTACATCTGAGAAGGTCAAACCATATTGCCGCAAAGAGTCTTCGGAAACTTCGATTGACACCTCTTCATTGCGAACCCCGAACAAACGCACAGAGGGGACATGGCCCAACAGCGCCAATTCCCGACGCATTTTTTCAGCGTGCCGCTTTAACACGCGCTCATCGACATCGCCCGAAATGGCAATCCGCATGACTTCTTGGTCATTGGCAAACGGACTGATTTGCACTTCTTCTGCTGCGGCTGGGAAGGTTGGAATGGCATCCACTTCACGTTTGACCTCAGCCAAAAACGCATCTTTATCTAATGTTTGCTCGCCAATCACCCAAATAGTACCCACGTTTTCGCGCGACATGGACCATAGTTTATCTACACCCTCCACCCGACCAATGGCTTCTTCCAATCGGACCGTGATTTGCTCCTCAATATCCTGAGGTCCGGCACCAAGCCAAACCACGGAAACTTGGGCACCGGGAAACTCAACGTAAGGACTGACCTCCCGGTCAATCCGAAAGAACGAAATTGTTCCCGCCATCAGCAGTGCAATCATTAACAGATTGGCTGCGACTTTGTTTTGGGCCCACCAAGCTACAATACCATTCATCGATTACTCTCCTGTGCTTTGCGGATCAGCAGCAGCCGATCGCGAAACGGTTTCAATTTTCATACCTTCGGTCGCACCGCGCACCGGAGACGTAATGATTTTGTCGTCTACCGACAGTCCACTGGTTACAATCGCATTTTGCCGATCTGATGAGGCAATCTGCACCGTTGCAATGTGCAAAGACTCGTCATCTGCCAGATATACCTTGTCGTTACCACGCAAGGCTTGGCGCGGGATGACCAGCGCGTTAGGCAAAGAGCGCCCCTGAACATCAGCCTGCACAAACAACCCAACCACCAAAGGCATGCCATCGTCAGAACCTTTTCCGTATGGCTCTTTCACTTCGACAAAGGCAAACAACACACGGGTCGTGGCATCTATCGCACTGTCTGTTCGAGTAATTCGCCCGTCCCAAACCCGAGGTTTTCCAGCGACAACTGCGGACAGCTTCACCTGTGGTCCCGGATTATTTTTATCTTCAACAAAAGCCAAAGGCAGATCAAGTTTGGCTAATTCCGCATCCGTCAAAGGCAGACGCACATCGACCACGTCAGTGGAGAAAATGCGTCCCAACCGAGCACCTGGCGTTACGTATTGGCCGACATCGGCCCCCTTGGTACGGACCCGGCCGGCAAATGGCGCGCGAATATAGGTACGGCCTAATTGTAGTTTGGCATCGGCCAATGAAGCATTGGCGGCAGCGAGGCTGGCTTTGGCTTGGGCCAGTTGTGGCACACGTAAAGTAAGCGCAGATGCTTTGCCTTCGCCTAGCTCTTCCCAGTCACGCGCTGCGATTTGGGCCTCGGCCTCTTCGCGCAACAACCCTTGCTGGGCTTGTGCAACTGTGGCTTCAGCCTGCACCACCCGCAGATCATAGTCAGCCGATTCGATCCGAATCAACACTTCACCTTTTTTGAAAATGCCGCCTTCGAGGAAGCTTCTGGAGATGTATTCGATTTTACCGCCAACTTGCGGCACCACGTCAATTTCTGTTCTCGCCTTAACTTCGCCTTGGGTCAGAACCCGCAAATTGACCTGCTCCGATGATGGAGAGGTAACCAAAACCGGCACAGCTTTAATCTCATTGTCTTCCTTTTCAGCTTTGGGAGATTTTAACCCCAGAGCCACAAAGCCACCAACACCAGCAAGAAGAATGATCACCGGCATGAAAAAGAATATAACCCGGCCAATCGTCCGCTTTTTGCGATGCGATTTGGTAGCTGGGTCAGCGCTCGAATACTGGTTTTGCGTACTCATGATGTCGAATCCTCATCGTTAAGTTTTGCGGTTTGTACCGCTTGTTGTTTCAAATCACCGCCCAATGCCAAAAACAGGCTGACGCGGTTGTTGGCCCGGGCGCTGGTCGCTGTGATCAACTGCCCTTCGGCCGAAATGCGGCGACGCTGGGCATCCAGAAGTTCAAAGATCGTGCCGACACCGCGCACATATTCGCGCTCGGCCAACCTTTGGGCTTCGTTGGCTTCAACGGACGATACCTGCAAAGCCGCCTCGCGGTCGGCCAAATAAATCTCGCCAGATAGTGCGTCTTCTGCCTCGCGCCACGCGGTTAGAACTGTCTGGGCGTAAGATTCCAGCTGTTCGCGCAAACGCGCTTCGTTTCGCGCTATGTCTGCCTTAATGGCGCCGCCACGAAATAAGGGTTGGCTCAAGGAACCGATCAATTGGCCGACAGCGCGGTCAAAATCAAAAATATCGCCGATTGAGCCACCACCAGTCGAAGCCGATCCGGTAAGCGATAAGGTTGGGAGTAACGCCTTTCGCGCTTCGGAAACACGCAAACCAGCAGCGCTCAATCGTTGTTCCGCAGCCCGCACATCCGGTCGCCTTGTTAGCAGGTCGACCGGTGTCCCCAAGGCATCCAGTTGGGGTAAAACCGGAAGAGCTGCGACTGCCTTGATTTCGTTACCGGGATATCGTCCCAGCAAAATTTCCAACCGCCGAGCGGCGTTGGCATGTTGTTGCTTCTGAAACGCGCGAGTGGCTTCACTACCGGCCAAAGCCGAACGAGCCAAACGAATGTCTAGCGAACTGGATAGGCCGCGCTTATATCTGCGCTGCACAATTCCCAAAGAACGGTCCCGGGTTTGTACATCATCGGCTGCCAAAGCTTCTTGCTGGCTGGCTGCATATAAATCGATCCAAGCGGATACGGTCTGCCCGGTGACGGACAATTGCAATGCTTCAAAATCTGCTTGCGCCGCATCTGCATCAAGATACCCGGCCTTGGCCCGATCCCGCACCTTACCCCAAACATCCAATTCCCAACTGGCCGAGACACTGCCGCCATAGGTGTCAGTATCTGCCACGTTGGGAAGAAAATCTCCGGTGCCACCGGCGTTTAATGTTACCGAAGGCAGACGCGCTGCATTACCCGCTTTGGCCAAGGCCATAGCTTGCTCAATTCGAGCTACGCCAACAGCCAAATTGCGGTTATGGGCCAAAGCCTCAGCAACCAATTGCTCAATCTGGATATCACCAAAACTGGAAACCCAAGGTTGGGCACGAACCAGCCCGGTTGTTTCCAATTCCGATTTCCATTGTTGCGGTGCCAATTGCGCCACATCGGAAACAGGGTTGGCATCAAAGCCGGCACCATCTGACAATTCGCCAAAGGAAGCACAAGAACTTAGAAAGGTGGCCGAAGCCAAAATTATCATCGATCGACGCATTAAACAGCCCGTTTTTGTTTTCTTTATTTGGCAGACGGTAAGTGATCCATCGCGAAAGTCAATCAACTTTTATCGTTTTTCAACAAATATTGCTTGATTGTCATGATGTAAAAAAACCTATTCGCCCAATCACCACGAGGCGGGTGACTTCAAACTTCATGATGCGTGGGCTGGTGAATATGGATGCAAGAAACAATAAAAAAATTTGGATGTCGTCAGCAAGCTGTTCTACGATAGCCATGAAACATGGGAAATTGGGGACAAACATGCAAAAATTGGTCTGGGCTTTAATTTGTGGACTTGGATTGGTCGGCGCCTGCAACCCGGCAACCCCCACAACGAATTTGACCGAAAAATCCTCGAGCACCACCCACGTCCTACCCCCCGTCGGACAAGCCACTTCTTTTACCCAAGACATAAATACCGCATTGGCCACCCGCCTAAATCTGGGCAATGAGGATGACTTGGAACGGGCCAAACGCGGCCTGTTGGCCCAAATCCCGGGTGGAATCATCTATAATGTCGCCGGTGAAATTGTTTGGAGCAATGACCAATTCTCTTTTTTAGAGGAACCCATTCCGGCCACCGCAAATCCATCTCTTTGGCAGCAAGCGCGGCGAAATGCGGTCCATGGCCTGTTTGAAGTCACCCAAGGCGTTTACCAACTACGTGGGTATGATCTAGCCACCATGACCCTGATTGAGGGCAAAACTGGGTGGATTGTCATTGACCCATTACTTACTGCTGAAACTTCCTCCGCAGCCTTGGGTCTGGCCCGCCAGCATTTGGGTAAGCGCGCTGTTTCAGCGGTGATTTACACGCACTCCCATGCCGATCATTTTGGTGGCGTTCGCGGTGTGTTGTCCGAACAACAGATTGAAACCGGTTCCATTCCAATCATTGCGCCCAAAGGTTTTGCCGAAGAAGCCATATCCGAGAATGTATTGGCTGGCCCGGCTATGGCCCGGCGCGCTGCCTATATGTTTGGGGCAATCCTGCCAGCCGGACCGGCCCAGATGATTGATAGCGGCATTGGCAAAACCTTGAGCAGAGGCCAAATTGGGTTTGTTGCTCCGACTAAGGTAATTATCGGTCACGAGGAAACCTTACAAATTGATGGTATCACTTTTGAGTTTCTGAACACACCTGGGGCTGAAGCGCCTTCGGAGTTTGTGTTTTACCTTCCATCGTACAAAACCCTGTTCACCTCGGAAATTGCGCTGTCTTCCCTGCACAATGTTTTAACCTTGCGCGGGGCCAAAGTTCGCGATGCCTTAGCATGGAGTAAATACCTCGACCTGATGATTCAAAAATGGGGACAACAAGCTGAATTTGGCGCTGCATCCCACAACTGGCCGACCTGGGGAAATTCCGAAATTAACGAGTGGCTAGCCAATCAACGAGATATCTACCGCTATATCCATGATCAGACCCTACGGCTGGCCAATAATGGTGCCACCATTCACGAAATTGGTAATTTGATTGAGGAACCTGCATTCCAAAGCGAAGACTTTGCGGTACGCGGTTATTATGGAACTTTGAACCATAATTCCAAAGCGACCTATCAGCGCTATTTTGGTTATTTTGATGGCAACCCGGCCCATCTCAATACCTTACCACCCGAACAAGAAGCGGTGCGTATGGTTGAACTGGCCGGTGGCGCTGACAAATTGCTAACCGCCGGGCAAGCGGCTTTTGAACGCGGCGAGTACCGCTGGGCGGCCAGCCTGCTCAATCATCTGGTCTTTGCGGAACCCAAAAATCAAGCGGCCAAGAACTGGCTAGCGGCTGCTTATGAACAAATGGGCTTTCAGGCGGAAAGCGCACCGTGGCGCAATATCTACCTGACCGGAGCGTTGGAACTGCGTGACGGCATTCAGAACACCGGCCCGCAAACGAGCAGTGCAGACATAGTCGAAGCCATCCCCTTACAAACTTGGTTTGAGGCTTTGGCCACAAGACTTAATCCGCAAAAAGCTGGTGACCTGAGCGTAGATATCAACTTCACCATGACCGATACTAACGAGACAGTGTGGGTTCACGTACAAAATGGTGTGACCAGCATTCGAGCTGAGTTGGCAGAAAATCCAACCTTGGATGTTCACATGAACCGTGCCGATTTGAACGCGATTTCGCTAGGCACCACGGGTTTTGGTAGATTATTGGCTACAGGGCGGATCAAGGTAGATGGCAATCCATTGACCCTGATCAAATACTTAAAAGCTCACGATCAACCCGATCCATTTTTTGCTATTGTGACGCCGTAAAATGAGGCTAGAGCGTATTCGCGAATACCAGTCTCTATTGTCATCACACGGCTTGTCCGTGTGATCTAGGTAATGTTGCCATTATCATTGTATTTCACGAGGATCAGCCTGCTGGATTGCCCGGACAAGCCGGGCAATGACAGGCGAGGGTGATGTCATTAAACGCGATCTACTTTAGCAGTTATTTCTTACCGCCACCCGGTAGCGAACTGCTAAGCGAGACGACAAACGGTACGATGAAGGTCAGGGCCACTTTCCACCAGTTCAAATCAAACTGGGCCAAGCCTTCCCATTGGTTGATCAAGGTCAACAACGGCCCGACAATGGCCATGGTGATCAAAGCACGGCGAATGCACCAGCGCGTATGCGCTGTCATAGATGTTTTGCCATTTTCCGCAAAGCAACAGCCAATTGATGTACCTGATCTGCATTGTTGTAGATGGCTGGCGTCACGCGCACACAATCCCCTTGCGCCACGCCGCCACGATACACCGTGAAAATACCGTGTTCCTGCAGTAATTGCTCAGCAATCGCTTTGTTGTCCTTGGCGCTGGTTTTGCCGCCCAACCGAAACGAGGTGATCCCGGCATGCAATCGGTCATCAGGTGGTGTCAGCACCTGCACCGCATCCAGATCACTCACCTCATCAACCCATATCTGACGCAAATAGCGCAACCGGGCCTCGATCCGCCCTGCACCAACTTGCCGACGATAGGCCAAAGCTGCCGGGATGCTCATCATCGCTGCAAAATTAACAGTGCCCGTATGAATACGGCCTTCGGTGTGGAGCAACTCATCCCCTTCTGAAGACAGATTAGGCCGGATATCTTCCAAGCGATCCTCACGAATATACATCACGCCAACCCCGATCGGAGCGCCAATCCACTTGTGCAGGTTAAAGCCGATAAAATCAGCGCCGATATCTTCAATATCGATATCCATCTGCCCAACAGAGTGGGCCGCATCAACGATGACATCCACCCCGGCTTTACGGGCCATTTGGGTAACTTCCTTCACCGGGATTTGCAGCCCCGTGCGGTGACCAATTTGGGTCAGCAATAACAGTTTGACCTTGGGATTGGCATCCAATGCATTTTGATAAAAATCCAGCAAGCTTTGGTAATCTGTGGGTTCCGGTATGGATAGCCGCACCACATCACAAGCCCGATCCACTGCCAGCCGATCCATCGCGGTTTTCATGGAATAATAATCCAAATCCGCATACATCACGGCCTGTCCGGGCAGCAATTTATTATATCCGCCAATCAAGCCCTGCAAAGCTTCGGTCGCCCCGCGTGTAACAACGATTTCGTCCGGTTTGGCGCCGAGAATCTGGGCGACTTGGCTCCGCACTTCCTTGTGGTCTGCCTTATAGCCGCGCCGGGCATAGTGCGAGTTTTCGCGATTCACCTTGCGGGTATTGGCAATATAATTCTCCAACACCGGGCGAGACATAATCCCCCAATACCCGTTTTCGAGATTAGTAACGTCTGGCGCCACATCAAAATCAGCCGCTACATTTCGCCAAAATGCCTCATCCTGTGCGTTTTTATTAACCAGCCCCATCCCGTCTTGTGCGGCCTGAACGGATGTGCCTGTGGTTAAACCAGCTATACCCAGCCCGGCCACTCCACGTAACATAAAGCGGCGTGATAGTTGCGAAGAACGGTCTGTATTGGGTTTCGGATGGTTCATGTTTCACCTGATGAAATAATTGTTTGACCACCCTGCCAAAGCGATCAGCACCTTGCAAGTCCAACCCAAAACCCAAGCACCATAAAAAAGACCGCCAGCCTATCGCCAGCGGTCATTTTTCATTTGAAAGTAAAGTTCTGGTATCTAGACGAACTTACGCCGGGACGAGGCCAAGGCATCTAACACATTGGAGGTCTGTACCACAGGCCGCCGACGACGACGCGATTGTGGTTGGTAGGCTTGCGCGGCGTGGTCTGTACAATAAGGCGAGCTTTCGGTTGAACCGCGCCCACAGAACTTAAATCCGGGTTTGGCTGGATCGCCAATGGGCCATTTGCATAATTGATTGGTCAGGGTCAACACCGTGGCAAACTCACCACTGGGTAGTTTTTTCGGCTCAATCGGCACCACGGGTGGCTCTTCGCGGCGAACCACAGGTGCGGAAGTTGGCGTTTTCAAACTCGGCGTAGTTGCGCCAGTGCGAACCACTTTGGCTTTGGCACGCGGACGAGGTCTTGGCCGTGGCGGCCGCGAGGGCGTAGCCCGACCAGATAAGCCCAAGCGATGCACTTTGCCGATTACTGCGTTGCGGGTTACCCCACCCATTTCCCGGGCAATCTGGCTGGCGCTTAAGCCTTCGGTCCAGAGTTTTTTTAGAGTTTCAACCCGATCGTCAGTCCAAGCCATTTGCACTTCCTCAATTTGGCCAGGTATTCTAGCCGCTATATCCACTTGTTTTTGCACAGACCCAAACTTAGTCCAGAACCAAAAACCCCTCATAAACACAAGGTATAGTACCTCAATCCGCAGCACACACAAGATGCGCGATCGAACTATCCACAGATTTACGCAACGAATAAGGGATTTTCTTCACAAGCAGAAACTGGATTGTAACCGGCTTTTTTACCGACTAAAACACTTTAATGAGTTCGGAACTGCATAACTTCAAAGTACGCCATATCGGCATGATCAACTGGCTGGGTCTATGGACCTTGTTCACCAAGGAGGTCATGCGCTTTGTCAAGGTTGGCTTCCAAACCTTGCTGGCCCCGGTCATCTCATCTCTGATGTTTCTGGTGATCTTTAAGTACGCCTTTGGTGATGCCAGACCGGCCATTCACGGCGTAGAATATGTCCAATTCTTAATCCCCGGATTGATGATGATGGGCATGTTGAACCAGTCGTTTGCCAATACAGCCTCATCATTGATTATCTCAAAGGTGCAAGGGAACTCCGTTGATTTTCTGATGCCGCCTCTTTCGGCGCTTGAGTTGTGCTTGGCCTTTATTGGTGGCGCAGCCACCCGTGGCTTGATGGTCGGCACGGGCACCGGGTTAGCCATGATGTTGATGGTCCCATTTGATGTGGCCCACATTTGGGCAGTAATTGTGTTTGGACTAAACGCCGTTTTGATGATGGGAATGATCGGTCTGATCGCCGGCATTACCGGCAACCGGTTTGATCATCTGGCCGCCATTCAAAACTTCTTCTTGTTGCCGCTGACCATGTTGTCCGGCACGTTTTACTCAATCACCGTCCTGCCCGACAGTTTCCAAGCCTTAAGCATGATCAACCCGTTCTTCTACCTGATTGACGGTTTTCGATACGGATTTACTGGCATTAGTGACGGTAATGTCGGCACTGGCGTACTTTTTGTGTGCATAATCAACATCATTTTAGCCAGCACTTGCTATTTGATTTTGCGTTCCGGCTGGCGGCTAAAAACATGACCCCTTTCTCTTTATTTATTCCCTTGTGATCCGGAGATCCCAATGACCAGCAATTTAGTACCAACCTATGCACCGCCCAATCTGGTTTTTACCCGTGGCGAAGGTGTATATTTGTACGATGCAGACGATAAACCTTGGCTCGACTTTATCGCTGGCATCGCGGTTAACTCGTTGGGTCATTGCCACCCGGCTCTAGTCGATGCCTTAAAATCCCAAGCAGATAATTTGTGGCACCTCTCCAATATGTTTGAGGTTCCGGCCCGCGAACAACTGGCTAGAAGGTATTGCGACAGCACCTTTGCTGATCTGGTGTTTTTCACCAATTCCGGCACCGAAGCAGTCGAAGGTCTGTTAAAAGCCGCCCGGAAATACCACGCGGACAACAACCAACCGGAACGCATCGAAGTTCTTACCTTTGCTGGCGCGTTTCATGGGCGGACCTATGGCGCGATCAATGCAGGCGGCAATCCGGCTTATCTAAAGGGCTTTGGCCCCGCCATGTCTGGATTTGTGCAATTGCCTTTTGGTGATGAGAAAGCCTTTCTTGAGGCAATAAGCGACAAAACCGCTGCCGTTCTGATTGAACCGGTGCAGGGCGAAGGCGGCGTTCGCGCTGCTGATGATGAATTCCTACAGCTGTTACGCGCCAAATGCGACGAGACCGGCGCGCTTCTTTTGTATGATGAAGTGCAATGCGGGGCGGGTCGCACCGGCAAATTGTTTGCCCACCAATGGAGCAATGCTGAGCCTGACGGTATGGCTGTGGCCAAAGGCGTTGGTGGTGGCTTTCCACTTGGTGCGTTTTTACTGACCCAGCAAGTCGGCGAACATATGGTAGTTGGCACCCACGGCTCGACCTATGGCGGCAATCCGCTGGCCATGGCGGTCGGGATCGCCTTGTGGGACGAATTGGAAAGGCCCGGCATGATGGATCACGTGGTCAAAGTTGGGAATTTCTTAAAACAACAATTGGCGGCCTTGGCCGACGAGTACTCCGATCTGGTAGTTGAAACCCGGGGCAAAGGTTTGCTGGTAGGGCTAAAACTGCATGAGAAACTAATCGCCAAAGAAGTGGCTGGACTGGCCCGCGATGAAGGTCTGTTGATCGGTGCAGCCGGTGACAATGTCATTCGGATGGCCCCTCCTTTGATCATCACCGAGGACCATGCCCGCGAAGCGTTGCAAAAACTGGGAAAAGCTTTGCAAAAAGCTCGTGATACTGCCTCGAAATGACCCGTCATTTCCTGGATATTTCTGATTGTTCAACCACAGATTTATCTAAAATTTTGGATGATGCCCGTGCCATGAAAGCGGCGCGGGCAGGGTTGCCCAAGGGGGCAGTGGATCCCTCCCCGGCCCTGCCCGGCATTATGCTGGCGATGATTTTTGAGAAAAGCTCGACTCGGACCCGAGTCAGCTTTGACATGGCCATTCGGCAATTGGGCGGAAGCTCCATGGTGCTGTCTGCCACCGACATGCAATTGGGTCGCGGCGAGAGCGTAGCCGACACGGCGCAAGTCATGTCGCGCTATGTGGATGCAATCATGCTTCGGACCAACAACCATTCCACATTGATTGAAATGGCCGAGCACGCCGATATTCCGGTGATCAATGCGCTGACCGATGCTTCGCACCCCTGCCAAATTCTGGCCGACCTGATGACCTTGCAAGAACATAAGGGCGATTTGTCCAAACTCACATTGGCATGGGTGGGCGATGGCAATAATGTTGCCAACAGTTTCTTACATGCCGCGCCAAAATTCGGGTTTGCTTTGCGCTTGGCTTGTCCGGCGGCCTATTCGCCAGATGAGAACGAGGTGGGATGCGCCATCAATGCCGGAGCCAATATCACGCTCAGCACAGATGTGCGAGAAGCCGCCGCCGGAGCCGATGTGATTTTGGCCGATACGTTCGTCTCTATGGGCGATGCCGATGCAACAGAGCGATTAGCAACACTCGCCCCATATCAGGTTGATGGTGCCTTGATGGCCCTCGCCAAACCGAACGCAACATTTTTGCACTGCTTGCCAGCCCATCGCGGCGAAGAAGTGGAAGCTGCGGTAATTGACGGGCCACAAAGTTTGGTTTTTGACGAGGCTGAAAACCGCCTACACGTACAAAAAGCCGTTCTGAAATACTGTTTTGGCAAAAATGACTGAATTTGAACCTACCAAAGATGATCTGATCATCCCGTTTCACCTCGACGGCAAGCCGGTTCGCGGGCGCATTGTGCGGCTTGGCCCGGTACTGAATGATATTCTGCAAGCTCATGACCTGCCGACGCCTGTGGCTCAATTGCTCGGCGAAGCGGTGGTTACCTCTATACTGGCCGGATCCAGTTTGAAATTTGATGGACGGGTCATCGTACAAGCCAGTGGGGATGGTCCGGTATCATTTTTGGTTTCGGGCTATACGTCTGATGGCGGAGTACGTGGCTATATTCGCTATGATGATGACAAGCTTCCTACGGACAAACAGCCTGATCTGGCCGACCTATTGGGCAAGGGGCAATTCGCCCTGACCATTGATCCGGGCAAGGCCGAGCATCGCTATCAGGGAATTGCTGCACTGGAGCCATCCAGTTTCGCCAAAACAGCTGAAACGTACTTTCAGCAATCCGAACAATTACCCAGCGCATTAGCCATTGCTATTGCACGCCACACGGATGAGCACGGACAGACCCGATGGCGCGGCGGTGGC
>JAJFFR010000172.1 GCA_021776555.1 Robiginitomaculum sp.
AAACCGTGGACAAAAGGATTGGGTGGTTGTTGCACGGGTTGTGGAACCGGTGGAACAGCCATCGTTTGCGGCCCATTCGCCGCATCAGGTGAGCTGTAATAGCCATGTGGGTCATGCTGTGGCGCTACGGGTGCCACCGACGCTTCATATGCCACACTGGCCATATTTGCGGATGCCATGTGTTGTGGAACCATGCTTGGTGCAGCAGAAGGTTGCGCCGTGGGCCGCGCTTCGGTTCGCCGCGCACCGCCACCTGGATGCATTGGATTATCGGGCGAATATGCATTAACCCTAGCTTCACCCTGAACCGGTTTGGCCAAAGCAGCACTTTTGGCAATTTTAGAAAACACGATGCCCAACCCAACCATTAGAGCGGTAAACCCAGCGAACAAAAAGGCTAAAACAGCAGCCGCTTTCTTCATGGATTTTCCCTCAAATGGAATTACTGGGCGTTCGATCACCCGGATATTGTTAGAGGCTTCTTCGGCCAGATTATGTCGAGCCTTAAGCTCTTCCTCCCGTGTGGAAAACTGCCGTACAGCCGTCTGCAAAACATCAACTTTCCCCGCAAGGCGTTGATATTGAGGGAATAATTTTTGTAATTTGGACTGCTTGGCTCGCACTTGAGAAATTTGCGCACCCAAGACAGAAATCCGTTCAGCTATGGATTGCGCTTCGGACTCAAGAGATAGTTTTTCGGATTGCAAGGTTTGATGTACTAGATTCACACCGGTTCTTCGTACGCCCAAATCTTTATTTTTTCCATCGGCAATAAATTTTTCCAAACGACTGATATTAGCATCAATCGCCTGCACCGGTTTTGATGTGGGCTTGTAACGCGCCAGCAATTGTTCACGCTGGATTTGCAAGGCAGCCAACTCACCAGATGAGCTGTCGTCGGTATATTGCAAAATTTCTTTGGGGATCAAAACCAGCCGATCTTCACGCGCCCGGATTCCGGCATCAATTTCCCGGCTACGCGCTTTGGCCGCCAATAATTGATCGTTTAATGCAGCGAACCGGACACCGGCCGCCACGCGCTCTGCTTCAAAATTCCCGATGTTGTTTGTGTTCAGGAACAAAGCCAATTCAGTATTGACCTCAGTCAATTTAACCTCAGTAGTTTTGCGCTCATTGCCATATCGTTCGGTGCTGGAATCCAGCAAAATTTCCCGGCGATATACCATGTATTCATCAATGATTGCGTTCAAGACCATCGCCGATACTTCCGGGTCTGGATTTTTGTAACTCACTGAAATCAGAGGTTGATTTGGCGCGGTATATGCCCCCAAGCTTTTACTCATATCCCGGACGGCCTTGCCGGTTGCTTGTGCCTGACTGGACGCTCGATTGCCAAATTCAATGGCTAATTTTGGGAATATCTGCCGTAGTCCCAGTTTTTCCAACACGCGCTCTTTTAAGATTGCTGCGGTGAAAAACCCGACTTCAGCCTGAATCATCTGATCCGTTGTATACGCTGTGCCCTGCCCAGCCGTGCCAATGATCGGATTGTAGATATATTCCTCGCCATACTGCACAAGAATACGTCCATGGGCGGTATATTCTTTTTTCAGGCTCATGGCGCCAAATATGCCAAGTGAGAATATAGCAATGAACACGATCAACATGATCGGCAATTGCCGCCAAAGTAGTCCGATCAGATCAAAGACCGAGAGCGACGCCACGCGGTCCCACCCTCTGGCGGCATCACCTGTGTTTTGCATCGAACCGGCAAAGGATGTCGTTCCAGCGTTCTGCATGGAAAATTTCACCTAACTAAAATAACTCTTCTCCTGTTCTCGCAACCTCTGTTTAACAAATCCTAACCAATTTTGTTAACCTTCACGATTAGTTGCAATTATTTTGAGTCTTTTGCTTTGCGTTTGCTTTTTACATCAATATTAGCCTTGTGCGCGACCAGCTTACTGGTTGGCTGCGTTGGCCCTGAGCCAACTGGCCCTGCACGCTATGGCTCTCAAGTAGAATCACCCAAAAGACCAAATAACTTTTCGCAAAAACAGTATTATTCATCAGCTCCCAATAAATCTGGGCAGTTCCAAAACGCACAACAGCCACAATTGCGCCGTGACAGCTTTCAATCGCAACAGTTTCGCACCTGGATCGATTCGGATCCGATCTACCGTTTATTACCGGGCGATCAGCTCAATGTATTTGTCTATTCAGCGCCGGAATTGAACCAAACTTTGATTGTTGGCCCGGATGGCCGTGTGGTCATGCCATTGGCCCAGCCGGTCATGGCGGCCAATTTGTCGATTGAACAATTGGAACAAAAACTACGGATGGCCCTGTCCAGCCAATTGGTTGACCCCGAACTGGAGTTATCTCCACTGACCTACGGCTCGCAGCGGATTTTCGTTGGTGGAGAAGTTGGTCAGGGCGGCATTTATGAATTGCCCGGACAAATCGGTGTATTGGAAGCCGTATTTATGGCTGGCGGCTTTACCAACACATCCAAAACCAAGCATGTAGTGCTGGTTCGTCGCCACCCAAGTGGCGCGCCAATGATGAAAGTGATTGATGTTCGTAGTGTATTGCGCGGTAAATCACATGCCGATTCCATGCCCTTGCAACGGGGCGATGTGATCTATGTACCACGCTCGACGATTGGCAATATCAATC
This sequence comes from Robiginitomaculum sp., assembly GCA_021776555.1. GTDB lineage: Bacteria > Pseudomonadota > Alphaproteobacteria > Caulobacterales > Maricaulaceae > Robiginitomaculum_B. The sequence continues at coordinate 2,641 of JAJFFR010000172.1, forward strand.
TGTTTATGCAGCAATACATCCGTGATGCACTGCCGATCACCTTCGGCCTAACCTATGATATTGGTCAACAATTCTAGGTTCGAAACTTTGCAAGTCCAAAATTCAGGCGTTGCCGTGTAGCCATTCCCGTGCCGCACGTTGTGCGTCGGCAATGTCATCCGAACTCATTTCGTCGGCCAGCTCTGCCCGGTAGGTTTTGGCCGCATCACAACCGCGAAATGCCGCCAGATTGAACCATTTGTGGGCTTCCACAAAGTCCATTGTTGGGCCTTCGCCGGTTGAGTAGATCAATCCAAGTTTGTTTAATTCTTCGCCACTAGGCCCAGCTTCAATGGCTGCATGCGCTTCTGCGACTTCTACGTCTGTGAACGCCATAACGTTCTCCCCATTTTTGCGCCGCGCTGCATTTTTTTGTTGTTACTGCAGCAATTAAAAGCGCTTTTCACCAAATGCAAAATTCTTTTGCTCCCTGATTTTTCAGGATTGGGGTTTCTCTTAGGTTAATAACCAGAATCATATTTTTGGTTACCTTTGCTGCGCCATAAAAACCTTTTCTTTACCTGCCTTAACCCCTCTCGGATTGACACGAGAAAATCCGTTGAGTCATAAGGATTCACCTCAACCCCGCATTCATACGCTTGGTAACCTTTTTGCTGGTTTACCCAACGCGGCAGTGGATTTTCCTGTTTAATTTTTTTGATTCTTTTTTTGAAATGATCAAAAAACCTCCCCAATTCAGACCAAAACACCCCAATTTAACCAGTTGGAAAGGGTAATTTTTGAGTTATTTCCTGCAAAACACCGACAAATCCACTCTGATTGCGTCGGTTCGTAGACAGGGTTACAACCAACGCAGATTGATGAGGTTATTTTGCAAATGTGGGGAACAAGATGAAGAACTGGAGCTGGATGGCAAAGGGTGCGCTGGGCTTGGTAGTTTTGCTGGCGCTTGTTTTGGCGGTGAATTGGGGCCGGATTTCGCGCTTATTGCTGGTCAACTCGCTGTTTGCCGCAGATAAAATTATCTACAACTTCTCTCACATGAATGAGATATTGCCATCTGATTCCCTGCCCCAAAGCGGCGAGGTTCATTCATGGCCAGTTGCACTTTCTCCAATCAACCAAACCTATCAAAGCTCTGGTAAAGCCACAGAAGTAACTGCCATGTTGGCAGAATTGCAAACCACAGCTTTGGTTGTTGTTAAAGACGGCACCCTTGTCCATGAAGCGTATTTCAAAGGAACCGGGCCGGATGATTTGCGTATTTCGTGGTCGATGTCCAAGTCATTTGTGTCGGCCCTAACCGGCTTGGCCTTGGCCAATGGCGATATTGCCAGCATTAACGATCCAGTGACCAAATATGTGCCTGCACTGGCTGCCTCGGCCTATAATGAAGTGTCGTTACGCGATGTGATGCACATGTCGAGCGGGGTTGAGTTCGATGAAGATTATCTGGATTTTAATTCGGATATCAACAAAATGGGGCGCGTGTTGGCCTTGGGCGGCTCGTTAGACGAATTTTCAGCCTCGATCACCGAACAAGCCCGCCTACCCGGAACAGGTCGCCAATATGTATCAATGGACACCCATGTCATTTCCATGGTGCTGCGCGCTGCCACCGGGCAAACTCTGCAAGATTATTTCGTGCAAAATTTGTGGTCCAAAATCGGCGCGGGCAATGATGGCTATTACTCCACCGACAGTGATGGCAACGCCTTTGCTTTGGGCGGGTTGAACTTACGCACTCGGGACTACGCCCTGTTCGGTGAGCTAATGCGAAATGGCGGACGGCGCGGCGATGTACAAATTATCCCGGCCGACTGGGTGGCGATTTCAACCATTGATACGGCACCGTCTGATGTCACCGGCTTCCCATTTGGTTATGGCTATCAATGGTGGATGCCACCGCAGGCCGATGACGAGTTCTTCGCAGTCGGCGTGTACGGCCAGTACATTTACATCAATCCAAAAGCAGGCATTGTGATTGCCAAAAACGCCGCCCACCGCGAATTTACCGAAGTCGATGAGGCGGGCGTCGATTATTTGAGCAAGAACGTGGAATTATTCCGCAGCATTGCCGAACATTACAGCGATTGGAAATTTCCGGATTGAACCGAGACGAGCATACAAATTGTTCGCTTCGCAAAATACTAAATTTTCTGAAGATTTTTCTGCTGTTGCTCGACAACTTCGAATGTTTTAAACGCACATCTGGACGTAATTACTCGGATATTATTTTTTTCCAGCGCAAAATCTCCCTTTCGTCCTGTTTGCTGAGCTTACATTTAGGACCCAGAATGATCTCTTTTAGAGAAAATTTCTTGTCTGAGAAGTCCTCAAAATGAAATTTATTACAATGAAATTTATTACAAAGATTCTTTTTGTTCCACCCCAGAAACATTCGGATTTCATCTTCATATCCCCAGTGTTTGAATTTGGTTGTCAGCAATTTCCGTTGCGTCTTTTCGTCTCGTAAAAAAACCTCTTCACTTTGACCACTCGATTTCTGAAGCAAGCCTTCTTGGTACGTAACTGCAGAAACATCATCCTCAGGAATTTCAAAACCCAAACAAATTCCTTCGTGTTTATCCGCATAATGCGACCAAAGCACAGGGTTGCGCCACGAACGACTAAAACAAATTATTCCTTTGTTTGACATCACCTCCCTCCCAATCTTTCTTTGCTCTTTTCGGACTGCTGGATCAGTCAACTTGATTGCAAGAAATTCAAATGGATCGTTCAATTCATCGTAGGTTGTTATTTTCAATCTCTTTTTTTGAAGGGCCTCAATTCCCCATTTTTTCGAATAGAATTTGTAAGCCCTCATAAATCCCCCCCCAATTTCTCCAATCCTGCTAGTGCTCGTTCACCAGCACTCGGAGGCAATGGAACAAATCCAAAATCCACTCTCTTGTTAATCAGAAATGTGGTTTTGTACAACTGGACTCCGGCGCAAGCCCACTGTTGTCCGGTTAATCTTTGGTTTCCTCCCCTGCTTGCGGGGGAGGTGGGCGCGAATGCGCTCGGAAGGGGCACCCTACATATTGCACGATTCACTCACTTCTAAGGAGGGGGAAATCCCCCCACCACCCCTTCGGGGCACCTCCCCCGCAAGCAGGGGAGGAAAAGGAGTTCAGTGCCCTTACAGCCAATACCTTTTTCATCCCGATTGTTTCAATCCGGGGTATGGCAGGTGAAAATCCAGAGAGATTACTCTTGTGCTTTTTGCCCAAACAGCACTTTCTTGGCAGCTTTGGAGGCTTCGGTATTTTGGGTTAAATCCCCGCGTAACTCCAATCCGAGGGCAAAACCAGCTTTGACGGCATCACGCTCGCCTAACCGTTCGAACCATTTTTTAAGGTTGGGAAAATCGTTCAAATCTTGGCCTTGGCGTTCATGAGGGAAAATCCAGCCCCAACACGCCATATCTGCAATGGAATACTCATCTGCCAGATAATCTCGTCCCTCAAGACGTTTGTTCATCACCCCATACAACCGGGCCACTTCATTGGTGTAACGCTCGATCGCATATGGAATTTGATCTTCAGTATAGCCGCGAAAATGGTGAGCTTGTCCGGCCATGGGGCCAAGACCGCCCATCTGCCACATGAGCCATTCATCAACGGCAATCCGTTGACGTTCGTTTTGGCCATAAAACTTTCCAGATTTTCGAGCTAGGTATTGCAAGATGGCCCCACTTTCAAATACCGAAATGGGTTTGCCATCCGGGCCATCCGGATCAATAATGGCAGGCATCCGATTATTCGGGCTGAATTTCAGGAATTCTGGCTTGAACTGGTCACCGGCCCCAATCATCACTGGGATCATTTTATACGGCAGCCCCATCTCCTCCAAGGCGATTGAAACCTTCCAACCATTGGGGGTTGGGAAATAATATAGTTCAATTGGTTTGCTCATAGCTCAGCCCTTCCATTCATGTTCCTATGTACATAGGAACTGAACGGCAGATTGTCAGGCCCCATAGGCCAGAACCTTATGAACAACACCAAGGGGTGAGGCTCAGTCGTAATCTGGCCCATTGAAAATGCGGCTAAACCCAGCACCGATCATGGCTAGTAACCCGCGTATGATGACCACAAAGAAAATCATGGTCAGTTGCGAGTCATCAATAAACAGACGCATCCAATTATTGTACTCGTTGGGTAAACCAATATGGGTGATCTGCTCCTCAACCCATGAGGCCATATCTAACACCTGCTTGAGCTGATCAGGTGCTTTTAGCCCCATCAACACCAGCAAAGCTGTCGCCAAAACAAATGAAACAAAAATAACAAAACTGGATCCAGTGATCCGGCCGAATAAACCCATACTACACTCAACTCGTTTCGAGCCGCCTCCCGTTATGGAGGTACTATAAACCAATTTTAATCAATTGTCGCCCTTGGATATAAAGATGCGAAAATAGCCGTTATTTATGAGCGCCTAGCATTGAGGAAAAACTGATCTCTTTATACTGGAGTTTGTTGGTTTAATCGGTGTTGTTGCATGGCTTTGGCGGCGCGAGTTTCATTCTGTTGATATTGTAAAAATGCCCGAAGCACCCCTAGTTTTGCGTTCGCGTGATTTGCTCTAGCCCAGCTGAAAAGCTGTAGGCAGAACCAACCTTGCACCCCCCATCCGTTCAACGTTCGGACCAATGAAAATCGCGAAAGTCGTCCCAAAAGCCCGGGTCCAATCTGCAGTCTGTTTTCCCAATCATCCAAGGTTTCAATTTCCCCAGCCATCAACTTAGATGGGCCAGCCGGATCAACGCATAACGGGCGGGCCACGCCAATCATCGAAACGCCGTCTTCGTTCAATGCTTGTTGCATGGCAGCACGTGAACGAAACCCTCCAGTAACCATCAAGGCCGGTGTTTTTGCCATCAACAATTGTTTGGCATAATCAAGAAAATAGGCTTCTCGAGCCATAGTTGACTCGGCCTTGCTTTGGTCTGTTGGCTGTTCAGTTCCTTCAACGCCAACCATGGCTGGTTGCTCGTAATTGCCACCGGAAATTTCCAGTAAGTCTACGCCATCATCCTGCAACCACCCGGCGACTTTGGTACATTCATCAAACGTAAACCCGCCTTTTTGGAAATCCGAAGAATTCAGCTTTACCCCGATGGGAAAACCAGCCCCGACCTTTTTTCGCACAGCCGCGATAACGCGGCGCAATAAACGCGCCCGATTTTGCAGCGAACCGCCCCATTTATCTTGGCGAGTATTGGCTAATGGGTTCAAAAATTCGGATAGTAAATACCCATGAGCCGAATGAATTTGCACACCATCAAAGCCACAATCCATGGCAATCTTTGCCGTATGCGCAAACCGCTTGATAATATCCTCAATTTCATCGGATTCTAACGCTCTGGGCTTCCCGAATAATCCACCCGGCATGGACAATGCGATAGCTGAAGGACCAACGGGTTCGGTTGCGACAGAAGCCGGAGTTTGACGCCCGGCATGGCTGATTTGCATCCAAATGGCCGCCCCGTGTTCTTTGGCAGCGTTGGACCAAGTACAAAGCCCCTGTAATTGGTCCGTACTTTGCTTGCCCTCAATGACCACATTGCCAGGTCGTTCCAGATATCGTCCGTCGATCTGTACATTGCCGGTTAATAACATGCCAGCACCGCCACTTCCCCATTGGCGGTACAAATTGGCTAACTCAGGTGTGGCGCGATTGGCTGTATCGGCTAATCCTTCGGTCATAGCGGCCTTGGCAATCCGGTTTTTTAAGATTGCGCCGCATGCCAGTTTTAGTGGATTATCCAACGCCACACTCATTCTGCCCACTTGGGTTTTCGTTTTTCTAAAAATGCGCTCAACCCCTCAATGCCTTCATCTGAAGCGCGCCGTTCGGCAATATGCTTGGCGGTGACGCGCATCAATTCGTCATCTATTGGTTGACCGGTAACCTCGCGTACCAATTGCTTAGCTTTGGCTACCGCCTCGGGCGCCGTATGAAATGCCAATTTTCCCAAGTGTTCGATCATGTCTTCCATTTCGGTTTCATCGGCTACCGGATAATGAATCAACCCGATTTTTTCAGCATAAGCCGCGTTGAAACTTTCCCCCGAAACAAACAACGCATTGGCCCAGCGCGGCCCGATAGCCCGAATAACAAAGGGCGAAATAGTGCCCGGGGTCAAACCAAGTCGCACCTCGGAAAATCGGAACATCGCGCTCTTGTGAGCGACAACCACATCGCAAGCGGCCGCCAGCCCAGCACCGCCGCCCATGCACGCACCTTGCACGCAAGCCACCGTCATCATGGGTAGATCGGCCAATCGGTGTAGCATTTGCGCTAGTTTCAAAGCATCGGCTTGATTTTCAGATTTGGAATAATGCGCTGCCGCTTTCATCCAGTTTAGATCAGCCCCGGCCGAAAAGCTCTTACCTGCACCGCGCAATAACAACATCCGACAGTTTGACGTGCGAACCGTCTCAAATGCGTCGGCCAGTTCATCAATCACTTGCGCGGTAAAGGCGTTGTGTTTTTCCGGTCGGTTGATCAAAATACTGGTCACGCCGCCGGGGCTTGATTTTAGCTTGATGGTTTGAAAACTGTTCATCGCTGTCTCCCGCAGATTAAAGGAACCATGGCAAGTCTGGCGCATTTGCAATGGCTTGGCAAAAGGTCATTTGCCGCACGTCTACTGGTCAATGCGCGTTCCAAAGCAAGCACGCATCGCCATAGGAATAAAACCGGTATTCATTTCGAATGGCATGAGCATAAGCGGCTTGCATTTCCGGCAATCCGCAAAGGGCGCTGACCAGCATGAACAAGGTTGATTTTGGCAAATGAAAATTGGTCAACAGCCCATCTACAACCTGGAACTCATAACCCGGCGTAATGAAAATATCGGTTTCCCCGGCACAAGCCGCCACTTGCCCCGGTGCCACAGCGGCGCTTTCCAGCGAACGCATGGCCGTAGTGCCCACAGCAACGACCCGGCGGCCTTCCGCTTTGGCCTGATTGATCAATTTGGCAGTTTTCTGCGAGATTTCCCGCCACTCACCATGCATCACATGGTCTTTTGTGTCCGTGGCTTTGACCGGTAAAAACGTTCCTGCCCCCACATGCAGGGTCAAATAACAGACCTGAACGCCTTTTTGACCAAGCGCAGACAGCAGGTCAGGGGTGAAGTGTAGACCAGCCGTTGGCGCTGCAACTGAACCGCTATCCTTGGCAAAAATGGTCTGGTAATCGGCTTCATCACGGGCATCGGCTTGGCGTTTGGAGCTAATATATGGTGGCAGCGGCATAGAACCTACTTGGCTAAATGCGGCCAATAAGTCAGCGCCATCCAGATTGAAAACCAACTGGGTCTCACCGCCCTCACCTCGTTGCGAAACCTGCGCCTCGATCATTTTACCGAAATGGATAACATCCCCGACCCGAACCCGCCGCGCCGGACGGGCAAAGGCGGCCCACGTGCGGGTATCCACCTGTTTATGTAAATTGATTGAAATGTTGGCCGGACCACCTCCACCCACGGCACGGGCCGGTCGCTGGCCGGTCAAATGAGCCGGGAAAACCCGAGTATCATTTAGAACAAGCACATCACCCGCTCGCAACAAATCCGGCAAGTCACGAGCAATATGATCAGAGATCACACTGCTCGGCGCAATTTGCAACAATTTGGCGGAATCACGCGGCACGGCCGGGCGCAGGGCGATGCTGGCTTCGGGTAAGGGGAAGTCAAAGTCGTCCACACGCATGGCGCAATGGTCCTGTAACTAGTCGGGAAGAGTTAGCCGCTGACGCTGGCTTTTTCGATCAATCCCGGACTTGCTGGCGGCTCGCCTTTTGGCAGAGCATCAACCGCGTCCATTCCAGAAATAACTTCGCCCCAGACCGAGTATTGGCGGTCCAAAAAGCTGGCATCATCCAGACAGATGAAAAACTGGCTGGAGGCAGAATCAGGGTCTTGCGAGCGCGCCATGGAGCACACACCGCGTTGGTGGCTTTCGCCTGAAAACTCAGCCGGGATATGGTCATCGGCGCCGCCCATGCCGGTGCCATTTGGGCAACCTCCTTGCGCCATGAACCCATCAATAACCCGGTGAAAGGTCAAGCCATCATAAAAACCCTGCCCGACCAAAGTCGTGATTTGTTCAACATGTTTGGGCGCCAAATCAGCCCGTAAGCGGATTTTTACCTCTCCGGTAGAAAGGGCCAGTGTCAAAGTTTGTTCGCTAGTGTCGCTCATTTTTTTACCTTTTTCAAAAGTTTACGGCCAACGCACCCATACCGGCACATCGATTTTACATACATCCGGCAATACGCCACTGGAAGTTTTTAAGGTTTCCAGATAGGCCGAAAAAGCCGGGGAATTGGTGTCCATTACCCAAACCGTGGGGGCACTTGCTTCGTCTAAATTAGAAGCCAAAGCAAATTGCTCAATCAAATCTGGAGGAATAACCGGTTCGCCCCGCTTGATGCGGAAAATGGCCGACATACCAGCGCGAACCCGACCCCAAATTGTATAGCCTTTGTCTAAGTTTTCCGGGTATCCCATGGTGATATAAAACTGAGCATTGGCACTGTTGATGTCATGGCCCAACCGCGCCGCCGCCGCCGCACCGGGGCAATGTAGTGACCAAGCGTCAACCTTGCCATCTGCGGTCATCATGGCCAGCGCCGGGTTTTGCGAAGCGACGCTAAATCCATCAATAAACCCAGCTTCAGCTGAACGACGTTCGCCAGTTACAATCATTTTCAAATTGGGCGGACGGCGAAACCGAAACTCTGCCGTCAGGTTTTCCGTAGTTGGTTCTGGACGCCCTACCAGTTGGTTATCACCAGCTTGCGCCATGAACCCGTCAAGAACCCGGTGAAATGGCAGGCCGACAAAATAATCACTTTGCGCCAATTCCCCAAACCGCGCCGTATGCCCTGGGGCGAACAGCGGGACCAACTCAATTAACGTAATGCCATGAGCCGTTTTTAGTACGATCAGTTGATCCGCAGGCACAGCACGCCAATCATCCGGCGCATCTTCCGGGGTCGACATCGTGGACATATCCACCGCACCCACTGGTTGAAACGCGCTGCCTTTGGAGGCGGTCGCTTGGGAAGTAGATACATCTGAAGTTGTTTCCAACCCGTCAGAGGTCTCGGTCTCAGCGTTCTGGGCAGGATCAACTTGCTCCGCCGCGCCACAGGCAAACAGGCAAACAGCAACAAGCGGCAATAAGGGCAGAAATTTTCTCATGTGTTTTTATACTTTTTCTCTAATAATTCAGCGACTTTAGGTGAAACAAATGGCCGGATGTCCCCGCCCAGTTTACAAATTTCTTTGACCAGTCTCGATGCAATCGGTTGGTGCAAAGGGTCGGCCATCAAAAACATCGTTTCAATATCAGAATTCAACCGTTGATTCATACCAACCATCTGAAATTCATATTCAAAATCTGATACAGCCCGCAAGCCCCGAATAATTGCAGTGGCTCCGACTTCTTCAGCGAAATGCATCAATAGGCCAGTCATGGGCCGGACTAGTACCTCACAATTCTCACTGAATTTGGAAGCTTCTTCGTTGACCATTGCCACTCGTTCCTCAAGTGAAAACAACGGCTTTTTCTCTGCATTGATCGCCACCCCGATCACGAGGCGGTCCACCAGCTTTACTGCCCGACCAATTAAATCAGCATGGCCGTTGGTAACCGGATCAAAAGTACCGGGAAATAGTCCTGTACGCATGGTGAAATGACCTTACCAATTGATCGCAGCAAATAGACATACCCCTTGGGGCAATGCAAGCCAATCCAGAAAATCAACCTTGATGATCAAGCCTGTTTTTCTGGGGTTTCAGGGCTATCCTCAGTTTTGCTTTCGTCTTGAGCACCTGTTGGTTCTTCTTCGTCATCACCAGCATCTACAACCCGTTGTACCGACACTACTTTTTCATCGCCGCGCAATCGAATGATGGTTACGCCAGCCGTGGCGCGCCCGGCAATACGAATACCGTTCACCGGCACGCGGATCAATTGCCCGCCATCGGTGACCAGCATCAGGCCGTCTTCCATTTCAACCGGGAAGGATGCAGCCAATTGCGCGCCCTTCATCTTAGCTAAGCGCAAATCATGGGCGATCAAACCCTTGCCGCCCCGCCCAGAAACCCGGTATTCAAACGCAGACGAACGCTTGCCATATCCATTGTCAGACATGGTGAAGACAAATTGCTCACCAGCTTCCAGCTCAGTAATTCGCTCAATGGACAAATCTGCATCTTCGCCTTCGTCAGTATTGGCCTCGGCACTGGCTTCTTCCTCGCCATCACCCGCTGCTCGGCGTACCGCGCTGGCATGTTTCAAATAGGCCCGCGCCTCGGCTGGCTCCACATCCACATGCTGCAGGATCGCCATGGAAATCACTTCATCGCCATCAGCAAGACGAATACCTCGTACACCGCTTGAGGTCCGGCCCACAAACACCCGTACCGCTTCAACCGGGAAGCGGATACACTTTCCCTGTTTGGTGGTCAGCATGACATCATCAGAGGCAGAGCATGGCTCTACGGCCAGAATACCGTCGCCTTCGCCCGGCTTCATGGCGATTTTGCCATTTCGCATGACATTGGCGAAATCAGACAATTTATTGCGTCGCACGCCGCCGGAACGGGTGGCAAACATCACGTCCAGCTCTTTCCAGCTATCCTGATCTTCAGGCAGGACCAAAATCGACGTGATGGTTTCGCCTGCATCCAGCGGCAGCAAATTGACCAACGCCTTGCCGCGGGTGCGCGGATCACCTTGCGGTAAACGCCAGACTTTTAAGGTATACACCATGCCCGCAGATGAAAAACACAGGATAGGCGAATGGGTCGAAGCGACAAAAACCTTGGTCACCACGTCTTCGTCCTTGGTGGTCATGCCCGCCCGGCCTGTACCACCGCGTCGTTGTTCGCGGTAAATATCCAGCGGTGTGCGTTTGGCATAGCCTTGGGCCGTAAACGTCACCACCATTTCTTGGCGCGGAATGAGCGATTCATCGTCCACATCCAACTCACCCTCAATGATCTGGGTGCGACGTGGCACGGCAAATTGTTCACGAGATTCGCCCAGTTCCTGACGGATGATATCCATCACCCGCTCTCTGGAACGCAGAATATCCAATAATTCGGCAATGGTTTCCGATATCTTCTTGGCTTCCTCGCCAATCTCGTCGCCACCCAATGCGGTCAGGCGTTGCAGGCGCAACTCAAGAATGGCCTTGGCCTGCTCCATCGTCAGCCGGATGTCGCCCTTGTCGTCTAGTCGCGACCTGGGATCAGCGATCAAATCAACCAATGGCCCCATTTCTTTGGCGGGCCATGACCGAGAACGTAATGCTTCGCGGGCCGAAGCTGGATCCGGCGCCTTGCGAATAAGCGCAATAACTTCGTCGATATTGGCCACGGCAACCGCCAACGCCACCAAAACGTGGGCGCGATTGCGCGATTTTCCAAGTTCAAACCGGCAACGCCGCGCAATGACTTCAATCCGAAAATCAATAAACGCGGTCAGCATTTCGCGCAAATTCATCTGGCGCGGGCGGCCATGGTCCAGCGCCAACATGTTGACCCCAAACCGGGTTTGCAATTGCGAATAACGGTATAACTGGTTCAATACCACATCTGCATTGGCATCGCGCTTGATCTCGATCACAATCCGCATGCCGGTCCGGTCGGACTCGTCACGCAGATCGGAAATTCCTTCGATTTTCTTGTCGCGCACGTGCTCGGCAATTCGCTCAATCAGGGCAGATTTATTAACTTGATAGGGAATTTCATGAACCAGAATGGCGGTCCGCCCTTTGCGGATTTCCTCAATGGAACATTTGGCACGCAGCACGACCGAGCCTTTGCTCTCAGACAAGCCGGATCGCGAACCCAATCGCCCGATAATTTCACCACCGGTTGGAAAATCCGGCCCCGGTACGATTTCAAGCAATTCGTCCATGGTAATATCAGGGCGGTCCATCAATGCCAAAGTCGCGTCCACAACCTCGCCCAAATTGTGCGGTGGGATGTTCGTGGCCATGCCGACCGCAATACCGCCCGCCCCATTGACCAGCATATTGGGATAGCGAGCCGGCAATACGGTTGGCTCGCTTTCGCCGCCATCATAATTGTCTTGAAACTCAACGGTGTCTTTGTCGATGTCGGCCAGCAATGCTTCGGCTGAACGATCCATACGAACTTCGGTATAACGCATGGCCGCTGCACGATCGCCATCGACCGAGCCGAAATTGCCTTGCCCATCCAATAGGGGCAGCGACATGGAAAAGTCCTGTGCCAACCGGACCAGCGCATCATAAATCGCC
>JAJFFR010000173.1 GCA_021776555.1 Robiginitomaculum sp.
CGCAACTCAAGCCAGCCTCAAAGCCGCTCAGAACTCCGATCATTTGCCCGGCGGACCACTCGACTTCACTTCGGGCAAATTCGTATGACAATGCTCCGCGCCCTATCTGGTCAAAAATGCCAAGGTTGGCGCGCCAGTCAAAGGTGCAACTCTGATCGGTGATGGACCAACCGCTTTGACCAAAATATCGATGATTGGCAATGACCAAGCGCTGGACCCCGGCGTTGGCGTTTGCGGCAAAGCGGGTCAAGGCGTGCCAGTTGGCGTGGGTCAACCCACCTTGAAGATCGGTGGCCTGACAGTGGGCGGCGCTGGGTAACATGCAAATTCGCCCCCTGCACCAAGATGATTACGCTGGGTGGCTGGAACTATGGCAGGGCTATTTGCAGTTTTACAAGGCCGAACTATCGGCTGAAACCACGGCGCATACGTGGGCTAACCTGCTTGATGACAACCCACATATTGGCGGGTTTGTTGCACATGATGAAACCAAAGACTTGGTTGGGTTTGTGCATTACATCTTTCATCCGGTCACTTGGTCGATTGCTCGGCGTTGTTATCTGGAAGATTTATTCACCAAAACCCAAACGAGGGGCAAAGGTGTGGGCCGGACCTTGATACTGGCCGTTCAGGAATTGGCGGTTAATCGAGGCGCAGACCAAGTATATTGGATCACCGACAAAGAAAACCAGCCGGCCCAGAAGCTCTATGACAAACTGGCCACCAAAACCGGATATATCCGCTACGAGATCAAGACCTGATTTTGCTATTGGGAACCGGCACCGATCAATCTGGCAAAGCCGGGTTGGGCACCCGGTATAACCCCTGATTATCATGCCCGACCGTAGCCAGATACAAATGATTCTTGCCTGGAATAACCACGGATATTTCGGTCAACACGCTGCCGTCGTGTTCTGAATAAAACAGCGGCGTGCGCAGGCTCTGGTCAAACCCCATAAAGCTAGTGGCGGCCGATACCGGCATCCATGTATGCGGTAACCGCAATAGCAAATGCTTGATCCACGTATGTTGGTGTATCCAGTTCACTGCATTTGATCGCTGTTTGATCATGCCAACCCAGATGCGCCCCTGCCCGTCGCGGTCTAATCCATCTGGCATGGCAGGCAGGTCTTGTTGGATCAACTCGCTTTGTCCGGCCCGATCACCGATCAGAAACATGCGCTGTATCTGGAATTTGACGGTTTCCGCGACCAGCAGGCTTTCCTCCTGCCCAGCCGCATTAGTTTCAACCAAAATGCCATCTGGGAAGGTAAAGTTCTGAGAAACCAGTTCAACCTCATCCAAGTCTTGATCATACATCCACACCAAACCATTTTGGCCCAGCGACAAAGCTTCGCGGTACGTGCCGCCGCCGCCCATCGAGGCATTGGCGTAAGAAAAAGGCTCAGTGAAATAAATGCGCCGGCCATCGGCCGCTGACATCTAAATCATTACAAAAAGCCAAAGGCCGCGAGGCATCAGTAGGTTGAATTGGCTGCTGAATACGCACCCCGGTTCCGGCAGCAAATACTTTGGGCGGCCCGCCTAGACCTAAAACTTGCGGCACTTCCAGTACCAAAGGTGTAATCTGTCGACTTGGCAAATCCAGCATGTACAACCCAACCCGTTCATCTTCGGGGTAGGTTTCACCGTATAAAACCGAAGCGCAAAAATAGAGTTTTTGCGGGTCATCAGGTGCGGCGCGCGCACCGGCTGGCATTAAAGGCGTATCGACGAATTGTGTGGCGGTACCTGTAGCCAGATCTATCTGCCATATCCAACCGTCAATTGCCGTGGCAAAAGCCAATTGCTGGTCTTCAAATAACACCACTTCGTCGTAACCCGGCAATTGCGGGGCAAGTCGTTCAAACGAATGGCTAAGATAATCATCGACCGTTGCCACCGACACAGTTACTTCATCGACCTCGCCCAAGATCAATGGCGGAGCAATTTTAATGAAAGACGGTGGGGCGCTTATGATCCACCAACCCGCAATCAATAAAACCGGAACCAAAAAGGCCAGCCATTTCTTGTTCATCATACCCCCCTAATCTACGGGTTTCCTTTTGATCAGATTACCCGGTCATTGTCACATTGGTTGTCAGTCCTATTGTCATAAATTTGATTTTTCCGACACTTAAAACAGGCTTGTCGACAGACAATGACAATCAACTGATAGATAAATTACCCTTAGCGGACCCTTATTGACAGACATTGACAATCAGCACCCGGGGATAACTCAAAAGTACCCTGCACAGCGCCGTATTCCTTAAAATGGGTACGGCAGAAGGTGTTTTGGATCAACAGTTGAACCATTGAAACCCGATACCAGCCCAAAACATATACCACAAAGGAGTTTGTTCATTTGAAAGGAATTCACTTTATCATAAGTACATCGCTCATAAACCAACCCATTCACCGCTTTATTTGCAGGATAAATGCAGAACCTTCGTAAATTCGAACATTCAACTCAGTTTTACATCTTTTTGCAGAATTCATGATGGGCTTTTGGCCGTTTCCAACTTACAACTTCACAAAAATAATCCGCGCGCATTGGATTTGAACTTGGAGAACGAAAATGGCAGGGCTTAATTTACTCGACATGTTGGCACAGGCCCAAGGTGGTAGTGCAATCGGCAATCTGGGCAAACAATTTGGATTGGACGGTGCGGCGGCCAATATGGCGGTCAAGGCGCTGTTACCGGCCATTTCATCGGGCATGAAACGCAATGCGGCCCAACCTGACGGATTGTCCTCTTTGTTGGGCGCCCTGAAAAAAGGCAATCACCAACAATATATTGATGATGCCAGCCAATTTGCCCGCCCAGAGGCCCGTAATGAAGGCAATGCCATTTTAGGCCATTTGCTGGGTTCCAAACAGGTCAGCCGCGAAGTCGCCAGTCGTGCCGCCGCACAAACCGGGATCAGTGACGGTGTGTTAAAGCAAATGCTGCCCATGGTTGCGGCCATGGCAATGGGATCACTTGGCAAGCAAACAGCGCAACCCGGCATGATGGACATGATCAGTGGTGCCATGGGTGCAAGCGGTGGCGGCAAGTCCTCTGGCGGCGGTTTGCTCGGCTCTCTGGCGGGTTCCTTGTTGGGTGGTGGCCGCAAAGCCAAGCCTACTGCCAACCCACTAGCTGCCATGTTGGACGCGGATGGAGATGGCTCGATGATGGATGATGTTCTTGACATACTGTCCAAACGGTAATCGACAACCTTTCCAATTCTTAACCCACCTGTACGTATGGTAACTTGAATTGTCCTTGGCCGAGCGAAATGCTGGCGTCAAATCAAGGGGACGTTTAAGTATGAAGTATCATAAGAATAGATATTTGCGGGTTTTGCTGACCGGTGTTGCAGCCATTGGGTTGTTGACAGGAGTTGCCGAAGCGCAAGAGGCAACGGACAACGAAAACATCGTTGCCTATCCGCCCACCTTCTTTGAGGTGTATAATCCGGTAACTGCATTTGACATGGTCCGCCAAGTTCCGGGTTTTTCCATCGAAGACGGTGACAATGCCCGTGGCTTTGGCGGCACAGCCGGTAATGTGCTGATTGATGGGGAACGCCCCAGTACCAAGTCCACATCGCTTTCCTCAGTATTACGTCGCATTTCCATCGAGCGGGTTGCGCGGGTTGAGCTAGTTCGCGGCTCAGTGGCGGGCCTCGACATGCGCGGCCAGACTCGGGTGGTCAATGTGGTCCTGCTGACCGATGGCAAAAGCAGTCAAACCACATGGGGCATCACGTTTACCTCACAAGGTGAAAATGTATTCTTTCCAACCGGCGAACTCATCCAGACTTTCAAGGCATGGGGCGCAGATATTACTCTGGGTTTGGAGAGAAGTGGCCATACTGCCCGTGACTTCCTTACCAGAGAGCGAACTGATGCCAGTGGCGCTCTGACCCAACAGTTTGATGAACGGAACCAAAGACAGTTTCGCGAATGGCAGCCTTATTTCTCCGTGGCCCGTAAGTTTGCTAACGGAGATACGTTGAACCTGAACGGAAAATACTGGAATTGGACTTGGACCCGCAACAAAATATCTGAAATCACCATTCCAGGTGGTGCTGGGCAGGTGTTCGATCGGTTTGATTTTGCCAGAGCGGACAATATGGGTAAGGGCGGCGAAATTGGTGGGGACTTTGAGCACAAGCTGGGCGACAACCGGTCGATCAAGCTCATATTTTTGCAAACCAACCGAGATAATCAATTCGATGATATTTTTGAAACTTTTGACACATCTGGTTTTGATAATGCGATCCGAATCGTTTCCACTGAGGCCACCAATGAAAGCATTTTGCGGTCGGTTTTCAATTGGGAACGAGATAGCAAAAACAGCTTCGAAGCCAGTATTGAAAGTGCTTACAACTGGTTGAAGGCTGGGCTGGATGTCTCGGAGGATACGGGTAGCGGATTTCAAACCATTGTCCTTCCAGTGGCCAACACCAAAGTCGAAGAAAAGCGGGCCGAAGCAGCTATTTCTTGGATTGCCAAGCCATTTTCCAACTGGACTTTCGAATCCGGTGTAAAATATGAAATATCAGAGATCAGCCAAAGCGGAGATGCTGCCAATTCGCAAGAATTCCGGTTTTTGAAACCCAGCTTGGATATTACCTGGGACCGTAATGAACGAGACCAATTGCGTGTTGGGTTTCGGCGCGAAGTCGGCCAGTTAAATTTTCAAGGTTTTGCCACTTCGGTGAATGTGACGGACAATCAAACCAATGTGGGCAATGTCGAATTACGTCCTGATACCACTTGGAAAGCCGACTTTGAATTTGAACGCAAATATGGCGAAAAAGGTGTATTGATCCTGTCTGGAAACTATCGCTGGATATCCGATGTTCGGGACCAAGTTCCGGTCAATCTACAATTTGACGCGCCGGGCAATATCGGCTCCGGGAGAGTTTGGCAAGTCAGCGCGGAAGCCCGCATTCCAACCGATCGGATTGGACTAAAAGACGGCATCCTCACGCTAGAAGGTTTAGTTGGGGACTCTGCTGTAACGGACCCCTTAACTGGATTGAATCGGATACAATCGTTTCGGGTTCACAACAACTTCTCGGTTGATTTTCGCCAAGAACTGACTGATTGGAAAATGGCTTGGGGCTTTGATTATTTCAAACGCTCGGCATTTCAAGCCGCTTTTTTGTTTAGCCAACAACGCCAAGCCATGGGTCATGGCGATTTGGATGTTTTCGTAGAAACCACCAGATGGAAAGGTGTCACCATCAAGCTTAGCGTCGACAACATTTTCAATACTCAATTCCAACGGGATCGGACCCGGTTTATTGGCCCAAGGAATTTGGGTGTAATCAACTTTTCAGAAAGACGACGTAATGGTCGTGGCCAGGTTTTCAGGATCAATTTGCGCGGCACGTTCTGACTGTTCGACCAAGGACAAGGCCCAAAAAAGCCGCCTCGATACCGAGGCGGCTTTTTCATTTTAACGGTGCAAGCAGAATTTATGCTGCTTCTGACTCGTGCATCCACTTCTTGATCAGAGGCGAGATCACAAACATCGCAACCGCCACGCCAAGCGCCACATAGGCAACATTGGTGTAAACGGACGCGTAGCTTGCCTTGGCAGCAGCGGCATCAATCATTTTACCACCAATGGTCTCAGCTCCAGTAGAACTGGCAATCACACCAGCTAGAGAGTTGGACAATCCGGTATAGAGGAACCATGTACCCATGATCAGCCCCCCGGCCCGCGCCGGTGCCAGCTTGGTCATGGCTGAAAGGCCAACAGGCGAGAGCATTAGCTCGGCCATGGTGTGTATCCAATAAATCAAGAAAATGAACATGACCGGGGTCAGAGCGCTGGCGCCCGTGGTTTTCATACCAGCGACCAAGGCCAAAAAGCCAAGCCCGACGCCAAACACGCCGATAGAAAATTTGACCGGCGTGGAAGGTTCAATTTTCTTCTTGGCCATCCACACCCATAACCAGGCAATGATCGGTGCAAAGATAAAGATAAACCCGGCATTCAACGACTGAAATACCGGCGCAGGTACTGACCAGCCCATCATGGAACGATCGACCAAACGGTCGGTAAACAGGTTGAGCGAAGACCCCGCCTGTTCAAACAACGACCAGAACGGGATTTGCGCCAATGCGAAGTAAATCGCCGCCCACATCCGGCTGCGCTCATTACCTTCCAACTTGATTAAGCTGTAGCCGATCAAGAAGACAAACATCAGTACACCAATGGCGGCCATTAACATGCTGGCGGGTTCTGGGTTCATGATTAGAGCCATGGAAACGCCAATAATCAAAAGAGCTGAAAGGTAACAGGCCCACTCCACATTGATCGGTCCGAATACTTTTTCTTTCAGTTTTTCAGGGTTGGGCGGCTCGGCTTTGCCTTCCAACCAGTGTTGATAGCGCAGGAATACAAACAAGCCAGCCGCCATACCAATGCCAGCCAGCCCAAAGCCATATTTCCAACCATAGACAATGCCCAATATACCGCAGGTCCAAGAGGCCAAAAACGCGCCCAGATTGATTCCCATGTAAAACAAGGTAAAGGCTGAATCCCGGCGAGCATCACCAACA
>JAJFFR010000174.1 GCA_021776555.1 Robiginitomaculum sp.
TCGGCTATCATGGCGAGTTCATGACCGACACGCGCGGCTCTGGTGTGATGAACCGAATTTTCCTAAATCACGCCGCGTACAAAGGTGCCATTGAGGGCCGCCGCAATGGTGTGTTGATCTCCAATGGGGATGGGGTTGCAGTGCCGTTTGCGCTGTGGAACCTCGAATCTCGGGGTCCAATGCTGATCTCGCCGGGGACCAAGGTCTATAAAGGCATGATTATTGGCGAAAATGCCAAACCGGGCGACTTGGTGGTGAACCCGCTAAAAGCCAAGCAATTGACCAATATGCGCGCCTCCGGCAAGGACGAAGCCGTCCGCCTAACCCCACCCAAAATCATGTCCTTGGAACAGGCCATTGCCTATATTAACGACGACGAACTGGTCGAGGTAACGCCCGAGTCCATTCGCCTACGCAAAATCGAACGCGAAGAACACCTGCGCAAACGCACCAAAAAAGCCGAATCCGAGATGTAAGTGTGGTTGGGGTGGATGGTTCGCGCCACGCACTTGCAATGGACCCTCCGGCCAAGCCGGAGGGAAGCAGAGTTGGGTTTACGTCACCGGCAACCTAAGGCGCGTGGCCGCTTCAAAATAGCGCCACCCACCACCTATATCCAAACCCATATTTATCTCCCTGACGCACCCTCTTTGCCTCCCTCCGGCTTGGCCGGAGGGTCCATGGCTGCCGATGCTTCAAGGCTCTCTTCGTTCGCACCTCTTCCATGAGGTTGGTGGTGTGGGATCGGTTGTGTGGGCAGTGAGTCGTTGCAACAAAACGCACCTCATCCTGAGGTGCGACCAAAGGGAGCCTCGAAGGATCAACAACACCACTGTACTTCGACATTTAACCGCTGCTCCTTTTGGCAATTACCGCAACAAATCCCATTCCCATCACCAGAACACATCACTTGTATCGCCCAACTCATTTTCCTCCTGAATGACCATTTTATTAAATCTTCGCAATTTGATACAGGGATTGAGCATCTGGCTGTTCATGCCCCATTGGACCCAGTACGATAAACTCAACTTGGGAAAATGACTCGAGGTAAGGAAGTTGAAACGTCAAAGCACATTTGTGACCTTAGTCTTTTTACTGTTGGCCTCCTGCGGTGACCCCAGAGTCATTGAAGTTACATTAAGCGAAAAACACAAAATTGAAAATACCGATAAAGTTCGAGTTGAAATTCCAAAAGCATATGAATTGGCGCAAATTGCCTATGCACTGGCAGAGGCCAAACAAGAAAGTCACGGACGTACATTTGAAAAAAGCAGCTATTACAAAGAGGTGTTGGCTCACTTTGAAAGTAATTCCGATCATCCTGCAATTGATGCCGTGCAATTTTGGAAATGGCCCGATTATTGGTCGTACCGCCAAAACAGCATTGCCTACTCATACGACAACGGCCAATTATTGCATGATGGTGTATATGAAACATTCTGGCGCCGCGGTGAAGATAAGTTTGCAGCGGTTAAAACAGAGTTGGAAGCCTTCGCAGGCGAGTCTGGCTTTGCTGAGTTTTATGCAGATCACGCAAATTACTATGCTAGGCTAGAAGATGAGTTTTCCAACATCATCGACCCTAAATCCATGCAAAGTTGGTTAAATAGCAATTTCACAGCTCGTTATGACAGTTACCTGATTGTTCTATCACCTCTGGTTGGTGGCGCCCATAATTTTGCAATCATTCAAGATAAGGATTATGCGGAGGCGGTCATCACCATTTCGGCCCCCAATATATTTGATAAGTATCGGGATGATGCAGGTAATATCTCCGACAAGGCTGCATTACGATACTCGCGTCTTATCTTTACTGAACTTGACCATAATTACGTCAATCCAGCCAGTGACCAGTTCAAGAAAGAAATAAAGGCTGCAATGCCAGACGTTTCAACTTGGAACGAATCCAATGATTATCGCTCCGCAGAGGCGACCTTTAATGAATACGTCACATGGGCCATTTTTGCTCTGTTTGTAAGAGACGCATATGGTGACGAACACGTTCGTGCCGCCATCGACGATATAAACAAATCAATGAAACGGCGTGGGTTTGTTCGGTTTTCGGAATTTAGCAAATGGATAACTTCATTTGATCCTTTGGCCCAAGGATCAAATTCAGTCGAAGAACTTTATCCTGAAATCATCGCCTGGTTTTCTACGCAATAGGTCTGCTTACCCTGATCAAGCCGGGAAAATAGCCAATCAAATGCGAAACACCTGCTCAATGGCAAAAACGCCGAAACCGAGATGTAGAGCGTTGGGGGTACAAGGTTTCGCATTAGCTGAATTGGTTGGATTTGTTCCTCACATGCACTGGACCCTCCGGTCAAGCCGGAGGGAAGAAGCGTTTGGGTGTGCGCACCCGTCCCTCACACTCCCTTTGCCTCCCTCCGGCTTGGCCGGAGGGTCCATGGCTGCCGATGCTTCGAGGCTCTCTTCGTTCGCACCTCTTCCATGAGGTTGGTGGTGTGGGCAGTGAGTCATTGCAACAAAACAACCCCTCATCCTGAGGTGCTGCGAAGCAGCCTCGAAGGATCGGCCAGCGGTAAACTTATCCCCCTTTGTCATTTTGTATTGTCACTGCCCCAGCAAACTGACAATCATTCCACAATAGATTGCCTCTCTTGGCACAGATATTCTCAATAAAATGACAGATAAATCACACTCATCGACACTACTTCACAATGGCATACTGAGAAACAATTCCGGTTATTCCCACCACCGATTGGTGGGGGATAATAGTAATGGAGGCATATTAAACCCTAGTATGATCCGGCTCTTTCTCATTGTAAATCAAATGCTTAAACCCATTATCTAACAGGATATCCTTCGAAAACCCTTCGAAATTTTGGAAGAGTAACGATCACTTGCATTGTTATGCTATGCAAAAAACTAGTGGCCCTGAGGGTTGTTTTTTTTCAAACTCCAAAATTCTAGAAATATCTATTCTGCCCCAAACAATTCAGACCACTCTTGCACCTGTTCATCTTCGATTTTAGCGAACAACATTTCCGGCACTTCAAAGGCCAATCCGTGCGGCAGTGCATCGAGCAGCACCGAAGCGGGTTCTGTCGGCCAGTTACGATTGCCATCCGGCACACCCATCGCGTCCAGCACCTTGGTCGCCGCATCTGGGATAAACACTTGGGCAATGATCGCCGAGATCACCACTAGGTTCAGTGCGGTGCAGACGATCAATGCGGCCCGGTCTGGATCGGTCTTGATAGCGGTCCACGGGGCCGCTTCGGCCAAGTATTCATTACCGGCTGCCCAGATGGCCCGGGTTTCCGCCGTGGCCTTGCGGTATTCCATGGTAGAATGATATTTGGTCAGGGCGCTCAAGCGGGTATCCAGCTCGGCATACAGCTTGTTTTCCAACTCGCCGGGGCTGCCAGCCGCCGGGACTTGCCCATCAAATTTGGCGGTGGCGAATTTGGTGATCCGGTTGACGAAATTGCCCAATACATTGGCTAGATCGGAATTTACCGTGGTTTGGAAGTGCTCCAGCGTAAAGGCCGCATCGGCGCTTTCTGGTGCATTAGCCATCAAATGCCAACGCCAAACGTCGGACGGGGCGATTTCCAGCGCCTGATCCATGAAAATACCGCGTTTTTGCGAGGTTGAGAACTTGCCGCCATACCAAGTGACCCAATTAAAGGCCTTTAGGCGGTCCACGGTCTTCCATGGCTCGCTTGACCCTAACATGGTGATCGGGAAGCTTACCGTGTGAAAAGCCACATTGTCCTTGCCCATAAACTGGACATAGCTCACATCCTCGGCACCTTGATCGGTGCGCCACCAATTTTCCCATTTGTTTTCAGTAGCTTCAGCCCACTCTCGAGTGGCGCCGATATATTCAATCGGCGCGTCAAACCACACATAAAACACTTTGTTCTCAAAGCCCGGCCTTGGTTTTCCATCTTTAAGCACCGGTACGCCCCACGATAAATCGCGGGTGATCGCCCGGTCCTGCAAACCTTCATCGAGCCATTTTAAGGCGATGGAGCGCGCCAATGGCGGCCAGTCGGTGGCTGCCTCTACCCAGTCGCGGATGGTGTCCTGCATGGCGGCTTGTTTCAGGAACAAATGGGTGGTGTCGCGCACTTCAACATTGTGCGAGCCGGAAACGGCCGAATAGGGGTCGATCAAATCAGTTGGGTCGAGCAATCGACCGCAAGTGTCGCATTGATCACCGCGCGCCTTCTCGGATTTGCAATGGGGGCAAGTGCCCTCCACATAACGATCCGGCAAAAATCGTTTGTCATCAATCGAATATATCTGGGCCGAAGTGCGTTCTTCAAGCAAATTGGCGGCTTCCAGCTGTTCGGCAAAGTGCTGGGTAAAGGCGTGGTTCTGCGGGCTGCTAGAGCGGCCAAACCAGTCAAAGGACAGGCGAAACCCTTCTCCGGCTGCGCGTTGCAGCTCGAATTGTTGGTCGCAATAGTCCTGTACTTGCTGTCCTGCGGCCTCGGCAGCCAGTTCAGCCGGGGTGCCGTGTTCATCAGTTGCACAGATGTAAAGCACATCCTTGCCGCGCAAGCGCTCAAATCTGGCATAT
Source organism: Robiginitomaculum sp. (assembly GCA_021776555.1). Classification (GTDB taxonomy): domain Bacteria; phylum Pseudomonadota; class Alphaproteobacteria; order Caulobacterales; family Maricaulaceae; genus Robiginitomaculum_B. Next base: position 4,559 of record JAJFFR010000174.1, read on the forward strand.
ACATCCGCTGGCAACATGGAACCGGCCAAGTTACCCAAGTGTTTGATTCCATTGATATAGGGCAATGCAGATGTGATCAGAATTCGCTTCATGTCAGGTTTTTCATTTCTCTTAAGCCCAGATTCGGCATATACTACCACGCAAGGCAGCCTGTTCTGTCTTGAATAAAGGGGCAGCGGCAAACTGACAACAGTCAGCAACCGCATTAAAGGGGAGAAATTCTATGCCTAAAATTCTTGGACTAAATCTATTGGGTATCTTGGCCGGATCAGTCGCCATGTTTGTATTGGGCTGGCTGTGGTACGGCATGATATTCATGGACAAATGGATGGCGCTGATGGGCATGACCCCAGATCCGTCTGGCGACATGGCCATGGCACCCATGATCTATGGCTTTATCAATGTAATGGTGGTCACTATCGGCATTGGACTGGTCTTGAAATGGCTGAACGTCTCCAAATTGATGACGGCGCTCAAATACGGCCTGATCCTGTGTGTGTGCTTTGCACTAACCACCGAAGCCTATGTCATGATCTATGCGGGCAGTTCTTCCGAACTGTTCCTGATCAATGGCAGCTACAATTTGGTAGGATATGCACTGGTCGCAGCAATTTGGTCCTATTTCGACTAAGCGATAAGAAATCCAACAGCATATCTGCTGGGTTATAACATATAGGGTGGGTCATTTATCGATGGCCCGCCCTTTTATATTTTTCACAAGAATCAACAGAATCAACCTTCGCAATTCAAATATTTTGGGATGAAACCAACTGGATTTCCCCTCAAATGGGACATGTAGCGCCTGAGAAAGCTCTAAAAAGACATTTTTTTGAATTATTTTTGATATTTTTTATTGATTATTATCAACAACTTATAGATTCTCCCGACAATATCTTATCGTTTATTACAAAAAAATTATCGTTTTTCGATAATTTTTGATTGATTGTTTTTCGATATGTGTTTATTGTTTATCGACATGGACAGGAAGTAACCTGCTTCATGAGGCCCAATAAGAGGCCGCCCCGGTCAGATAAGGAGAAACAAAATGGCCCGCTTTGGTAATAACGTATTTCAATCGGTAATTGGTGTTGTCATGTATGGCGCTGTTGTCGCAATTGTTGGCGTTTCGATCGTAAGCTCGTTCGCTACTCAATTAGCTTAAGTCAACCCCCAAGCCGCCCATAAGAGCGCGGCCTTAATGAAACCCAAATAGCTGCCCCCCAGCACACTAGCCGCCCGGTGCTCCCCGCACTGGGCGTTTTCTTTGCAAAATGCAAAAAAACAAGCTGACAGCGGGCAAACATGGCGTTACAAGCTGCGTTCGCGCGGGGAAACCAGCCCCGCTCACCTAAGCCGCTTTAGCTCAGCTGGTAGAGCATCTGATTTGTAATCAGAGGGTCGGGAGTTCGAGTCTCTCA
>JAJFFR010000175.1 GCA_021776555.1 Robiginitomaculum sp.
TTGCATTACCGGCTTGCCCAAAAAAATCTTTCAGCCGCTTTTTGAGCTGGACGATATTGCGTTAGAGCGCAAAGGCGTTCTTAAGAAAGTCGTTGATTCTGAGGCCGGTTACCCATGCCGGATTACCCTGAAACATATCAAAGTCGGCCAACCAGCTTTGCTGTTAAATTTCACCAGTCACGCGGTCGAAACCCCGTTTCGATCTGCTTATGCCATTTATGTGGACCCGACGGCCACCCAAACCACAACAGTGCATGATCAATTACCCGAGGTGTTATTGGGCCGCTCGATTGCATTACGGATATTTGACAAAACCGGCATGCTGCTTGGGGCCGAACTGGATATGGATGGTCAGGTCGAACAAAAAATTAAAATAATTTTTAGTCGACCGGACGCTGCATATATTCACGCTCATACGGCGGCATATGGTTGTTTTTTAACAGAAATAACTAGAACTTAAGTTGTTAGGCTGTATGGGCTAACTCATGAAAAAACACCTCTATTGCCTGAGGCGTCCGTAAAAAACAGTTGCGTCCTTGTTGTTCCTATTGTACCCACACTACGAATGGTACATATAGAGCGTGAGTATTTCATGGAAATTGCTATCAACACAGAAGGCCAGTCGCCGCTCTTTGCGCAACTGGTTGAGCAGATAAAGCAAAGGGTGTTGGATAAAAGCTTGGCACCCGGAGCGGCGCTGCCCTCGATCCGGCAGTTGGCTAATGATCTGCAATTGAACAACAAAACGGTGGCCAAGGCCTATCAGTTGTTGGAGCGAGATCAGATCATCCAAACTAAAGGGTACCGGGGAACCTTTGTTCACCCGGACGCTATTGCCAATTGCACAATTGATCTGGCTGCGTGGGTTTTTGCCCAACTGGCCGAAACGATTGAAACCTTAAGAGGTGCGGGGACGACAGATTCCGAAATTCGGATTGCGTTTGCCGACGCCATGCACAATCGCCAAGCTAAGGAAAACTGATATGTCGATCGATCTTCTTTTTTACACCGTATTTTTGGGCCAAGTTCTGCTGATCTCCTATTTCTTTCCCAAAAAAACCATCAGCCGCAACCAGTTTATTTTGAATACCTATCCAATGGATGAGTATCCGAAACTGTACCAAAATTCGATCTTTGTGAATCCCGATCAAATCGTCCGTAAAGCAATGGGCGTATACCGAGTTGTGAATGGAATAATTGCCTTGTTTGGTTTGGGGCTTCTGATCTTGATGGCGACCTCGGGCTATAAACCCAACATGATCAAGGCGAATGAGGATATGGTTTTTGTGATGTTCTTTTTTCTATTGCAAATTGCGCCTCACATGGTTTTGGAAGTTTTGACCTACAAATGGTACGGCAATATGCGAAAGATTGCTGTGCTTCCCACCCGGACAGCCGACCTCACCCCCCGTCGGCTGTCCGACTTTATTCCACTGCCCTTTGTGGCATTAGCGGTGTTTTTGTATGGAGCTTGGTTGGTGTTGTTCGTGGCCAAAGTTGGCTTTCAACCAGAACATGCAGCCTCCAAATACGCTTCTGTTCTGGTAATTACGCTGTCGCACTTTTTTCTGGCGGGTATGGCGGCCAAATATATCAGAGGCAAAAAGCATGACCCACACCAAGCACGAACGGATCAGATGAGATCAATCAAGGTCGTGGTTCAGATCAATACGTTTTCCAGCATTTTGATGAGTTTGTTCATGATCGTAAATGATCACACATCAGACTTTAACCTGACTCAGTATGAGCCGGTTTTCTTAAGCTTGTTCTTGACCTTGATCATTACAGTCAGCGTTCTGGTCCTCCACCAGACCAACAAAATCGAAGATGTGGATTTCAGTGTCTACAAAGCAGACGCCGCTGGGAAATAGAAAGTACGCGGCCGAACCGGACCGTTTTCAAAAGATTCGATTGGCCCGCCATTTGCTGGTATACTGTTCAGATTGTCTCAAGCTGGAACAGTAAATGCCCGCCAAACCAGATCATCCTGCCGAACAAAACCAATGGCCGCTGGCCGTGGTATTGGTGGTTTGTGCCGCGATGGGGTTTGTGTTGACGCGTCTGCGCGATGGGTGGGCCGAGGATGCGGCGTGGTTGGCTATCTCGATCTGCGCCGGGGCGTTGGTGATGTTATTCCGCCAATCCCGCACCCACTGAAACCGCTTGTTCAATCCGGTTAATCGCCATATCAGATATCCAATCAAACCCACCAGACAGCCGGGCCAGTTCGCGGCCATCTCGGTCGTATAAAACACTGATCGGCAGGCCGGTCGGATAATCTTTGACATATAGCTCGCGAACCAGCCCAAAGTCTTTGTCGCGATAAAATGTTAAATGTTGGATCGAGTTTTCTTCATAAAACGCCAAGGCTTCTTCGGCAGAGCGATCTTCGGATATGGCGATCACCGCAAAGTCATTGCCGCCCAGTTGGGCTTGCAGCGCATCTAAAGAGGGCATTTCCTTGACGCACGGCTCGCACCATGTGGCCCAGATGTTGAGCAAAACAACTTTGCCTTCAAAATCGCCCAAAACCAGCTCGCGCCCGTCTCGGTCCAGAAAAGTTGCCGTGGGGCGCGGTGGGCGGGGTTTCAGCGTGACCAATTGGCCCAGAACCGTCTGGCTGCTCTTGTCATTCTGATCATTTCGGGCTTGTTTGCCGTTCGGGTTGATCAATGATTTGGTCAGTACAAATAAAATACCGGCCAAGCCAATGGCCAGTAGAAGATACAACGCCGTTTTTGATACTTTTTGCATATAACCACAAATTACGAAGTTTCCGGAAAACCCATGCCACAGAAAAAAAGCGATAAAGTCAATCAACTTTGGGGAGGCCGGTTTGCCGGATCGGCTGATGAGTTGATGCAAACCATCAATGCCAGCATCTGGTTTGATCGCAAAATGGCTGATCAGGACATTGAAGGCTCGTTGGCCCACGTAGAAATGCTGGGCGCGTGCGGTATTTTGGCACCAGACGGAGTGGTCAAAATCACCGCTGGCTTGCGTCAAGTTCGATCAGAAATTGAAGCCGGAGATTTTGAATACGATGCGGTCCGCGAAGATATTCACATGCATGTGGAGGCCCGGCTGGCCGAGATCATCGGTTCTGTAGCCGGTAAATTACACACGGCGCGCTCGCGCAATGATCAGGTGGCAACTGATTTTCGGTTGTGGTTACGCACCGCGTTGGACCACCGGATTGACCAAATTCGCGAACTGCAAGCGGTTTTAGTGGCACGGGCCGAGGAGTATCATGACGCGATTATGCCCGGTCTGACCCATTTGCAGACCGCCCAGCCAATTACCCTTGGTCATCATTTTTTGGCCTATGTCGAGATGTTGGATCGAGATGCCGGGCGTTTTATTGACGCGCGGAACAGGCTAAATGAGTGCCCGTTGGGCGCGGCAGCATTGGCCGGAACAGCCTTTGCCATTGACCGGCACCAAACCGCCAAGGCGCTCGGCTTCGAGCAACCAATGGCGAATTCCTTGGATGCGGTTTCGTCGCGGGATTTTGCGTTGGAAGCACTGTCTGCCTCGACCATTTGCGCGGTGAATTTATCGCGGCTGGCCGATGAGATGGTTTACTGGACCGCAACAGCCGTCGGGTTTGGGGCGTTCAGTGACAAGTTTTCGACCGGATCGTCGATCATGCCGCAAAAACGTAATCCGGATGCTGCCGAATTGATCCGGGCCAAAACGGGCAGGATTGCCGGCGCCCTACAAAACCTGATCATCGTGTTGAAAGGCCTACCTCTGGCCTATTCAAAAGACATGCAGGAAGACAAAGAACCAGTGTTTGATGCCATGCGATCGCTGGATTTGTGTCTAGCCGTGATGAGCGGACTGGTTGGTGACATCCAGATGAACCGGCAAAAAATGGCTGAAGCTGCAGGCGGCGGATTTGCTACGGCAACCGATCTGGCCGACTGGCTGGTCAGAGAGGGCGGAAAAACCTTTCGCGAGGCGCACCATATTAGCGGTCAAATTGTTCGGTTGGCCGAACAAAAGTCTGTTCGCTTGGAGGAACTGGACTTGGAGCAAATGCGGTCCATCGAGCCATCTATCAAACCGGAGATACTTGAAGTATTATCAGCAGAAAGCTCGGCCAATAGTCGGACATCTTTTGGCGGCACCGCGCCGGATCAAGTCTTGTTGCAAATCAAGAAATGGAAAGAACGCCTCTCATGACCCGCCCATTTTTCAGTCCTGTAAAAACCACTCTCTTTGTTCTGACCAGTTTGGCCTTGACCGGATGTGGGGTGCGCGGCGCACCCGCCGTCCCGCCGCCCATGTGGGGTGATCCTGCGCCTGAAGCGGCCGGCGCCACGACGGAAGAAGATCAAGTAGATGCAAAGCCGTCTGTCTCTGAACAAGACTAGCATGACCAAAGGTTAAGCAGAACTTGGTTCCATCGGGGGTCGGGCGCGTGGTAAAGGAAAGAATGGAAAGCAAACGACATTCTGTCCAACTGGCGTTGGCGCTGTGGTGGAGCCGAACTGCGTTAGCTGCCGAGGCGGTGTTGGGCCTATTGTATCCCGCCCTGTTATTTCCGGTGTTTTTTGTAGCGCTGGCGCTCTCTGGCCTATTTGAACAGAGCGGGGACCCGGTTCGTTTAATCACGGGATTACTTGCACTTATAGCAACGATCTATTTTTTGCAACGTAATTGGCGTCGGACAATATGGCCAAATCGTCATCAAGTTGAACGCCGGGCGGAAACTGATGGGGAGTTGGCAGCTGGGACTGTACAAGCCCTAAAAGATATTCCGCAAACCCATGGCGGGGCAAAGAGCCGCGCTTTGTGGCAGGCGCACCAACGCCAAATGATCGGGCAAACCCAAAAACTATCAACCCAATTGCCCAAATCGATTTGGGCGGTGCGGGATGTTTGGGCCTTTCGGGTTCTGGCGGTTTTGGGGCTGATTGCCGGGCTGGTTTTTGCCGGACCAAATGGCTTTAACCGACTGGGTACTGCATTTTATCCGGGTATTTTGCTCGAGCCGGGGCAGGGCGTGCAGGTCGAGGCTTGGCTTAACCCGCCGCAATACGCCAACTTGCCACCGGTGTTTTTTGGCGAAGATAAAGATGCGGCTCATTCGGCTCTGCCCGGTTCTGAGTTTGTGGTGCGGGTAAGTGGGGCGCGCCGCCCGCCGGTCTTGCGAAACACTGGAAAAGGCGCCGCCAAAAGAAAATTGGTTCAATTAGGTGATGGTGTGTTTGAAGGCCGGGTGCTGTTGGATGGTGAAACGGTGCTTTCCCTTACCGGTGGGGCGCGAGGTGCGTGGACACTGTTGGCGCGGGTTGATCAGCCGCCGGTCATTCGTTTCTCAGCCGACCCGGATGTGAATGAGATCGACGAACTGATTTTTGCTTTGGAAGCGCAGGACGATTTTGCCGTGGAACAAGTCGACCTGCTGATTGAGGCGACCCACGAAGGCCCGTTTGAAACCACCGACCGGCAAACATTAGTTTTACCAAAGGGCGCCAACCTTTCCCAAGAAATATCGCTGGACCTAACCCAGCACATCTTAGCTGGCCTGCCGGTTCATTTGGTGTTGGAAGCTCGTGATGGAGCCGGCCAAACCACCCAAAGCCAACCGGCTTTTATCAAATTGCCGGAAAAATTGTTTGTGCGGCCCTTGGCCAAAGCATTGGCCGAACAACGCTTGATGGTGATGCGCGAACCAACGCCCTATACCGCCAAGCCGGAAGCCACCGAACCAGAAGAGTTTGCCATAGATCAACAAAGGATCGGCAATGATCTTTTGTTTACGGAAACCCCTTTGCAGCGATTGAGCTTGGCACCGGTAAAAATCCAACGCTCGGCTGCCCTGATGGGTTCAATTATGCGCGCCCCCAAAACCGGCGTAAAAGACCCGATGGTCTGGCTTGGAATGGTTTATGTCCACGAGCGGTTGCTGAAAGCCAGAGGCCAAATAGACCTGGTCGGGCTTGATCCAGAAATGTGGGAAATTACCTTGCGAGCCGAAGGTGGCGAACTTGAAAGCGCTGCTGCCGCCTTAAAGCTGGCCGAAAAAGCCTTGCAAAATGCCTTGTTGTTGTCGGCGGCTCCGTCGGAGTTGGAGCGTCTCAGCCAAAAATATGAAATGGCCGTAAAGCGGTATTTGCAAGCTTTGGCTAAGGCGGCGTTGGAAGAGGGCGGGGCCAACGGTTCCGGCGCGGGCAATTCGATGTCAGCCGATCAATTACAGGAAATGTTGGATGCCCTAAAAGCTTTGTCTGAAACAGGCGCAACCAATGATGCCCGGGCATTGTTAAAGGCCTTAGCTCAAATGTTGCAAAACATGAAAATGAACTTAGCCAATGGCGGCCAAGGGGGTGAGGGCGAAGAAGACATGGTGGCCGAAGCGATGCGAAAAGCGCTGGAAGAGCTGGGCGACATGCTAGGCAAGCAACGTGAAATTTTGGACGAAGCACAACAAAACGAAAATGCCAATGAGAGCGCGGGCGCACCATCCGGCTCTACTGGCGGCGCGGCGGGTGAAAGCCAACAGGGCGGCCCTCCATCCGGGTCAATGGGCGAAATGGCCGAACGGCAAGGCGCTTTGGGCGGTGCGTTGCAGGAGTTGGGAGAAAGTGCAACTCTTGATGGCAGCGGCGCACAACAAGCCCTTTCTGCGGCCGAACAGGCCATGAAAGATGCCGCAAAAGCTTTGGGTGAAGGCGATGCCAAACAAGGATTGCTCGATGGACAACAAGCGTTTGGTCAATTGCGTAAGGGCGCTGAAACATTAGCTGGTGAGATGTTGGATCGTCGCGAAGGCCAAAATGGTCGAGGTCGGCGCGATCCGTTTGGTCGCCAAAGCAATAGCGGTACTCAAAGCGCCGAAGGAACCGATGTGCCAGACAAAATTGATCCACAACAAGCTCGAAAAATCTTGGATGAAATTCGCCGCCGCGCAGCTGACCAGCAAAAACCACGCGAAGAATTGAATTATTTGGAACGATTGCTGGAACGGTTTTAATCCAGTCAACCAAACCGACTAAATTGTTTTGAGTTAATGTCCGGAACTGTGTTCCTCGGCGGCTGGTTTTTCTGGTTCGCCATGTTGTTCCGCTGGCTCCGAAGAAACCGATTTCGGTTGCACTTGTTCGTCGGCAAATTCGATTACCACCCGTAAGGCACCCGGCGGCGGGTCGCGTACTTCAGTTACAAAGGCGAAAGACTGCTCGATTGGCAGGCGGGCTTGCTCCGGCTCGATCCGCCATGAAAAAACGGCTTGGTCTTTGTCATCAAGCAGTTCGGCCTGCAACAGGGGAATTGCTTGTTCGCGTTTGGAAACATTGACAATCTGGCCGCTGATTTGCAGCACGCTGGCCCCATCGCGCATTTTCCGAATAGCGGTAATTTCGTGAACTTCCAGCCCGTACAGATTTCCCGGGCTGCCGAACATGGCAAAGGCGCTGGCCGTCTTGGGCCATATCCGCACAACATCGACCTGAAATACCCAAGCTGATGCCAGAATCAGTAAGAAACTTGCCATAATCCCGCCCCAAACACCGGTGGCGCGTAGGCGTTTTTGTTGCTGCCGCTCGGCCTCTCGGCGGGCGCGCATGGCTTGGGCCACTTGTGGGTCTCGGGGTCTTTCTGGTTCGACAATTGGTTCGGGGGTGGTTTCCGGGGCGACAGCTTCAGCCACCGGTTCCGGCGCGTCCTTTTTGGCTTCGACCGAAATGCCTTGTTCTTCGCCCTCATGATCAACCTGCCAGTTGTGTCCGCACGATGCACATCGTACCTTACGTCCAGCCGGACCTATGGCCGTGGCGTTGGCAGAATAACGCATGGAACAGTTCGGGCAGGTCAGTATCATGTCAAAGTCGAATCAACCAGTATCAACCAAAAAATAGAGGTCGCTCATTCCTTCGCCCAAGTCCAGATCAAGCCTGTCACCTAAGGCAAAGCCGCGAACCGGGAAAAGCGCCCCGGTTCTGGTAATGTCGCATATTGGTATGCAGTATGACAATGGCCCCGAAGTACTAACCGACATCAATCTGCAATTGGAGCCGGGTTCCTTTCAGTTTTTAACTGGGCCATCTGGGGCCGGAAAAACCACGCTTTTGAAATTGATTTATCTGGCATTGCAACCCAGTCGGGGTGTGGTCCAGTTATTTGGCCGCGAACCGGCACTTTGTGATCGGGATGAGATGGCCCATTTGCGCCGCAAGATCGGTGTGGTGTTTCAAGGCTTTGGCCTGTTGGACCATTTGTCAGTGTTCGAAAACGTAGCGGTGCCGTTGCGGGTAACCGGCCGTCAACACCATGAATATGAAGACGATGTGCAAGACCTGTTGCGCTGGGTGGGCTTAGGGTCTGTGCTGGATGCCAGCCCGGCCACGCTTTCTGGCGGTGAAAAACAGCGTGTGGCGATTGCGCGGGCCGTAGTGGCCAAACCGGAATTGCTGATCGCCGACGAGCCAACCGGCAATGTCGACCCAGAAATGGGGAGAAGGTTGATGCGGCTTTTTTCTGAATTGAACCGTTTGGGGTCCACCGTGTTAATCGCCAGCCATGATCTGGCATTGGTTCGGTCCATTGCGGCGGATATTTATACCATAGAAGACGGAAAACTATCGTTCAAACCGGCAAAATCTGCGCGGAGGGCCAAATGAACACCGAGCGCAAACAAGCCCAATTATTGCCATCTGATGCCGAACATGACGGCCCATTGTTTTTTGTTATTGCCATTATTGTGTTTTTGGCTTCGCTGGCGGCGATCGTTGCTTTACTCGCCGTGCAAAACGTCAATCACTGGAAGAGCGCCCTACAAAGCGAAATGACCGTGCAAATCATTTCAGGTGATCCGGCGCAAACACAGGCCGCAGCGTCTCTATTGTTGAGCATTTCGGGCGTAAAAGCAGTGCGGGTAGCGTCTCGTGAAGAAGCGAAAAGTTTGTTGGAGCCATGGCTCGGCGCCGACAATATACCGGATGATTTACCAATTCCCTTGCTGGTTCATATTCGCCTAAGTGAGAAAGACCCGGCCAGTTCGGAAAATGTATCAGAAGCCTTAAAAAACGCAGGGATTGAAGCCAGTATTGATGATCATCAGCGGTGGGCAGGCGATCTGGCCCGATCGTCCGGCATTATTCAGATTTTGTCGATCACGGTGCTGGCTCTGTTGGTTTCGGCCAGCATTGCAGTTACTGGCTTTGCCACTCGGTCCGGTTTGGCGGCTCGCAAAGATCTGGTCAATGTTTTGCATTTGGTTGGAGCCAGAGATCAAGTTATTGCAAGGTTGTTTGGCCGAAGATTTGTTTTGCTGGGGCTAAAAGCTGGCGCATCTGGTGCTGGTTTAGCGGCGATTAGCATTATTATTCTGATGCTGGGCGGTGTCGGGGATGCGTCCTTTATGGGGCTTTCCATCCAGCCGGGATTGGGCAGTTTTTTGCTGTTATTGCCAGTGCCGGTCATTACTGCAATGGTTGGCGGCTGGACTGCACATCGATCGGTTTTGAACAGTTTGCGAAGGCAAGTCTGATGGTTCGAGCATTTGGATTTTGGTTGGGCATATCGCTGGGGGTTAATCTGGTGGCCGGATTTGTGGCGTTTGCCATTGCCACGGAGCGAATGAACGCAGCGTCTTCGCCATCACCAGCCAAAGGCATTGTAGTGCTGACCGGCGGCTCCGGAGAGCGAATTCGCCACGCTGCTTGGTTGTTGCAAAAGCAAACCGGCCAGCGATTGTTGGTTTCCGGGGTCAACCCCAAGGTTAGCCAGCAAGACCTGTTGAATCTTTCCGGCCTGTCAAAAGCTAATCTAGAGTGTTGTGTCGATGTGGATGTGCAGGCACAAAACACCATTGGAAACGCCCACCAAATCGCCCTTTGGGCCGAGGCACATCGATATGACAGCTTGTTGGTGGTGACATCTGGCTACCACATGCCGCGCGCCTTGCTGGAACTACAGGCCGTTTTGCCCGGTGTGCAATTACAGGCCGTTGCGGTGCGCAGCAATGGAGCAGCCCGCCAACACATGGTTCGCAGAACCTTGGTTGAATATGCAAAATATTTGGTAGTCTTGTTGTTCGGTTCCTCTGGTTCTTCGCCAGCCGGAGACGAAGGATGAGCCAATTTCGCGGCGTTGTTTTTTTGATCTGGATGTATGGCCTGATCCTGATCCTCGGCCTGTTGTTTTTACCAGTTCTGGTCTTGCCCATTTCGTGGGCGCGCTGGCCGGTTGATCTGTGGTTAAAAATGATGTTTTGGGGCATTCGGGTCTTGCTCGGTGTGCGAATTGTGGTCGAAGGCCGAGAGCATATCCCAGACGGCGGTGCGTTGATCGCCCCCAAACACCAAAGCATGTTTGATGTGTTGATTCCATGGCAGCTTTTTTCGTTTCCAGCTCTGATCCTGAAGCAAGAATTGGCTTGGTTGCCGGTGTTTGGTTGGTATGTGATGAAGTTAAAAAATGTTGCCATTGATCGAAAGGGCGGCGCTGGTGCCTTGCGAAAAATGGTTCGACAAGCCGCCACCCTAGCGGCAAACCAGCGACAGATTTTGATTTTTCCAGAAGGAACACGTGTTTTGCCCGGCGCCAAAGCTCCTTACAAATCGGGCGTTGCGGCGCTGTATAAGGAAATGAATGTGCCTTGTGTGCCAATCGCGTTAAACTCGGGCCTGTGCTGGCCCGCCCACGGGTTAAACTTTAGGCCCGGAACCATCATTGTGCGGGTTTTGCCGCCAATCCCGCCGGGGTTGGATCGGCGTGCGTTTATGCAGCAATTGGAACACAGCATTGAAACCGCTAGCGACGAATTATCCCGGAAGGACAATAATGTCTGATCAAGCCAAAGCGCAGATAAATCCAAACCGAAAATACTGGCTGCTGTTTGGCGGTTTGTTTGTGCTGGTTGTTCTGTGGACCATATATTGGTTTGTCGCGGCGAACTGGATATCGAACAAAGCGCAAGCAAAAATTGAGAGCTATCGCGCCCAAGGGATTCAGATAGAAACGCAAAAAATGGCCGTATCCGGCTGGCCCTATCGCTTTGCGCTTACCGTCGAGGGCGCTCAAATTATACTTTCGCCTGAGCAAGGCGGGGCGCAGGTGTTTGTGCCCGTTTTTCGGCTACATGCCATGGCTTGGAAACTGTCGCATCTCATCGTAGAATTGCCAGAAGATGTCCGGATCAGAAACCAAGCGGATCAGGAATGGATCTATCATTCAACCCGCACTCGCGCCTCAATCAAAATGACCAAAGCGCAAATCAGTCGATTTTCTTTGGAGATGATTGCTCCGCAACTAAACGATAACAGTGACCTGCCAATGTATTCAGCACAAAATGTTGAAGTGCATTTTAGGCCCGGCTCCGACCCGGAAAGCCGTAAGTTGTACGCCAGTGCCAGCCAACCAAATTGGCCCAACCCACCTTTGCGAGATATCGAGCAAGTCGAGTTCCAAGGGGAAGTTTTTTCATGGCCGACCTTACGGGGCGGGTCGGACTTGTCCGCGTTTCGTGTTGCTTCAGGGCATATTGTACTGGATCAAGCTTTTGCTAGGACCGAGCAGGCTTCGGTCAATTTGTCCGGCACGTTTCATCTGGATCAAAACGGCTATGCTGCTGGGCCACTAAAAATCAAAATGCAGCGTCCGGCCGATCTGATTGCCGCGCTGGACCAATCGGGATTTGATTTTGAAACCAAAAAGGGTTTGGGCATTTTTTCTGTGTTGACTGGCGGTGTCGATGAGACAGAGCTGTCGTTTCGCTTAAAAAAAGGTGGCATCTATTCCGGGCCGTTTCGGTTGACCTCAACGCCGCTTTTACTCAGCTCGCCATAAACTCAGCCAATCCTTTGGCGAAGGCCTGATTTTCTTCGTCCAATCCAATGGTCAGCCGCAAAAACCCCGGCAGTCCAAAGCCGCGCATGCCCCGTAAGATCAGTCCTTTTTTCATCAAAAACTGCTCGGCGGCATCGGCTTTTTCAGCATTACCAAGCCCCATGAGAATAAAGTTGCCGGCGCTGGAATAGACCCGAATACCGGTCTTACTGATTTCCTCACTTAGCCATGGCCGCCACTTTTGTACATGAGCCGCAGAGCGCGCCACAAAAGCATCGTCTTGCAAGGCAGCAATGGCTGCGGCTTGGGCGGGTCGATTGGCATTAAATGGCGAACGGACCCGATTTAACACGGCGGCAACTTGTTCTGGGCAATAGGCCCAGCCAATGCGAAGTCCGGCCAATCCATATACTTTAGAGAAAGTGCGCGTCGTCAGCACATTTTTGTGGTTGCGAACCAGCTCCATGCCACAGGAATATGCGGCATCATCGACATATTCGGCATAAGCCGTATCAACCACCAATAACACATCTTCGGGCAAACCAGCGTGCAGGCGATAGAGGTCGTCTTTTGGCATCATATAGCCGGTCGGATTATTGGGGTTTGCCACAAAAACAATGCGAGTGCGTTCGGTTACGGCTTCCAACATCCTCGAAACATTGGCGCATAAATCATCTTCCGGCACCATGACCGGTACGGCCTCATTTTGCAGCGCGATGAGCTTGTAGGTCAAAAACCCATGGGCTGAAAACAGCACTTCATCCCCGGCGTTCAAATACGAGCGGCCCAGCAATTGTAGTAACTCGTCGGACCCACAGCCACAGACAATCTGGTCTACAGGTAAATCATGTTTGGCCGCCAAGGCCTCGCGCAATCGAAGTGCGCCACCATCCGGGTAGCGTTCCAGCCGGGAGGTTTCTTCGATCAGGGCATCAATGGCCGATTGCGGCGCACCGAAACAGTTTTCATTGGAAGATAGTTTGATCGGCGCGGTAAATCCCGGCGCATCGGCTACGCCACCACGATAAGCCATGATGTCTAGTAGGCCCGAGCGGGGTTCAGGTTGATCGGTCATTGATTATCCAATTTGCAAAGGCGGATAGAAACAACCGATAGAAGTAGGCTGATCCAGTTTATGGGACAAGCCGGTTTCTGGTGCGTCAGATTGCATCACGGATTGTGTCGTTTCCAGCAAAACCAAACCATCGTTGCGAGCTAAGATAATGGCACCGGTCGGTAGGCTATCGGTTTGGTTTTGAATGACCCAGCTAATTTTTCCATCCTGATAAGGCGCTGGCCCGGCGCTCACGCAGCAGGCTGCATGCTGGTTTGGTGGCCATTTTGGCAGGCAGGTTTGAATGCGCAACGCAGGGCCAGGTCGAACCAATTCGCGCCACCAGTTCTGGTCCGGGCCAGGCATAGGTAAAACCGCAATGGCACCCGGGGTCTCGGCGGTTTGAGTGCGCCAGTTTTTGATGTCGAGTTTTTGGGTTGGGGCGGCCGGAAAGGCAATTTTCGCTAGAGTTTCTTGTTCTGGGTTGCGGCACAATAAAACCAGCGGGCCTTGGGTCATCAACGAACAAGTGATCAAAGCGCTCCACATGGAGACCAAGGTGCTGGACGGAAAAGTCTCAGATTTTCGACTGAGCAGGCGTTGCAACAAAGCATGTTCGCGGGCTGGGTCCCACGCAGCTCGACCGGCAGGTTTTAAGGCGCGCAGACTTTTGGCCAACGCCAGACGTTGGTCAATGAGCGACAACATCTGATTATCAATCGCATCAATGCTGCGACGAGTGCTGGCGAGGTCATCTTTGGGGTTCGTCATGAAGGTGGCTCCGGGCAAAAAACCGGGCGAATCTGCCGCGCCCTCGGGTCTATCATGCGGACTTTTTGCGCCTCAACCAACAGCACACCGCCAAAAAACGGCCAAAAAACCTCACCGGTGCGTTCCCACGCCCGAATTCCATTTGGTGCGGCAAACCAATTGTGCGGCGGGGCAAATAAAGCTTGGGTTCGGGCTGTGGGCTTTAGTCCGGCTTGCTCTAACAATTGGTTCAGTTGGAAATTTGAATAGGCCCTACCATGCCCAAATGGCGAACTGGCACTAGCTGACCACAATCCCATACGGTGCGGCACAATCAGTGCCAAGCGCCCGCCTGCGGCCAAGGCTCGGGTGGTTTGTTGTAAAAACCGGCTGGGATCGGAAACCTCTTCGAGGCAATGAGTCACCAAAATTCGATCAAAGCTGTTTTCGGCAAACGGTAAGAAAAGCGGATCGACCAAGGTGGACTGAACCGGCCCGGTTGCGGGCCATTGTTCCACGCCTTGGCGAGCGGGCATGGCATTGATCAGGCGGCGGGGTTGTTCCTCCCACATGGATAGCAAGGCAGATCCATAGCCCAAGGATAACACATCACGCCCGGATAGGTCAGGCCACAAGGCGCCCAAGCGGCGAGAGATGCACAATCTTGTCATTTCACCAAGACGGGTTTGGTAAAATTTGCTTAACTCGCGAACATCAGGTTGCATGTCTTGTTCCTTGTGAACGCAAACATGCCGAAACCAATACCAATTGCCAAGGAAAACAAATGCTCGAAGTTGTACAAATACCCTGCCTTTCGGATAATTATGGGTTTCTGGTCCATGATCCGGCTTCTGGCCAGACCATCAGCATAGACAGCCCGGATGCGGATGCGATAACCCAAGCGCTTGAAGCAAAAGGCTGGTCGCTGAACGCAATCTGGAACACCCACCACCATTTTGACCATGCCGGGGGCAATGCGGCATTGGTAGCGCGGTGGGCTTGTCAGGTAATCGCCCCAAA
>JAJFFR010000176.1 GCA_021776555.1 Robiginitomaculum sp.
GCTGACCGGCAACTGATCTGGGTCTAGCCCGGCTTTGCGAATTGATGGAGCTAAATAATTGCCGTGAATGCCCGTGAATAGATTGGAGTTCACGATGCTAGAAGCATCGTAATCCACGACCATTTGTTTGTAATCATCTACGGCTCTTGCTTCTTCGGTGGCGATAAACATAGAGCCTGCATAGGCTAGATCAGCCCCCATGGCTTGCGCGGCTAGAATTGCTTGGCCCGTTGCAATGCAGCCAGAGAGCAGCAAGGGTCCATCAAACCATTTTCTAATATCTTGGATCAAAGCGAAGGGAGAAAGCGGGCCAGCATGCCCCCCTGCCCCGGCGGCCACGGCTATCAGGCCATCGGCTCCCTTTTCAATTGCTTTGTGAGCAAAGCGGTCGTTGATCACGTCATGCAGGACAATGCCACCATAAGAATGAATGGCTTCAAAGACTTCAACCCGCGCCCCTAGTGACGTGATGACTATCGGAACTTCATGTTTGACACACAGAGCCACATCCTCTTCCAATCTGACATTGGATCGATGGACAATCTGGTTTACAGCAAAGGGAGCCGATAACTGGTCTGGGTTTTGTTGGTCCCACTCGACCAACTCCGCCTTGATCTGCGTCAGCCATTCATCCAATTGCTCGATGGGTCGCGCATTTAATGATGGAAATGAGCCAACAATCCCTGCTTTGCACTGGGCAATGACCAATTCAGGCCCGGACAGAATAAACATCGGCGCTCCGATCAGTGGGAGCCGCAAACGATCTGCTAAAATTGGGGGTAATGACATAATGGACCTCTACTTGTTCAGTTCGCATAATATCAACTGATTTGGTGCAGAGTTCCACATAAAAACACCCTCGCTAGAATTCTCCAGCAAGGGTGTGTAATCAGGTCCAATTTGGAGTGGGGTTTATTCGGCTCCGTTGGCTGCTTCTTTTAGAGCGGTTTTAATGGCACCCGGCGCACTGGAAATTTTCATGAAGGTTCCCATGGTCAAAGACGGAAAGCTCTGAGCAATCCGAAATCTTGCACCCAGCATGTATGCTGTGTCGCCAGAAACCAAAATTTCATAGCTTAGGTGTGGTGTGGAGCGAATTTGTTCCATGTCCACCGTTGCCATTACATGAGCATCACCGCCGTCTTCGGCTGCTTCTGATAGCGACACGCCAAACAGGGTTTCATCCTTGCCGGGCACATCAACCCGATAAACTTTTCCAACCCCAAGTTTGTTTTGATCTAATCCAGCTTCAACAGCTGAAACTGCATCTGCATGTGAGCCGTGCGTTCCAATTTTCATATGTCCCTTAAAGCCAGGCATGCCAATTTTGTACCGGTAATTGCGTAGTTTATCGACGGACAAGCCTTTTTTGGCACCAAATTGACCCTGGTTACCCAATGCACCTTCAAGTGCGGTTTGCACGGCAGCAAGGTCATTATTCATCCGATAGATATTGGAAATATAGGCCGGGTTATTATAGGCGATTTGGTCGACACCATCGACTGTAGTAATGGAAACCCGCAAAGCTGCGCCATATCCACCAAAATCTGATTCTGCGGCGGCAGATCGAAGTGCGGCATTACTAATGGCGATAATTTGTGCGTCAGCATAAGGCGAGTACTCACCAACAATTTCAAATCCTGCTGCGGTCAAAGAACTGCGAACTTCAGCCGCTGGAGCGGTTCCGCGTTGATACGGCATCAAGCCAGCTTCTTCGGCAATGGCGTTACCGGTTGACATTTGGGTAAGTGCAATAATTGCACCTGCCAGAATCCGTTTTTTGGTCATGATGTATCTCCCTTTTTGCATCATCAATATAAGATAACGCTAATATGCGGGTAAATGCAAATCAGGGGGTATTTGGTTATTTCGGTAAAATGGATTTTCCAGCGTAAATAGCCATGTCGCCCAGCTCTTCCTCGATTCGCAACAACTGATTGTATTTAGCCAACCGATCAGAGCGAGCCAGCGAGCCAGTTTTAATTTGACCACAGTTTGTGGCCACGGCCAGATCAGCAATAATGGTGTCTTCAGTTTCACCAGAACGATGTGACATCACGGCAGAGTATTGCGCACGATGGGCCAGATCAACCGCATCCAATGTTTCAGAAAGCGTTCCGATTTGGTTGACTTTGACCAGAATAGAATTGGCAACGCCTTGGTCTATGCCTTGTTGCAATCGCAGCGGGTTGGTTACAAACAGGTCGTCGCCGACCAATTGTGGCCGTGCGCCCAGTGTTTCAGTTAATTGCTTCCAACCGGCCCAATCATCTTCGTGCAGCCCGTCTTCAATTGAGAAAATCGGAAATTTGTCGCTTAACCGCTTCAGGTAATCGACCATCTGCCCCGAATCATAGCGAGCATCTTCACCCTTTAGGACATATGTCCCATCTTCATAGAATTCAGATGCGGCGCAATCCAAGGCAAACACAAAATCGTCACTAATTGTATACCCGGCTTTTTGAATAGCGGATTCTAGAAAGGCCAGAGCCTTTTCTGCTGAGCCGATATTGGGAGCAAAGCCACCCTCATCGCCAACATTGGTATTCAGACCAGCATCTTGTAATTTGGATTTCAAAGCATGAAAGACTTCGGCCCCCATTCGTAAACTGTGGGCAAAAGTTTTTCCACCAACTGGCATCACCATGAATTCCTGAATATCAATTGGATTGTCGGCATGTTCACCGCCATTGATCACATTCATCATCGGAACCGGAAGGGTTCGGGCATTAACCCCGCCAACATAGCGATAGAGCGACTGTCCCTGCGCGCTGGCCCCGGCCTGCGCCACCGCCAGTGAAACGCCTAAAATAGCATTAGCACCCAAGCGAGATTTATTTTGTGTTCCATCCAGATCGCATAGAACCGAATCAATTCGGCGTTGATCCAGCGCATCAAATCCACCCAGCGCATCAAATATCTCGCCATTTACATTCGAAACGGCCTTATGCACCCCCTTGCCGCCATAGCGGTGATCCCCATCGCGCAGCTCTACCGCTTCATGGGCGCCTGTGGATGCGCCTGACGGCACAGCTGCCCGTCCCATGGCTCCGCCTTGCAAATAAACCTCGACTTCGACAGTCGGGTTGCCTCGGCTGTCCAAAATTTCGCGCGCAATGATATCGTCGATGCCGGTCATGGGGGTCTCCTTGAACCTGATCAATTTGTCATTGTTCTATCCGCTAGATGACCACAGGCAAAGCATTATTGGTTTACTTTGTAATCCAAACGCAAAAACGCCGCCTCGAAGCTATCGAAGCGGCGCCAATAAAAATGATTCGAACTTGTGGATTAGTCGTCTTTAGGTTCGAGAATCTGTTTACCCCGATACATACCGGTTTTCAGATCAATATGGTGTGGACGACGCAGTTCGCCTGAATTTGCATCTTCAATGTACGTTGCAGAGGCCAGCCGGTCGTGACTGCGACGCATTCCACGGCGTGAACGGGTGATTTTACTCTTAGGTACGGCCATGGCAGTGGTCCTGAATTTGTTATTGATGTTACGCGAACAGTTCGCATGTTTGCGGGGCAGATACCGCATCTGGACGAGTTGGGCAAGGGGGGATTTGCGGCATATTGGCACCGGGGGTGCAAATGCTTACATTTTGTGTTATACAAACATTCTTCGGTCGTCCCCTTCTGACGCACGATCGCAAACGACTAGATAGATATAGCTATAAAGGGTCGTAGCGGTTCAGACAGGACGACCGTTCTTTTGCCCGCTCCTATTTTCTCCTATTTTGACAGAATTTTTCCGGTTGTATCCACTGCGATAACGGGAAGCTTGTACCAAAAACAAGTCCCCTTGCCCTCCGTGCTGGTTACACCAATCTCTCCGCCCATCAACTCGACCAATTGCTTGCAAATCGCCAAGCCCAGACCCGTCCCACCAAATTTGCGGGTTACGGTACTATCGGCTTGGCTAAATCGGTCGAATATCAATTCCAAGGCAGACTGGGGCATTCCAATTCCGGTGTCAGCTACTTTGGTTATCGCCCAAATACCGCCAGATTTGCCAGTTGGAACTTCACAAAATTCTGTTGTAACCGTTACGGAACCTTGATCAGTAAACTTGATCGCATTACCAACCAGATTGGATGATATTTGCCGCAATCGCGTTGGATCGCCCAAGCAATACTGCGGAAAATCATCACTGACGTGGGCATGTAGCTCCAAGCCTTTCTCGGAAGCTGCCATGGCAAATGAGGCACGCGAATCTTTTGCCAATTGTCGAATATCGACCGGCAATAAGTCCATTTGCATGGATCCATATTCAAATTTACTGAAATCAAGAATATCATTGATCAGTTTTAACAACAGTTCGGCCGACTGCATGGCTACATCCAGATCTTCCGATTGCTCTTGGGTTAGCTCTGAAAGCTTCACGGCGTGCAACATGCCAACAACCCCGTTCAGCGGTGTTCGCAATTCATGGCTCATGGTTGCCAGGAAATTCGTTTTGGCCTGCTCGGCGGCCTGTGCGTCTAACATGGCCTTGTTAGCTATTTCGGCCGCTGTCTCGGATTTTTGCCGTTCTCGAACCAATTGCTCTTCACGTTGTTTGAAAGAGATAATTACCCCGAGAGCTTGTGCAAATTCACCCAGGAATTCTTCATGATCCGGATTTTGCTCTGTTCCATGCTCCAGATATACCACCAAAATACCGATTAGCTCATCACCAACCAGTATGGGCACATTATAGTGTCCGTGCGGTGCCATCCCCTCAAATGTGACGTCATGACGATGATCGATACATTGTGCAAAGAGGGTTTTTTTAGTTTGCGCGGCCCGACCGCACAGGCAGTGCCCAAAACATATTTTTTTGCACAGTCGCTCCACATCCTGCCCTAAATTAAAACTGCTGATTAATTCTAGTTCTTGTGTTTGATTGTCAGCAAGAAACACGCCGCCTTTGGAAAGTATTTTCAAAAATGGTGCTTCGAATAAAATAGCCAAACCCTGATGTAAGATATCAGGCAATGATTGCTGGGTACGGTCCAGATCATACAATCGATTTAAGAACTCAATGCTTCGGGTCTTTGATTCCAATCGTGACTTGTTGGCAGAAGCTTCCAAGATGTTGGTTAC
>JAJFFR010000177.1 GCA_021776555.1 Robiginitomaculum sp.
CGCGGATCATTCGGAGAGGTGCCAGAGTGGTCGAATGGGGCGGTCTCGAAAACCGTTGAGCGTTTGCGCGTTCCCAGGGTTCGAATCCCTGTCTCTCCGCCATTTTCTGTCTCGCGGTGCGAAGAAACGCCTCCGACGGGGCGGCCTGACCGGCCGGTGACCTAGTTACTTCTCAGTGTCTAGCGCGTAGCCAGCACCGCGAACGGTTCGGATGATGTCGGGTTTGTTGTTGATATTGATGGCGCGACGTAGCCGACCGATATGCACATCGACGGTTCGATCATCTACATAGACGTCAGTACCCCAGACGTGATCGAGCAATTGCATCCGGCTCCACACCTTTTTGGGGTGAGCCAGAAAGGTTTTGAGTAGGCGAAACTCGGTGGGTCCCAATTTGATCGAAACACCATCCCTTTGTACCCGGTAGGTCAGGGTATTCATGGTAATGTCGCCAAATTCCAGATCGGTTTGTCCCAATCCGGCTTTGCGCAAATTGGCCTTAATACGAGCAATCAGCGTGCGTATGGAATAGGGTTTGACCACGTAATCGTCAGCCCCGATGTTCAAGCCTCGGACTTTGTCGTCTTCGCTACCTCGGGCGGTTAGCATGATCACCGGAATATCCTTGGTGACGGGCATTGTACGAATTTTGGCACAAACGTCGGTGCCGGGCATATCCGGTAACATCCAATCAAGCAAAATCAGGTCAGGCAATAATGCCTGGGCTTTTGCCAAACCTTCTTCGCCATTGATCGCATGGCTCACTGCAAAATTGGCCGCTTCCAGATTGTATTGCAGGATTTGCGCCTGCGCTAATTCATCTTCAACAATCAAAATGGAAGCGGTCATGATCAGCTATGGTCTTTTGGGTCAGGACGAATGTCCAGGTCTTCAGGGTTAAAAATCATCCGGCTGGTTTTGTCGCTTTTGGCTCGCTTTTCGGTTGGCCAATTTCCGGTCACCATAAAGATGATTTCTTGGGCAATTTCTGTGGTGTGATCGCCCATGCGTTCAATGTTTTTGGCAATGAACAACAAATGCATGGAGCCGGCAATATTGCGCGGGTCTTCCATCATATAGGTCAGTAATTCGCGAAATAAAGTGTTGTGCATATGATCAACACTCTCGTCTTGCCCGCGTACTTCTTCGGCCACTTCTGGATCACGATTATTATAGGCATCGAGTGTCGAACGGATCATGCTTTGCACGAGATCACTCATCCGGACCAGTGTCTCAACTGACCCGGTAAAGGCTTCGGCCTTGGTAATGGTATGGGTGCGGCGTGCCATGTTTTTGGTATATTGCCCGATCCGCTCCAGATGACCGGCAATCCGCAACGACATTACCACATTGCGTAGATCAACCGCCACCGGGTGTCGCAAGGCCAGCAATTGAATGGCGCTGGCGTTAATTTCGGCTTCAATCCGGCTGATGCGATTATGGCTTGTCACCACCTTTTTGGAAAGCTTCACATCTTCTTTTTGTAAAGCGCGCGTAGCCAAAGCGAGTTGTTGCTCGACTTGTCCGCCCATCTCGAGGATTAGGCTTTCATTCTTGTTCAGCGCATTGTCAAAGGAACTGACAATATGATCGGTATTCATGGCTCTTTCCTATCCTATGCGGCCGGAAATATAATTTTGAGTGCGTTCATGGATCGGGCTGGTGAAGATAGCTTCGGTGTCGCCAAATTCGACCAGATCACCCAAATGAAAAAAAGCGGTTTTTTGTGAAATGCGTGCCGCTTGCTGCATGGAATGGGTAACAATCACAATGGTGTATTTCTCTTTCATCGCTTCCATTAAGTCTTCAATGACCGCAGTTGCAATCGGATCTAATGACGAGCACGGTTCATCCATCAGGATCACTTGCGGATCAACCGCAATCGCTCGGGCAATACACAATCGTTGTTGTTGACCGCCGGATAATCCGGTGCCGCTTTCATGTAACCGGTCGGCAACCTCGCTGTACAATCCAGCCTTTTTGAGCGAAGAAATAACGATCTCTTCGAGATGGTCTTTCGAGTTAGCCAACCCGTGAATGCGCGGGCCATAGGCCACATTTTCAAAGATCGATTTCGGAAACGGATTGGCTTTTTGAAATACCATGCCAATGCGGGCGCGCAATGCAACCACGTCTACCTTCGGGTCATAGATGTTATGCCCGGCAAAACGAATATCACCGGTTACCTTGCAAATATCGATGGTATCGTTCATCCGGTTGAAACAGCGCAAAATTGTACTTTTGCCACAACCAGAAGGACCGATCAGCGCGGTGATCTGGTGTTCCGGTATTTCAAACGATACACTGTTGATGGCTTGTTTGTTGCCATAAAATACATCGACGTTCTGGGCGCTTAAAATGTCAGAGCGAGTTGGCGAAATGCTGGCCGGCTGGGCCGCTTCTTTTTGGATTTTCATTATGGACCCCATTACCATTGTTTCTCCAGTTTCCGGCGCAGGAAAACTGCAAACAAATTCATTAAAACCAGAAAGGTCAGTAGCACCATAATGGCCGCAGATGTGCGCTCGACAAACCCTTTTTCCGGACTATCGGCCCACAAAAATATCTGCACTGGCAGCGAGGTTGCCACATCAGTGATGCCTTGTGGTACATCGACGATAAACGCCACCATGCCAATCATCAACAAGGGTGCGGTTTCACCCAATGCACCTGCCATTCCCAAAATGGTGCCGGTCAACATACCGGGCATCGCCAAGGGTACTACGTGGTGAAAAATGGTTTGCACCTTGCTCGCTCCTAGGCCCAAAGCGGCCTCCCGGATCGTGTTGGGCACTGAGCGCAATGAAGCGCGGGCCGCAATAATAATGGTGGGTAGGGTCATTAAAGCCAAGACCAGCCCCCCAACCAACGGGGTGGAACGTGGCATGTGAAACACACCTAAGAATATCGACAGGCCTAACAAGCCAAACACAATGGATGGTACGGCTGCAAGATTGTTGATATTGATCTCGATCAAGTCAGTAAAGCGGGTTTTTCTAGCAAACTCCTCCAGATAAACGGCGGTCAAAACCCCGACCGGAAAGGCAATAGAAAAGCAAACCAACAGGCTTAAAAATGAACCGATCATTGCGCCCAAGATACCGGATAGTTCGGGTTCTCTGGAATCACCTTTGGTGAAAAAAGCCGTGTTGAATTTCTTTTGTATCTGCCGCTGGACTTTCAAGTGATTGATCCAAGCGATCTCGTTGTTTTTCAGGCGACGCAATTCTTCTTCCAAACTGACATCAACCTTGCCCTTCATAAACAAATCAACTTCGGCCGACGCCGGAAGCCAGACCCGTTGGGTGGACCCAATCAAATCCGGGTTTTGTTCGACCATTTCGGCCAGATCAAACACTGCGCCACTGGATAGGAGCTGGTAAAGTGTCCGTTGTTCACGGCGCGTCTGGACCTTTGGAAATAGCTTGAATAATGCTTGGTTTATTACCGGTTTGAAATTAGCACGGGCTAATTGTTGTGGGTCACGTTGTCCTGTGGGGTCTAGCACGGCTTCATCAAGGTGAATTTCAAGCTGGATTTGAGTTTGGCCAAATGCACCTATTCCTCGGGCCGATATGGAGAAAAACATAAACACCAGAAACCCGAGTGACAGTAATACCGCCAATCGACCGCCCCACCGAAAGCGGGTTTCTGCCGCATGACGCCGCGTTAAATGTTCCGATGTTGTTAGAGTATAATCAGGCATAGATCGTCTTGTATTTGTCTACAATTTTTAGGGCAATGATGTTTAAGGCCATGGTCAACACGAATAAGAACAAGGCGATGGCAAAAGCAGCCAGCGTCTTGGCGCTGTCAAATTCCTGATCACCGGTCAGCAAAGTAACAATTTGCACCGTCATTGTGGTGACCGCTTCCAAGGGGTTGAGGGTCAGTTTTGCCGACAAGCCAGCCGCCATGACCACAATCATGGTTTCGCCGATGGCTTTCGATGCGGCCAGCAGCAAACTGCCGATAATTCCGGCATTCGCTGCAGGTAGAATAACGTTTCTGATCGTTTCCGATCGTGTTGCGCCTAACCCCAAAGAGGCCTCGCGCATGGTTTTGGGAACCGCACAAAGCACATCATCTGACAGTGAAGAAATGAACGGGATCAACATGATGCCCATGACCAGTCCCGCTGCCAGTGCGCTTTCTGATGATATTTGAAACCCGATGCCAGAACCGGTAGCGCGGATCAATGGGGCCACCACAAGAGCAGCAAAAAAACCATAAACCACAGTTGGTATGCCAGCCAGCAATTCTAACATGGGCTTGACCCAAACCCGGGTTTTTGGTTTGGCGTATTCGCTCAAATAAACGGCGGAATACAAACCTAATGGGGTGGCGACAATCATGGCAATTATGCTGATCATCAAGGTGCCACCCAATAGCGGCAAGATGCCAAATTTGCCGCTGGCTCCGACTTGATCATCTCGAATGGCGGTTTGAGGGCTCCATTCCAGACCAAACAAGAACTCGGTAATCGGTATTTTCTGAAAAAAACGAAACGCCTCAAACGCCAAAGAAGCTACAATGCCGACGGTTACTAATATGGCTGCCAGCGAGCAAATCATCAAGGAAATGATGATGATTTGCTCTCTTAGCTTCACCAGTTTGCCGGTACGGCGTAATTCCATGGGTTTCGACGTTTCCAAGGCTGTTTCCTAATCCAGTTGCTTAATCCAGCTTCAGGGTTTCAAGCCGATTGATTTTATTGGCCCAATCGGCGTGTTCGGCATCTTGCATCGGGATCAAACCACGATCGGTTAAATAGCCATCGCTACCGCTTGCCTTGTCGCTGATAAATTCTTGGACATATTCTTGGATGCCCGGTGTTTGGCCGATATTGGCTTTTTTGACATAGAAAAACAATGAGCGGGAAACCGGATAGCCCCCATCGGCAATTCGGTCAAAATCCGGCGCTACACCGTCGATCAAGCTACCTTGAACGGTATCCAGATTTTGGTCCAGAAAGCTAAAACCAAAAATACCAAATGCGTCCGGGTTGGCGTTCAGTTTTTGAACGATCAGATTGTCATTCTCACCAGCTTCAACAAAAGCACCGTCTTCGCGGATGGTGTGACATAGAGCTTTATAGGCTGGCTTATCAGTTTTCTTCATGGCTTTGATCCAGTCAATGGATTTGCATCCACCTTCCATAGCCAATTCGACAAAAGCATCCCGGGTGCCAGACGTGGGTGGCGGCCCCATCACTTCGATCTTGAACGCGGGCAGGTCTGGATTGACATCGGCCCAAGTTTTGTAAGGGTTGGCAATCAAACCTTGCGAACCATCGGGAACATTTTTGGCTAGCGCCAAAAATAAATCGTGCAGCGATATTTCCAACTGTGGGTTTTTGCGCGAATTAGCCAGTACAATGCCATCATAGCCAATTTTGACCTCAACGATTTCGGCCACACCATTTTCGGCACAGTTTTCAACCTCTGATGGTTTAATCCGTCTGGAGGCATTGGTGATGTCCGGGTGGCGTTCGCCCAGCCCGGCACAAAACAGTTTTAATCCGCCACCAGACCCGGTGCTTTCCACCACGGGTGTTTTGAAGTTACTGGTTCGTCCAAAATTCTCGGCCACCACGGTAGAAAATGGATATACAGTCGAAGAACCGACGATCTTGATATGATCACGTCCGGCTGGTTTGGCCGGGGCTGCTGCTGTCTTGCTGCTGTCTTGCTCGGTGCTGGGTGAACAAGCCACCATGCTTAAGGTCAACAGGCTGGTTGCTATCGTTTTGATGTTCATCATTCTCATTCCCAAACAGACGAACCCGTTTCGCCTTTCGGGCCATCGAATACATTTGTTGCGCGATCTATTTGTTACACTTGAATGACAGTTTTATGACAATTTTGGTTTTGCCTTGGGCGGCCGAGTTTATACCTTCAATCGCACGCTGATCGCGGTACCTTTGGTCAGTTGGCTGCTAATGGTCAATTTTGCCCGGTGCCGGTTCAAAATGTGCTTGGTGATGGCTAATCCCAAGCCGGTGCCACCGGTTTGGCGCGATCGCCCTTTGTCTACCCGGTAAAACCGCTCGGTCAGCCGGGGAATATGTTCGGGCGCGATGCCTTCTCCTTGGTCTTCTATGGAAACTGTGACTTGATTTTTAAGGTCAGCATCATGGGTAATGGTGACGAAAACCGGGGTGCCTGGCTCACTATATTTCAAAGCATTTTCAATCAGATTTTGAAAAACTTCAATCAGTTGATCTTCGTCGCCTCGAATCAAAGGAATTGATTTTGGCGCCTTGATTTTGATCCGGTTTGTGTATTCGGGTTTGCTGGCGGCCAAGGACTTCTCGACCATTTGCACCACGTGCAGCACATCAAGTTTGGTCTTGGGAGGCAGATGCTCTTTGGCTTCCAGTTTAGACAAGGATAACAGATCAGCGACGAGCCGAGACATCCGCTCGGCTTCATTTTGCATCAAGTCCAAAAAGCGCTCTCGGGCCTTTGTGTCATTGCGGGCTGGACCCTTTAAGGTCTCCACCACGCCTAACAAAGAGGTCAATGGGGATCGTAATTCATGGCTGACATTGGCCACGAAAGCACTGCGGGCTTTTTCGGCATCAATCCGGTCAGAAATATCCTGCAAGGTGAACAAGATATGTTTCACCTCAATCGAAGGATCACTCAAAGGGGCTGCATTGGCTAAAAAGGTACGCAGAGTTTGTTGGTGCAGGAGCAATTCACATTGGACCGACTTTCTGCTTTTGATCACTTTGGCCAAACATTCCAGCGCGTTGGGCTGACGTAATATCCGAACAAAGTCGAGACCTTGCAGCTCAGAATCAAACAAGGTTTTAGCCGTCGGGTTGGCGGCCAAAATTCGATATTCTGAATCCAGAACAATTGCCGGAATCGGAATGGCAGCAACAAGGTTATCTTGATGATCAGTATCCAAGGGTCATCTCACAACTCAGAACCATTTGCGAAAAATCGCAACAGGCTTCTGGTCGCTGTTTACTCCGGCTTTTTAGACAATGTAAATCTGCTTACGTTGTGTTTTCTACAAAACTTCAGCTAAAAGCGAGCCTGTCATAAAAGTTTCACCAGCCGAACCTAAAGCTGCGTAAACAAACCCAGAGCAGGAGCGGGCCATGAAAGAATTACTAAAATCAACTGTTGGATTTGCCGTTTTGGGTGCCTTTGCCCTTTCGGCATCATCAGCTTTAGCCGCCGAGCAAACCGGGGTGGATACAGTAGCCAAATTATTTCATGGCGCGCCAAAATATAAAGATGGCAAGGGAAATTGGTTGAAACTTCGTGGCCGGGTTTACTATGACATTGCCTCTTTGAACGAGACGCCAATTGGCGGGGTGTTGCAGGAAACTGATTCAGATGAATTCCGAGCGGCACGGATTGGCATACAGGGTCAATACGGCGCGTTCAAATATGTTGGTGAATTGGATTTTGCCGGTGGCAAAACCACCTTTAAGGATGTCAACATTGCTTGGAAGGGTCCGGTGACCATTAAGGCCGGACAGATGAAAACCACCAATTCGATGGAAGAACAAACATCTTCGCGGCATATCTCGTTCTTGGAGCGCGGCATGATTACCGATGCGTTTGGTCTGGATCGTCGATTAGGTGTTGTCGTTTCAAAAACCGGCGGCAATTATGGGTTAAGTGCTGGGGTGTTTGGTAACTCGATCAATGGCGAACAGGACGCAAAGCCGGGCAACACGGTGTGGAGTGCGCGCGGCACGTTTGCGCCGATCAAACAAAAGGGTAAAATCCTGCACCTTGGGGCTTCCATTCGCCATACGGATCGAGCCTTGGGTGCGCCGAAACATTCGGCCCGCTGGGGCGCGCATCTAGCTTCGGAGAAAATCAAACCGGCAATTGGTGGCGATGCGCTTCTCTACGGGCTGGAAGTAGCAACGGTGATGGGTTCGTTTCATGCCCACGGTGAATATATGCGCGAGGATGGCGATCTGGGCAGTGCAGATGGTGCCTTTGTGCAAGCTGGATTTTTCCTAACCGGAGAAACTCGCAAATATAAAGCAGGTTCCGGCAAATTTGACCGAACCAAACCAGCTCGCCCGGTGTCTGCTGGTGGATATGGCGGTTGGGAAGTGGTGGGTCGCTTCGACACTCTGGATGCAACCAAAGCCGGTGATGAACAAGCCGATGCGTGGACCGTTGGCCTAACCTGGTATCCGGAAAGCCATTTGCGGGTAAAGCTAAATTATACCGATGCAACTGGTGATCGATTTGTGGCCGACGGCGTACAAATGCGTTTTCAGATTGATTGGTAACAGGCTGGAACCGGCATCCGGCTCAACCACTATTTGGCACCGCTTCCGGTAAAGACGGTTTTGAGCGTCAAAAACAAAATAATGATGTCGAGCCAAGGCGAGAAATTTTTGATGTAATAAAAATCAAATTGTAATTTTTGATCTACATCATCGACCTTAACCACATGGCCCTGATTGACTTGCGCCCAACCACTGATCCCGGGGCGAACCACATGGCGATAACTGTAAAAGGGGAGTTTTTCATCATACCAGTTGGACAGCACTTCGGCTTCGGGTCGCGGGCCAATCCAACTCATTTCGCCTTTCAGGATATTGATGATTTGTGGTAATTCATCCAAGCGGCATTTGCGCAAAAATTTCCCAAGTGGTGTGATTCGCGGATCATTTTCTAAGGTCATGGCCGCTTCAAGCGGACTAGCCTTTTTCTGGGCGGCGTCGGCCCCAGTGCCCTGCATGGTTCTAAATTTGTAACAAACAAACAGTTTGCCGCAATATCCCATTCTAAGTTGGCGAAACAAGATGGGGCCAGGACTGCTTGTTTTTATGGCAATCGCCACCAGCAACAGGATCGGCATCGCCAAAATACTCACCAATACCGCTAACAAAAAATCAACCAACGCTTTGAATTTTATATAGATGATATTGGGAACCAAAGTGCCCAAGGTGTTTTCTGAAATATGTTTGATCCGTACCTTTCCAGTCAGGGATTCGCGGACTTGCCTATGGTCAAAAACCGGCGTGCCAGATAGCGCGCAATGGGCCAGAAATCGTTGCCAGTCTTCACCCATTTCTGCATGGAAATCGGTAATTACCGCTTGGCAGTTTGAGGGTAAATCTACTTTGCCACCCGGTGCCGTGGATAACACAATCCAGTCTGCATTGGTCACAGAGGTCAGGGTTTGTGTCTGGCCGGTCGGTACAATGGCAAAAAATGGCCTTTGCATCCGCGAAGTTAGATAATGCAGGATATAAAACCAAGTAATGGTCAGGCCGTAGCTCATCGCCAAAAGCAAACGGCTATAATCAAAGCGTAAGAAAATCAGGAAAACCAGTGCTAACGCATAAACACCGGAAAATACTGGGATGATATAAAAGCTGCGCCGTATTCCTGGATATACGGTAATCCGGTTCAAAATATATGCGCCGGAGAGAAAGGTAAAATTGGCCACCAGCATGGAATTACCAGCAAAATACGAAAAGGGGAGCCAAAAAAAATGTTGCAACAGCGCTGGCAGGAATACCGCAAATAGCAAACCGCCCAATAATTGGAAGCGCAGACGCAAAAATAACGGCGTTTTTCCCGCGCGCGCCTGTTGTCGCACCTGGTCAACCATTATCGAATTCACACCCCGTATCCTTGTATTGCCCGAAACAAAATAACAAAAGCACCCACAAAAAGACGATTTCCCAGCCGTAACTCTTTATGATCGTAGCAATATTTAGCTGATTACTTGATCAGCCAAGTAAGCAGAATATACCAAATTTACCTGATGACCAATGGCAATTTTGGTTTCGATTCGAAAAGGAGGCGGGAACACTCTTGCCAAGCTTCTGTTTTGGCGATGTCTCTTTTGATGCGGGTCATGATCTGCAACCTAAAGTGACGGGATCCTATCAGTTGTCGGTTTACCGTGCATACGCCCCGATATACATCTCGTGGTCATGGATATCGGTGGTCGTAAGGCCGGTAAGATAAAAGGGAAATTGAGTCCATGGGCATCGCCTTTATCGACTTACAAGCGCAACGAGCCAGAATTGGCGATAAGATTGAATCGGCCATCGCAAATGTGTTGGCAGAAGGTCGGTATGTGCTGGGGCCGCAGGTCGGACAATTTGAACAACGTTTGGGTGAGTTTGGCGCAGCACGCCATGTGATCGGCTGTGCGAATGGTACCGATGCGCTGGCGCTCCCGCTGCGGGCGTGGGGAATTGGCGCAGGCGATGCGGTTTTTTGTCCGAGTTTTACTTTTGTGGCCACCGGGGAAATTGTCCCGTGGTTTGATGCCACTCCGGTCTTTGTCGACATATTGCCAGATACCTACAACATGGACCCAGCCTCGTTAGAAGCAGCCATCATGCAAGTGATTGAACAAGGTAAACTAACCCCGAAAGTTATCATTGCGGTTGATCTGTTCGGGCAACCTGCGGATTATCCCGCCTTAGCAAAACTCGCTGAAAAGTACGAGCTGAAGCTGATTGCAGATTCGGCGCAGGGCTTTGGTTGTACCTTGCATGACAAACATCCTCTGGATTGGGCGGATGTCACCACCACCAGCTTTTTCCCTGCCAAACCATTGGGCTGTTATGGCGATGGCGGAGCCGTGCTG
The DNA here is from genome assembly GCA_021776555.1 of Robiginitomaculum sp. Classification (GTDB taxonomy): domain Bacteria; phylum Pseudomonadota; class Alphaproteobacteria; order Caulobacterales; family Maricaulaceae; genus Robiginitomaculum_B. The sequence continues at coordinate 10,603 of JAJFFR010000177.1, forward strand.
ACCAATTGCGATGAAACGGCAAAGATGATCCGCTCTTTGCACGTGCATGGTATGGGCGAGGATCGTTATGACAATATCCACATTGGGATGAACTCAAGGCTCGATACCTTGCAGGCGGCTATCTTGCTGGAGAAGCTGGAAATTTTTGAAGATGAAATCGACAAGCGCCAAGAAATTGCCCGACGCTATTGCGATCAATTGCAAGACGCGGTTGCGGCCGTACCCAAGGTGATAGACGGGGGGCAATCAATTTGGGCGCAGTTCACTATTGAGCATAACGATCGCGATGGTCTGGCCACCCACTTGCGGGCACAAGGAATTCCCAGCGCCATTTATTATCCGAAACCGATGCATATGCAGAGCGCTTACCAGCATTTTCCCATGGGTCCAAGTGGTTTGAAAGTTTCAGAATCCAAGGCTGATCTGGTGATTTCTTTGCCGATGCACCCGTATCTGGAACCCCAGACACAGGATAAAATCATCCAATCCGTGCGTGGTTATAATCGGCGCTAAATTCTGATTACTGGTCAGCAGGAATTTGCAAGGCGATGCGGGCTTGTTCGGTTAGCTCGGCATTGTTGTGCGCTTCAACCTCGTGCATCGCAACTTCATTTCCCCGGTGAACGGCCAACATGCGTAAGGATCGCATGGTCATGTCCTGCAAAGATTCAGGAAATTGCGGCCAGAAGGAAAACATGAAATTCAGACGCCAATCCCTAAACTGCCGATACCCGGCTGGCTCGACAATGAAAGAGCGCTCCAGATATTCTAAGGCTTTTGGGCTGAATTTTCCATCGCGGATCAGATCAATATAAGCCAGTCTGGCCCAACTTTCCGCCCGAGCCGGGCTTTTCTGTAAAGCAGCCCACGTAAGGGCTTCGGCACCGTCCAGATCCATGGGTTGTTGCAATAAAGCAAACTGTGCGGCCAGATCATTCCATTCCCCCAAATTGGCTGGTTTCGAAAAAATCTGTTCGGCAGCTCGGTACAATTCGGCTCGCTCATTTGGTCCGGCAGCCTTCAAATCGGCCAAGGCATTACGAGCGGCATTCACCCTGATTTCCTGTCCGGCCATGGGAATGGAAAATGCCAAGCCAATCACAGATAAACTGATCAAACCTAGTTGAACGACCCGGCCTTTTTGGAGGGGAAATTGCATTTCAATATCCAGTTAATCTATCTGAATGTTCGCGGGTTTTTCGGACTTTGTCTATGGGAATGATTGGGCAAAATTACAAATTGAAATTTCTCAATCAAATTCGTCGGATTTACAAGGAACTGATTTGATGGCATCGGTTGGCGAAGGAATATGGGGTGAACCATGCGAATTCTGGTTACCGGTGGCACCGGATATATTGGCTCTCATGCCGTATTGGCCCTGATCGCATGCGGCCATACGCCCGTGCTGGTCGACAATTTATGCAATAGTTCAAGACAAGTGCTGACCCCCTTGCGGGAATTGGCCGGTTGCGAGTTAGAATTTATCGAAATGGATGTCAGCCAGCGCGATCAGGTGCAAGCCTTATTTGCGGCGCACGACTTTCAGGCCATTTTGCATTTTGCCGGGTTAAAATCGATTGGCCAATCGGTGCAATCGCCGGAAATTTATTACCGCAATAACCTTCTTTCGACCCTCAACTTGGCGGAAGCTAGCGCCAGTACTGGCGTACAAGCGTTTGTATTCAGCTCCACTGGAACCGTTTATGAACAAGTTGATGGCCAGCCATTTCGGGAGGACGACCCGCTTGGCCCGATCAATCCCTATAGCCGGTCCAAATGGATGTGCGAAAACATCTTGCAAGATACCAGCCAGAGCGGCTCAGGCTTCCATTTGGCCAATTTGCGATATTTTAACCCGGCCGGTGCTCATGAAAGCGGGAAGATTGGTGAAAATCCAACCGGAGTTCCACACAATTTATTCCCGTTTCTGGGCCAATTGGCTACGGGTCGGCAGGATGTTCTGACTATTCATGGTGATACCTATCCAACACCAGATGGCACCGGCGTGCGGGACTATATTCATATATTGGATCTGGTAGAGGGCCATGTGGCGGCATTGGACTATATGCTCGCTCAAGAACAATCCATTACGCTAAATTTGGGCACAGGCACTGGGTATAGTGTTCGCGAAGTGGTCGCAGCATTTGAGGCTGCATCAGGGCAAAAACTCACCTGCGAAATCGGCCCGGTTCGCGCCGGAGATGTGGTAATTACCTTGGCCAATGCGGATCTGGCCCACCAAGTATTGAATTGGCGGGCCAGTCGGAGGTTAGCGCAAATGTGTACGGACCATTGGCGCTGGCAGAAGCAAAATCCAGATGGATTTGGCCATTAAACGCTTAAGGCTTGTAATTCAGCGTTCGACAAACGAGTTGGAAAATAGGTAAGCGCCCGAATGGTTCCATTCAACTGCGTTCCACCGGCTAGCGAACCGATATTGGCCACGGTCAATCCCGTGGGAAGATTTGCACTCGGATCAGCAACAACGCCGCCGCCATCAGTGGATATGGCAATGTCATTGCTGGCATAGCCCATGGCGGTTCGACCGACGGTTCCGATTGCATAAGAACCACCGACCATGTCAGCTTGTGACACCCCACCGGCAGCGATCAGAACTGAAACATTTCCGCTAAATGCGTATAGGGTAATTTCGTCATTCCCATCTCCCTTGTTGATGGCAAATAACCGAGTAAAGCCGGTGTTGGCTTCGTCCTTCAAGTACTCAACGACAAATGTCCCAGCATTTGGATTAAACCCAGCAAATGGTAAATTGCCGCTTGGGATCAATGAAATGTTATCGACATTTCTGGTCGTGTTGGTTGCTGTGGTTTGGATGTAGCTACTCGCAAAAGAGCTGCTTTCTAATTGTGCGCCCCAAACTTCAATTGCTGAAACACCATCGCCCAAATAGGAAAGATTACCTGCATCATCAAGTAGATAGAGTTGGATGCCTGAACCGACACCTGTGGCTGGTGTGCCGGTGACTGATATTCGGAACCAGTTGTCGGCCAACGCGGTAATTTGGGCACTGCCCGCTGTCAGGGTTTCCGTAAGACCCGTGTTTAGGTTAAAGGAGCACCGCGCCCAGTCTGCACCATCATTACACCTGATTTGAACTCGTGCGCGACCATCTGCCTTCACGTAAAAAGATGACGTGTACTCGGTACCAGCCGCCAAGCCGACCGTTTGCACGACATAATGGGTTGAAGAGGTGCTGTTTTCGACCAGTTTGTTCGAATTTGTTGTTGCGTCCGGACCGGGTCCACCTGCGGCAATGTTCGCTGCAACGTCAAACCACGGTGCCATCCCAAATGACTGGCTTTGCAAGATAACATTGGTTGTAGTGGGTTCGATCAGTAAACCCCGGTCGGTGGCGCGCAATTGGTTGGCTTGAAATTCCTGTAAAGACCCATCGGCCCGAAGAGCCGTGCCAATGCTGTTTCGATTGATTGAAACCAAATTAGAAAGCGGCAATGTCACACCGGAAACCATTGCTCGATCGCTGGTCGGCTCAAGCGCCATGCTTGCGCCGGCTGGCCACCATGCGGCGGCCCTGCGCGGTGCCCCCGCCAGTGAGGTGCGGCAAGTTTGTATTCGCATTACACCAACCCCACGATATTCCTGGCACTGGTTCCGGTGGCTTTGACCCGTAACGTACGGACCGGTAGAATATCGCCGCTGGCTAAACCACTGAACAGCACTTCACTTCCCGATTTGGTAATGGCGGTGACATCGCCGCCAATCCCGATAAACAAGGCGCGAGTGACCTCAAACAGGTCATTGGCATCGTCGGGGACAATGGCAAATGCGTGGGCGGCCGGGCTGTCCAGCCCAGTGTTGGTATTTTCAAAACGATCGGTCATGGAAAATTCCTCTCTCTTTCTAAGAAATGGGTGCGCCAAACAGCGCAAAATGGATGGATATCCGTACGCTTCCGCCGGTAAAATTACCGCCATTGGCACTTATCCGGATGGCTGTATCGGCATAAAATGCAGTGGGACCAGTCACGCCGGAATTGGTGGATCCGGCTAGAATGCTCAATGTGCCGCCATATTTGCTGACTTCCGCTGCCAAGCCACAATCGTAAGATACGGCCCCGGTAACAGCCTGAGTGGTTCGGCTGGAAACTGCAAAGACGATGGCCCGATCGGGAATTTGTATGGTGCTGTCGGTAAAGGCGCCCGACAGAGTGAGTTCTTCTTCGAGGATGGCAAAGCTGTTGGTGGCTCCTGCCGCACTCTGATTGAGCAAAAATGACCCGCCGCCGCTTTGGGCAAACAGAGTTTGCCAGTTGGTGCCATCATGAAACAGCAACACGGCTTCATCGACGACCCAACAGCGCCAGCCGATAATGGGCGTATAGAACATCCAGGCTCCGTCCTGCCACGCGGCAACTTGTCCGTCTTTGGTCGCCCAAGCTCCGGTGGCGCTGGTCGCAACGATATAACGGTCGCCCTCCGAAGGACTAACCGGTGGGTTGGCCAAGTTGCGATCCAGTACCGAAAGTTGAATCAGCGCATCTAGCGCCCGGATGGCCTCGTTATGAGTGACGTGTTTTTGGGCCTGCGCCTCGATGATATAAGGAAGCTGTAACAATGTGGTATCGTTCATTTGGCCCTCTCGGATTGGATGGGTTTTTGAGATGAGCAGGATATGCCCGGGCTAGGTCGCGGGGATTAGTAAATGGTATCGGTGGATAGCGACCGGCATCGGTTTGAAACCGCT
>JAJFFR010000178.1 GCA_021776555.1 Robiginitomaculum sp.
CCGATCCAGCCCGCACCCAACCTCGGCTTTCTGGGCGCATTTGATAAACCGCGCCCAACATGCCGGGATATTTGCGGGGCTTCATGCCTTCAATCTCCAGCGATGCGCCTAGGAAATGGAATTGCAGGTCCGGGGTTTCTAGTTCAGGCCGCGATTTGATAAAGGCTCCAATATGGGCCGGTGCAATGGCCATGGCACCTTTTTTGGTGGTCAGGTACCGAACCATCTCCCAGATCAACGGCAGACCCTGCACCCGGTGGTTATAGCCGACCCGTTTCGACAGACGGCACGACACGGCGCAACTTAGATGGTCTTGCAAGTTTTCACCAACCCCCGGCAATTCGTGGTGTACCTCAACCCCAATGTCTTTCAAGACTTCTGCCGGGCCAATGCCAGAGATTTGCAAAATGTGCGGACTGTTAAATGCACCACCCGAAACGATCACTTCGCGGTGGGCATTGGCCGTTTTAGGTTTGCCGCCGTGGATAAACTCCAAACCGGTGCATTTTTTGCCGTCAAAGGTCAATTTCCCGGCTTTGGCCATGGTCAAAATGGTCAGGTTTGGTCGGTTTTTCACCGGGTCCAGATAGCCCCGGGCGGCACTAAAGCGTTTTCCGTCCTTGATCGAGGTTTGGTAATAACCAACCCCTTCCTGATCTTCTTCGTTCAGGTCCGGGTGCCGCGCAATACCGCGTGCCACTACGCCATCAATGATCCTATCGGAAACAAAATCGGTTTCGGTAAAGTCAGTTACCGCCATCGGGCCACCGGTGCCGCGTAAGGAGCTGGCACCCTGTTCGTGGTCTTCCATAGCCTTGTAGAGCGGCAAGACCTGCTCCCAACTCCAGCCTTTGTTGCCGGCTTGTGACCACAGGTCAAAATCCCGGGGCTGGCAGCGTATCCACAACATGCCATTGATCGAGGACGAACCGCCCAAGGTCATGCCGCGCGGTTGAAAAATGCGGCGGTTGTTCAAATGGGGTTCCGGCTCGGTCTCGAACATCCAGTTGTTCTTTTCGTCAAATAACAACTTCATAAAACCAGCTGGCATATGGATCATTGATGAGGTGTCTTTTGGACCGGCCTCCAACAGTAGAACTTTGGTTTTGGGATCAGCCGACAACCGATTGGCTAACACGCACCCAGCCGAACCGGCCCCAATAATAATATAGTCAAATTCCATGTCCGAACCGGCCATCAATTCCCCCTTAAATTTGCTTAGATTTCTGCGACAATCAAATGCGGACCCGGTGTCGCCAAGGCATGCACCAAAGCGTCATCAAATTCGCCTGCGGTTTTGGTCAAAACCGATGGCACGCCAAAGCCGGTGCCCAATGCCACCCAATCCATTTTTGGATTGGAAAGGTCGAGCATGGCTTGGGCGGCTGGTCCCGGTGTTCCGGCCCCGACCCGATCCAGTTCAAAATTCAAAATCAAATACGAGTGGTTGGCAAACACTACGTTGATTACGTTTTGCTTCTCGCGAGCCTGCGTCCACATGGCCTGACAGGTGTAGGCCGCCGCACCATCGCCGCACAGGGCGAACACTTGTTGGTCCGGGCAGGCCATCGCAGCGCCAACCGCTTGTGGCATCCCTGAACCGATAGCACCGCCGGTCAGGCACAACCATTCATGGTCCGGGCCATTTTCGATCCATGGAAACACCCCCAATCCGGATGTGGTGGCATCGTCACAAATCACCGAGCCATCTGGCATGTGTCGCAACAGCGATAACCCAACAAAGCCGGGGTTTAACGGCTGGTCTCGATCCAGCTCAGGTGCCTTGGCCCGCTCGGCCAGATCCGGCTCTGCGGGACATTCCAATAGGTCAGCCAACTCGGTCAGCCCTGCTGCGCTATCAGTTTTGACACCGCCTAACATAACCACTTCAGCCCCCTGTGGGGTCAGTTCAGAATCAACTTCTGGATAGGCAAAAAACGAAACGGGTGGCTTGGAACCAGCGATCACCAACAGATCGCAATCTTTCATGTCCTCCAACGCCGCTTCGCCAAAATAAGACAGCCGTGTTGCCGAGAACCGGTTGCTGCCACGCGATACGCGACTGGCAAAAGTTTCCATGATCACCCGGCAATCCAACAATTTGGCGATGCGCCCAGCAGCATGCAATCCAACTTCCTGACAAGCCAGATCGCCCAGATATAAGATCGGGTTTTTGGCCGTCTTCAGTTTGGCCGCAGTTTCGGCCAACCAATTGCCTGAAATGCTTTCACGGGTGGGTAATTCAGCTTTGGGCAGAATATCCGGTTCCTGATCCGACCAGGCACAATCGGCTGGCAAGATCAGGCTGGCGACCCCTGGCTCTGGCCCATAGGCTTGGCGTACGGCCTCTATCGCCATAGCCGAAACTTGCGACGGATCCGACACCCGGCCAGTCCAGCGCGAAACCGGAGCGCAAAACCCTTCAATGTCGGAGGTCAGAGGCGCATCCAGCTTCAAATGGTCTCGGGCATGGTCACCGACGATATTGACCACAGGGGCGTGGGCGCGGCGCGCATTGTGCAAATTTGCCAAGCCATTGGCCAAACCCGGCCCCAGATGCAACAGCGTACAGGCTGGCTTTGCGCTCATTCTGGCATAAGCATCGGCTGCGCCTGTGGCGACACCCTCAAACAAACATAAAACAGCCTGCATATCCGGATTGCGATCCAAAGCGGCGACCATATGCATTTCAGAGGTACCCGGATTGGTAAAACAAACCTCGACATCTTGGGCCAACAGGGTTTTGACCAGACTTTCAGCTGCGAACATTCAACTCTCCCGATTTTTGGTAATGCTAGGGTCTTGTGGCCGTTTGGTCTAGCTGTAGTATTTAACCATGCAAACAGATGATTTGATCCGATTGTTGGACTTGGCCCCGCTACCCGGCGAGGGCGGGTATTTCCGGCGAACCCATGAAGGGCCAACCGGCCCGAACGGCCGCGCTGCGTTTTCGATGATCTACTATTTGCTGACCCCGGACCAACCGCGTTCGCAACTGCATTGGTTGCCAATAGCCGAAACCTATCATTTTTACCTGGGTGATCCCGTAAAAATGTTGATCCTTGAAGACGGCACATCAGGTCGCACACTGGAGTTGGGCCAAGACATTGGTGCGGGCCAACAGGTCCAAATGCAAGTGCCAGCTAATTGTTGGCACGGGTCGCACCTGATCGACGGCGGGCAATTTGCCCTACTCGGTACCACCATGACTCCCGGGTATATGGATCAAGACTATCGCTCGGCAGATCGGGCTGCTTTGCAAAGGCAATTCCCGGGTCATGCCCAGCTGATCCAAACCCTGACCGGAGAAATTTCATGAAACTACAGGGCAAAACCGTATTGGTTACCGGAGCCAGTGGCGGCATTGGCGCAGCCATCGCTGTCCAAATGGCCGAAGCTGGTGCTGACTTGTTACTAGGGTTTGGACGCAACCAACAAAGTGCGGAGCAGGTCCGCGACCAGATCATATCATTGGGCGGCAAAGCGCAAACAATCGGGTTTGATGTCAGTCAGGAGAATCAGGTCAAAATGGCATTTGCCCAAATGACCGAGCAGAAAACGCTGCCCGATGTGCTGATCAACAATGCCGGGGCGTTTCCCATGGCTGAACTGCTCACCATGGATGCAGCTCAATGGGATGACGTTCAAGCCAGCAATTTGCGCTCGGCGTTTTTGTGTTCCCGCGAGGCGGTCAAAGCTTGGCGCGCCAACCAGAACGCTGGGGTTATTGTCAATATCGCCTCAATAGCCGCTAGTTTGGCGCAAGAACAAATTGACCATTACAGCGCGGCCAAAGCCGGAATGCTGGCATTGGCCCGCAATATGGCCCGGGAATTTGGCCCGGACGGGATTCGGGTCAATTCTGTGTCACCGGGTTTGGTCTGGCGCGAAAGCCTAGCAAATGACTGGCCAGAAGGCGTGACGCGCTGGAACAGGGCGGCACCGTTGGGCCGAGTCGTGCAACCCGGTGAAATTGCCAAGGCTTGTTTGTTTTTGGCGTCCAACGACGCATCAGCCATCACCGGGGTCAATTTGACTGTCGATGCTGGCATCTCGGTTGCGTTGCCGTTTTGAGGCGCTCCGAACAGCACTCCCATTGAGCCAAATTCGGAATCGCGTACACTGGCGGAATCAAATTTGAAAAAGGGGTTGTCGTGGAAGCGCTATTTACCGTCGAAAATCTATTTACACTGCTTATGCTGATCTTGTTGCAAGCCGTGCTGGGCTTTGACAATTTGCTGTATATTTCCATTGAAAGCAAACGAGCACCAGCCGACAAGCAGGCGCTGGTTCGCCGGCTTGGGATCGGCATTGCCATCGTGTTTCGGATTGTGCTGCTGTTCGTCGTGATGCAAGCGGTTGAGCTGTTTCAAAAACCCTTTTTCTCGGCTCACTATACTGGCGTATTCGAAGCCAGCTTCAACGTTCATTCAGCGATCACCTTGGTCGGCGGCGGTTTTATTATTTACACGGCTATGAAAGAAATCATGCACCTGTTGGCCGTACACGACATTGACGGACCTGATGCAGGTGGCGGGCAAAGCATGGTACGAGTTTTGTTCTGGATCGTGGCGATGAATTTGGTGTTTTCATTCGACAGTATCTTGTCAGCCATGGCACTATCCGATGTGTTTTTGGTGATGGCCACTGCGGTGATCATTAGCGGCATTATGATGATTTTGCTGGCCGACTATGTGGCCGAGTTCTTGAAGCGCAACCGGATGTATGAGGTCATGGGCCTGTTTATCTTGTTTGTGGTGGGGATCATGCTGGTCACCGAAGGTGGACATCTGGCCCACGTGAAATTGGCTGGGCACCCGGTTGAAGCCATGAGCAAAGCCACCTTCTATTTCGTTCTGGCGGTGATCATTGTGACCGATGTGGTACAAAGTAAATTCCGCGCCAAATTGATGAAGCAACATGCGCTGGAAGAAGCAGACATCGCCGACCATCAAAGCTAAGCCAGCCCGCACTCTTCTGCTTTTTGGCTTGCTTATTCTATTAGGCATCAGCGCTTGGCTGGGCAGTTACCTTTGGATTCCCAGTCCAAATTGGGATGAAATGTCTCATGATTTGTGTTTGGCAAAAGAAAAAGACCAACCCATTACCTTATATACAGGCGGTACCATTCAAACCATGGACGCTGCACAACCGACTGCCGATTGGGTCGCGGTGCAGTGCGGGATGATTGTGGCGGTGGGAGAAGGAACACCCCCCACCACCATTCGAGGTCTTTCCCCGCAATTTGACTTACGTTTTTCCGGGCAAGTGATCCTGCCCGGCTTTATTGATCCGCATTTACATCCGATGTTGGCGGCTGTTTTATTACCGACACATTTTATAACACCAGAGGATTGGAATTTACCTCGTGGCTTTGAGGCTGGTGTCAAAACACCAAATGCGTATTGGGCAAAATTAAAAAACACGCTGGACGCTGCTCCCGACGATAGCCCTTTTATCACTTGGGGGTGGCATGCTCTTTGGCATGGGCCGATGACTCGCGATTTATTGGACCAGATCGAAAACACTCGCCCGGTGATTGTCTGGCAACGAAGTTTTCATGAGATCATAGCAAATTCAAAAGCGATGGCGCTTTTGGGTGCTGGTGATCAAGCCTCTTTTGAGAAGCTGATAGATCAAGTTGGTGTTGACCCATCACATGCAAGCTATGAGAAGGGGTTTTTCTCTGAAACTGCATTAGCCGTTGCCATTCCTAAATTGGCACCGACTTTGATGGCTCCCAAACACCTTGATCGTGGCTTTGATGAAATGAAAGCCATGTTGCGGCAATCCGGTATCACGACCATATCGGATATGGCTACCGGGATATTTGGTGGCACTGCACTTGAAACAGGGTTGATCATCCGGGCATTTGGTTCTCAAAAAAATCCTGTACGTGTGATGTTGATGCAGTTTTATACGGCAGAACCGGGAAGTGAACAAAAAAGCACATTCCTTTCTCGCCAATTCTTAAAGGCAAAAAGCAAGAAAAAACCTGCCAAAATTTTTTATAGCAACCGAATTAAATTACTTGCTGATGGTGCTTTTTTTGTACCGGCCATGAAGTTGAAACAACCTGAATACTTGGATGGGCGGGAAGGGAAATGGATTACCAAGCCAGATCGGTTAGAGGAGCTGGCGATTGCCGCTTGGAATAAGGGAAAATCCCTGCATATTCATGTCAATGGTGATGCCGGATTAGATGCTGTCTTGAGCCTCATCGCAAAATTACCCCGCGATGGAACCTACAAAGATCAGCAAATTGTATTGGAGCATTTAGGGATTGCCCGAGAGGATCAAATCGCCAGGATTGCTGAACTAAGTTTAATGGTCTCTGCCCAACCAAACTATCTCTATGTGGTCAGTGGAAAATATGCCGGTACATTGCTCGACAAACAACAAGCTGCTGAAATGGTTCGACTAGGTTCACTGGAGCGGGCTGGTATTCCCTTGGCGCTACATTCTGATCTAATAATGGCTCCGGCACAGCCTCTCTTGCTGGCGTGGATTGCTGTAAATCGGATAAATATGGATGGCCAGTTGATGGCGCCAGAACAACGCATCTCGGTCGAAACAGCCATGCGGGCCATCACCATTGATGCGGCAAGAATTACCGGGATGGACAATGAAATTGGGTCTATCGAGATAGGAAAACGTGCGGACTTCACGGTGTTGGCAGAAAATCCCTATACGGTCGATCCAATGCATTTGAAAGACATTGAAGTTACAGGCGTGATGTTTGAAGGAACTTGGTTTCCAAACGACCAACCGTAGACATAAAAAGGCGAGATCTGTTTTCAGACCCCGCCCCTTCTAAATCAATTCTGTACGTCTAGTACCGATAGGCATCGCCTTTGAACGGACCAGCTTTATCAACACCGATATAGTCGGCTTGTTCGTCGGTCAGTACCGTTAGGTCAGCGCTCAATTTAGCCAGATGCAAACGGGCTACTTTTTCATCCAGATGCTTCGGCAGGGTGTACACATCCACATCATATTTGTCGGAATGGTTCCACAATTCGATCTGAGCCAAAGTCTGGTTGGCAAAACTGGCTGACATCACAAAACTTGGATGGCCGGTAGCATTGCCCAAATTGACCAAACGGCCTTCGGAAAGCAGGATCATCCGGTTACCAGATGGCAAGTCAATCATATCAACTTGCGGTTTGATATTGGTCCATTTGTAATTCTTCATATCAGCAACGGCGATTTCATTGTCGAAATGCCCGATATTACAAACAATCGCCATGTCTTTTAAGGCGCGCATGTGGTCAGCGGTTACAATGTCTTTGTTACCCGTGGTGGTGACAATGATGTCCACATTGGACACCACATCATCTAGGCGGCGAACTTCAAAGCCGTCCATCGAGGCTTGCAAGGCACAAATCGGATCAATCTCGGTAACGATCACTCGAGCGCCGGAACCAGCCAAGGATTGAGCTGAACCCTTACCCACATCACCATAACCGCAAACCACGGCCAATTTACCAGCCATCATCACATCGGTACCGCGCCGAATGGCATCGACCAGACTTTCCCGGCAGCCATATTTGTTATCAAATTTAGATTTGGTGACACTGTCATTGACGTTAATGGCTGGGATTTTCAACGTGCCCGCTTTGGCCATTTCATACAGGCGATGTACGCCGGTGGTGGTTTCTTCGGAAACGCCTTTGATGTCGGCCATCAACTCTGGGTATTTCTCGTGAATGATCAGGGTCAAATCACCGCCGTCATCCAGCAACATGTTTGGTTTCCAGCCATCTGGGCCGGTAATGGTTTGCTCAATGCACCATTCGTATTCTTCTTCGGTTTCACCTTTCCAAGCGAAAACTGGAGTGCCGGTCGCGGCAATCGCTGCGGCAGCCTGATCCTGCGTTGAGAAAATGTTGCAAGACGACCAACGAACTTCAGCCCCCAATGCGGTCAGGGTTTCAATCAACACGGCGGTCTGAATGGTCATGTGCAGACAACCAACGATCCGCGCACCAGCCAAAGGCTGACTTTGCGCATATTCAGCCCGAATGGACATCAGGCCGGGCATTTCTATTTCGGCAATCACGATTTCTTTGCGGCCCCAATCGGCCAGAGAAATATCAGCTACTTTGTAATCATTGGCGGTCATAGGACGCTCCCAAAAATTTCGGCATGAGAGAAAAGAGCGCAGAAAAGCCGTCATTCAGCGCTTATGAAATGAATTTCGATGCGGCTATAGCAATCTCTGCTTTGCTTGGCAATAAGGACATAAAGATATCTTTATGTTTGATTATCGCCCGGTTGGTTTTCACCAAATCCATCGTCAATCAATTCAACCAACGCGCCCAACGCATCATCCGCATCTGGACCCGTTGCCTCAATGGTAACGGCCCTGCCCTTTTCGCAAGCCAGCATGAGCAGTTCCATGATCGAATCAGCATTGACCCTCTCCCCATTACAACAAACGTACACCTCCGATGTGTACTCACCGGCCAACGCAATGAATTTGGCCGCAGCTCTGGCGTGCAAGCCCTTGTCATTCACAATGATCACTTGGCTTTGGCAAACCGGGTTTTTACCGTTTGGTTCGTTCATTCGCGACGACCCAAGACTTCGGAAGCGATGGCCATATATTTACGGCCCGCCTCCAACGCGGTCTCGCAGGCTTCGGCCAGACTTAAGGTTTTGCGAGCTTCGGCTAACTTGATCAACATCGGAAGATTGATCCCAGCCAAAACTTCAACCTGCCCAGCGGAAAGAAGTTTCAGTGCCAGATTTGAGGGCGTACCACCAAACATGTCGGTTAGCAAAATAACGCCATCGCCACTGCCAACCTCTTCGACGGCCTCACGGATGTCCCGGCTGCGTTGGTCCAGATCATCGTCAGCTTCGATACAGATAGCCAATATCTGTTTCTGGCGACCCACCACATGTTCAACCGCCTCTACAAATTCCTTGGCCAAATGACCATGGGTAACAACAACCAGACCAATCATGGTTTTTCCCGCATCACGATGATTTGAGTTAAACCCAAAGTTTGATCGCTGGCTAGCGCTTTCATCATTGTTGTACTGGTAATTCAACAACAAAGCGGGCGCCGGTGATTTTGCCGGCAGTATCTATAATGTTCTCAGCCCAAATCCGCCCTTTATGGGCCGATACAATCTGCCGAACAATGGCCAGACCCAAGCCGGAATGGGTGCCAAATTTCTGCCCTTTGGGTCGATCCGTATAAAATCGGTGAAAAACTGTTTCCAAATTATCCGGTGGGATGCCCGGCCCTTGATCTTCGATCTCAATACGGGCGATGGGATTGGATTCGGTTCGGTCTTCAATCTCGCCTCTTGCACCCAGTCGTACAATAACAATGCCCTTTTTGGGTGAAAACGTAATCGCGTTATCAATCAGGTTTTGCAAAACCCGCGCCAAGGGTTCTTCCACACCATACAATATTTGCGGTGCGCCCGGTGCCAACTCAAATTGAATCGAAACTGTTTTGGCTGCAGGCAGTCCTTGATAAATCGAGAGAATATCCCTGGTAAACAACGGTAGATCAATTGGTTCAGCCCGCGCTCGCGCCAAATCAATATCAAGCCGTGACGAGGCGGAAATATCGGTGATCAACCGATCCAGCCGCGACACGTCAGAATTCAAAATACTCAGGAGCTTTTGCCGGGCCGCTGCATTTTTGGCATTGGGCAAAGTCTCGACTGCACTGCGAATGGAGGTCAGCGGGTTTTTGATTTCATGAGAGACATCGGCTGCAAAACTTTCAATGGCACCCAATCGTTCATAGAGCGCACTCGTCATGCTTTTTAATGATTTAGACAAATCGCCGATTTCATCACGGCGGGATGACATGTCAGGGATATTGACCTGACGCCCCCCACTACGACGCACCCGGTCGGCCGCTTCGGCTAATGAGCGAATGGGCCGGGCGATCAATACCGTCAACATAATCGACGACATCATGGTGACCAAAATGGCTACAATGATAAAGGGCAGCAAAGCGCGTCTTTCTGCTGCCACGATCTCGCTAACATCATTGCTTTCGACCGTAACCACGCCCAATACGGCAATTACGTGCTGCACGGGGACGGAAACGCTAACCACCCGCTCGCCATTTTCATCTATGCGCTCCCCGGCTACGGTTTCTCCAAGCAAGGCAAAGCCTACTTCTTCAGCCCGGGTTCGAATGATCTGTGAGTTATTTTGAGAAAACGGATTGAACTGCGCCATATACCGACCGCTCATGGCTAACCAATCAGATAGTTTTTTGCGAAAACTGGCTTCATCCCGCACCGGGGACAACGGATCAACCCGAACCTGATCCCGCAAGATGTTGCTGTCGGTAATCATCCCGCCGTGTTCGTCAAACAATTGGACCCGCGCCGCCGCATCTGACAGAAACAAACCATTCATGACCGTTCTGGCTCGTTCCGAGTCCATACGGGGTATCGGGGAGCCAACGGTCGAGGTTTCTTCAAGTACACCAGCGATCAACTCGCCTTGGGCGCGCAAATTGGCAATGCGGGCATCAATCAGCCCTTGGCGCATTTCATCCAGCACCAGAACCCCAATCACCAAAACAAGCAAACCGGACAAATTGGCAATCAAAATTTGCCGGGAGAGTCTAGAAACACCCCAGGTCCGCGACCGCTTAGGATCAGGCGTTGTTGTAGCGGTATCCGACGCCGTAAAGGGTTTCAATCGAGTCAAATTGCTGGTCCACCACCCGGAACTTCTTACGCAAACGTTTGATATGACTATCAATCGTTCGATCATCTACATAGATCTGATCATCATAGGCCGCATCCATCAACTGGTCACGGGATTTCACGTAACCGGGTCGGTTGGCCAGTGCTTGCAGAATTAAAAACTCGGTAACGGTCAGGCGAACTGGCTGTCCATCCCAAACACACGAATGGCGATTTGGGTCCAGCGTGAGATTACCTCGAACGATAACTTTTTCATCGCTGGTCTCACGTTCAGCATTTGTGCCTTGGGTACGGCGCAAGACGGCATTGATCCGCCCGGCCAGCAATCGTTGGGAAAAGGGCTTGGTGATATAATCATCCGCACCCAAATGCAGACCCAATGCCTCATCAATTTCATCACCCTTGGAAGTGAGGAAGATAACTGGAATATCAGAGGTCTGACGCCAACGACGTAGCAGTTCCATGCCATCCATTCGCGGCATTTTAACATCAAAGATAGCCAGATCGGGTGGTAAATCGGTTAAAGCAGCCAATGCGGTGACACCATCATGATAACATCGAACCTCAAATCCTTCGCCTTCCAGAAACATGGAAACCGAAGTCAGAATGTTCTCATCATCGTCGACAAGGGCGATATTGGTCATGGTAATCCCCAAACTGGTTTTGCAGTGCCAATGAGTAGGACATGGGCACAAGACGAAAAGTCGGCGTAATTGCGACTTTCATAAGGCTTTAAGCCCTTATCGTTAGTTTGACAAAAAATTCAACTGCCGGGGATCAATGATGAGCGCCAACATCCATTATGAAGTGTTTGTCAAAAAACACAAAAAGGCCGGTTGGAACCTGACCATGGCCTGTGAAGATCGAGCTGAAGCTATTGAAACAGCCAAAGCTGAACGTGACACGTCTGATGAAACATCCGTCCGGGTGACCAAAGAATCATTTGATGAGATCAATGATGTTTTTCATTCAATCTCGATTTTTTCCAAGGGGCCGGAAAATCACCAACGCAAATTACGTGAAAACAACCGGATGGACCCACCCTGTTCGGCTCCATCTGATCTTTATACCTTACATGCCCGGCGCACTTTGGGACGAGCATTAGGTCCGTGGTTGAAGCGAAACAATATCAGCGTTATCGAATTACTTCACCGAGCTGATCTGGCGGAAAGCTTGGCAGCAGCTGGGTTCGACCGGCAACACGCTATTCAGAAAGTGGCCATTGCCCAAGCCGGCGCACAAGAATGTTCGGTGCAACATGTTGTATTGCGCCTGACCGAACTGGCCGATAAATCGACCGATCGTTTGCGAAAATTAGATAAAAGCAAAACCCTGCCCGGCTTCCAAAAGGAAGGATACAGCGCAACCCTGATCGCGACCCGGGCGCATAGCGAACCCGGCTTTGCACTGCGCCATGCCTTGGCACAAGCCATGATGTCGATGAAAAAGTGGGATGAAAAGTTCTCTTTTCTGGCCGGATGTGTGTCGGATGCTTTAGTCGAAGGTGGTGGTATCGATGCGCCGATTGAAATGCTCGACGAATTCCTATCGGAAGCAGCTTCCTTGCCGCACGCGCTGGACGCGCTGGTTGGTGGAAAAAATTTGGGAGAGCGGCTGGATCGCATTACCGATGTGTTGATCGGCAATTCACCGCAAGACGGTACAGATGGTTCCAAAATGCTAGCCATTGCCATTTCATCAAAGCGGCTTCCCGTTACCCAAAGCGCCTTGAGCGCCCGGGTGTTTCGAGAATTATCTGGACCACGGCGATTGTTTCCAGGTGATTTTGACCGCGAGGTCGAATTGAATCGGACATTAGCGTCAAGGATGACCCAGATTGACCAAGCCTTGGCACCAATTGACCGATTGGCCGAAGCCTTTGCCTCACGCTCGGCTCGTTTATTAGAAAACGAAGCAATCCAAACATTATTGGCAGATTGCCATAACGATGCCGCCGAAGAAATTCGAAAACTGGTCCAGTTCGAAGAAAGCATTGTCGGCGATCACAATAAAATTAAACTTGCCTCCTATTTACGAGCCGTAATTGGGGCGCATAAAACCAGAACCTGGTTCGCGCATGGACCGGACAAACCATTGTCCCGCATTGCCAAAATCGCCCACGCGCAACGCATGGTCAGAAGCAGTAGTTTTGCCCAAGCTGATCGTGATGAGATATTCGCGCAATTGGACGCGCTTTGTGCAGATGTCTTAAAAGACACGGACTTACTAACCAAACTGGAACAGCAAAAAAAGCCAGCGGTTGAAACGGCCCATTCCCTAATGAAGTTATGTGATGGCGGTATTTTGACCATAGGAACATGTTCTGATGATGTGTGCCGGCGCGTGCTAAAACAATTGCGCTCACAACAAGTCAGAACTGCATTGCAAGCCGGTGATCAGGCCACTGTCGAAACCACCCGTGAGGTTGGCCGGATGATGGACCAGGTGCGAGCCTCGGCGCAGTAACATCCAATGCGCTCACTTTTTCTAGTGCGCCACATCCCAATTCGGTCCAGCACCACTATCGACCACCAACGGCACGCATAGTTCAAGCGCCGGGGCGCAGGCATTTTCCATAACCTCACCGGCCAGTTTGGCAAGTTGGTCAACTTCTGCTTCTTTTACTTCAAATACTAATTCATCATGGACCTGTAGCAACATGGTCGCCGTCAAATCAGAACTGTGCAGGGCTTGCGGCATTCGGATCATGGCCCGGCGCATGATGTCAGCTGCCGTACCTTGAATAGGTGCATTGATCGCTTGGCGCTCTGCAAAATTGCGATTCATCGGGTTTTTGTCGTTGATCTGCTGGCACCAACATTTTCGCCCGAACAAGGTACTGACATAGCCGTTTTCACGGGCGCTAGCCTTGGTGGCTTCCATGTAATCGCGAATACCCGGAAATTTGGCAAAATAGGCTTTGATATAATCCGCCGCCTCGCCGCGAGAAATATCCAGCTGCACCGCCAACCCAAACGCCGAAATTCCGTAGATAATCCCAAAGTTAATGGCTTTGGCTTGGCGCCGAATACCCGGATCCATACCCTCAATCGGCACCCCGAACATCTCGGAAGCGGTCATGGCATGAATATCCAGCCCATCAGCAAAAGCCTGACGCAAGGTTTCCACTTCGGCGATATGGGCCAACACCCGCAGTTCGATTTGGCTATAATCCGCGCTAAGCAGCAAATTACCCTTTTCTGCCACAAAAGCAGCACGAATTTTGCGACCCTCCTCGGTGCGAATTGGAATGTTCATCAAATTGGGATCACTGGACGCAAGGCGGCCTGTGCTGGTCGAGGCCAGCATGAAGGAGGTATGCACCCGCGAGGTTTCGGGATCTGCTGCCGCACCCAACGCATCCGTATAGGTGCTTTTTAGTTTCTGTAATTGCCGCCAGCCTAAAATAGTCTTGGGTAATTCATGTCCGTCACTTGCCAATTGTTCCAACACTTTGGCATCAGTTTTCCAAGCTCCGGTTTTGGTTTTTTTACCGCCGGGGAGCACCATTTCGTCAAACAGGATTTCACCCAATTGCTTGGGTGAAGCTAAATTAAACGAGCGTTTCGCCAACGCCGTGGCTTCGTCCTCAAACTCGGCCATTTTTTGTGCGAATTTTAACGAAAGCCGTGACAACTCAGCCCGATCGACCCGTATTCCGGCCAGCTCCATATCTGACAAAACCCGGGGCATGGTCCGTTCCAGCGTTTCGTAAACACCGCTCATTTGCTCGGTAGCCAGCCTTGGTTTCAAGGCTTCCCACAAACGCAGGGTAATATCCGCATCTTCGGCCGCATATTTCGTAGCAGGTTCCAGATCAACTTGGGCAAAGCTGATTTGTGATTTGCCAACGCCGCAGACCTGTTTGAACGGAATAGGCACATGACCCAGATAGCGCTCTGACAATGCATCCATGCCGTGGCGATGTTTGCCCCCATCCAATGCGTAAGACAACAGCATCGTGTCATCAATCGGGGTCAGATCGATCCCATAGCGGTGAAATACGCCCATATCATATTTCAGGTTCTGACCGATTTTAAGCACGTTGGGGTCACGCAGTAAGGGTGCCAACGCATCCAGTGCTTCTTTCAGGTCCAATTGCGCCGGAACGACGGACATCAGGTCTCCGGCCCCGGTATGCCCCAACGGAATGTAACAAGCCTGCCCCGGTGCATGAGATAGGGACACTCCGACCAGCTTGGAATGGGTGGCCGACAAGCGATCCGTTTCGGTATCCACCGCCACGCGCCCGGCTTTACTCGCTTTTTCGATCCAGCTGTGCAGCGTCGCCATATCCGTCACACACTCGTATCCTTCATCCGAAATGGCCGGTGAAGACGTGTCTTCAAATTCTGTCGAGTCAGCTGGCAGGGCAAAAGCCGCCTGCACCCGGCGGGTCAGGGTGGAAAATTCCATGTCTTGCAAAAAGGACAGCAATACTTCCGATTCCACATCGCAACAGCCCAGATCATCCAATGGCTCTGGCATCGGTGTATCTTTGCGTAAGGTAACCAGCTCCATGCTGACTCGGGCCAGATCAGCAAATTCAATCAGGTTTTCACGGCGTTTGGTCTGCTTGATCGTGTGGGCACCGGCCAAAATACCTTCGAGATCTCCAAATTCTTCAACCAATGCCGCCGCTGTTTTGACGCCGATCCCCGGAACGCCCGGTACGTTATCGGCACTGTCTCCAGCCAAGGCCTGTACGTCAATAACCCGATCTGGCCCCACGCCAAATTTATCTCGCACTTCGTCTGCCCGAATACGCAGGTTTTTCATCGGGTCCAGCATATCGGTTTTTTCGGTGACCAATTGCATCAGGTCTTTATCTGACGAAATAATAGTTACCGTTGCACCACGTTTTTCTGCCTCAAATGCGTAAGTTGCGATCAGATCATCCGCCTCAAAGCCCGGCTCTTCAATCGCGGGTAAACCAAAGGCGCGGGTGGCATCACGGACCAGCGGAAACTGGGGCACTAGGTCTTCAGGTGCGGGCGGGCGGTGCGCTTTATACTCGCCGTATATCTCGCTGCGAAAAGTTTTGCCCTTGGCATCAAAAATCACCGCAAAATGAGTGGCATGATCTTCGTCGCGGGTGTCCTCGGTCAGCTTCCACAACATATTGCAAAACCCAGCCACTGCGCCGACCGGTGTCCCATCCGACTTGCGAGTCAGTGGCGGTAACGCATGATAAGCTCGAAAAATATAGGCTGACCCATCCACCAAAATAAGGTGGCTGTTTTCATCCATGGGCTTGGAAATAGACATAGGCGAGACTCGTTTGCAAAGAGGGTCAGATTGTGCGGATCATTTGACAGACTGGCAATAGCCGATGATCATCGAAGCTAGTCCATGGCAGCTGTACCAAGATATTTCTGAATTAAGAAGGGGAAAGGCAAATCATGAAAATCAACCGAAGGTCTCTAATTTTTACTGGATACTTGCTGGTGGGAATGACACTATTGATGGCAGGTTGCGCCGAACAACCCATGCCGACAACAACAAATCCTCCAGGGTTTTTTATGGGTATTGTGCATGGTTTTATTATGCCATTTAGTTTTATCGGCAGTTGGTTTACCGACATTAGGATTTACGCCTATCCAAATGCTGGAACTTGGTATGATTTTGGGTATCTCATCGGAGCGACAATGATATTAGGCGGTGGCGGAGCCAGTTCACGCTAATTCCATCACAGTTTGTTTGAAAGGCGAGGGTGCAGACTTATTAATCTGCTTTTGCGCTTTGGCGGATGAAATGCCGGGAACAGTAAAAGCACCACGCCTCGCCGTCTTCATTCAAGTCGTAATAGACCTTTGGATGGCCCGATGTGCCGCCATCGCACGAAACGCGGTTGCTTTCCACAAATACGTCCAGAGCCTCGCCGCGTGGGTTGTTTTGGGTGTCGACCATTTTTTTAAGCTCCGCCTGCTTGTGATTGCAATGCCAAACACATAGTTATGCACCTGTACCCATTGGTCAATGCAGGCGTTGGGTTGAGGCGGATAAATTGTCAGACAGCATCAAACACCCCCCTGAGTTTGCCTTGCGCGCTTTTGATGTAGAAAAAACCTATCCAGCCCAAAAAGGCTTGCCCCCAACCCGGGCGCTAAAGGGCGTCAGCTTGGATATTCGGCGCGGCTCTATCTTTGGATTGCTCGGCCCAAACGGGGCGGGGAAGTCGACCCTGATCAATATCTTTGCCGGTCTGGTCCGCAAAACCGCCGGGCGCGGCGAAATATGGGGTGTGGATATTGATAAAAATCCACGCCAAGCCCGCGCTGCCATCGGCGTGGTGCCGCAAGAAATCAATATGGACCCATTTTTCACACCGATTGAAAGTCTGGAATATCAAGCCGGGTTTTATGGCGTGCCCAAGAAAGAACGCCGGTCCATGGAAATCCTGGGCGCCATGGGACTAGCCGACAAAGCCAACGCCTATGTCCGGTCACTTTCTGGCGGCATGAAGCGACGATTGTTGATTGCCAAAGCATTGGTTCATTCCCCACCAGTTCTAGTACTGGATGAACCCACGGCCGGAGTTGATATT
>JAJFFR010000179.1 GCA_021776555.1 Robiginitomaculum sp.
AGGCAAAAGTAAAGTAGCCAAATTTTGTCTGGAATTATAGTTGTGACCAGTACAAACGAAGTGCGTAAAAAGCACCAGAATCTCAGTTAAAACTGTGACTTAATATCAATTCATTGGCTTTCTTTGAGGGTCCGATCTGCATTCAGTTGAATGAAATCAATATCTAACTGATCAGCTTGATCCTGACAGGTCGTTTCCACTTGCAACGTGGTGAAGTAGATATCGTGATCCTTGCGCAAAATTTCGCGTGCTTCGTGCAAAACTGTTTCGGTATCTTGCTCTTTATCCACATGAATATGGGCCGAAAAAAGAATTCGCCCAGTGGTCAACGTCCAAGCATGGACATGGTGGATATCCTCAACTCCCTGAACTTTTTTCAATCTTTGAATTAGCCCATCCAGATCGAGACCAATGGGCGTATTTTCCATCAAAATGCCGATGGCTTCTCGAATAATCTGGATTGAGGCCAGGACCAATATAATTCCAAAGGCCATGCCCAATAGAGGATCAATCGCGTTAAATCCGGTAAAACGGATAACCAGCGCCGAGACGATGATCAGTAAACTACCGATGAAGGTTTGCATCACATGCCAAAATGCACCTCTTAGATTTATGCTCTCTTTCTGCCCCTGATATAACAGCCGAATAGAAATGACTTCGGTAATAAGACCGCCAAAGGCGGCCAACAACATGGGGGTTGTGGGAAGATCAATCGGCTGGCCCAGGCGCATGATGCCCATGACAAATACTAAAATCGCCATGACCAACAGGAATCCGCCATTGAGTAGCGCGCCAATGACTTCCGCCCTATAAGAGCCAAAGGTTCTTGTTCTATCGGCAGGACGCCGCGCGATCCAAGCAGCGACAAACGCCAGTATGACACCACCAACCGCCGAAAACGTATGAAAGGCATCTGACAACACCGAGATGGAACCGGTATAAATTCCGATACCAAGTTCGATTAGAAAGTAAACTCCGGTCAGCCACCCGGTTATTTTTAAGGCGCGAGTATTGGCTGATTGCGGAATATGCCCGGAGTGACTGGCAGCAGAACTGGGTTTTCCATGTGCTTTCATTGAATCAGCCTTGTAATTTCAGGCCACGCAGTCGAAGCGCATTTGAAATGACTGAAAAGGAGCTGAAACTCATGGCGGCGGCAGCAATCATGGGCGACAGCAGAATTCCGAATACGGGGTATAAGACCCCGGCAGCCACTGGTACGCCCAGAGCATTATAGGCGAAGGCAAAAAACAGGTTTTGCTTGATATTCCGCATCACCGCTTCTGCTAACTTCCTTGCGCGAATAATGCCGCGTAGATCCCCTCGAAGCAGGGTAATTCCGGCACTCTCTACGGCAACATCGGCACCGGTTCCCATGGCGATTCCGACATCTGCCTGTGCCAAAGCCGGGCTGTCATTGACCCCGTCGCCAGCCATGGCCACCCGATGACCTTCTGCTTGCAGGCGTTGGACCAATGCGGCTTTGTCTTCGGGCATCACACCGGCCCAAACCTGGTCAATATCCAATTGATCGGCCACCGCTTGGGCGGTGCTTTGGTGATCCCCGGTAGCCATAATAATGGTCATGCCTTCCTTGTGCAGCTGGCGAATGGCTTGCGCCGTGGTTTCCTTGATGGGATCGGTTACAATCAACAAACCGGCCAGCTTCTGATCAATCGCCAGAAACATCACAGTCGCACCTTGCGCGCGATATTCATCGGCTGTTTGCGATTGGTTCGAGACCTCCACTCCAATTTGTTCCAGCATTTTCATATTGCCAAGGGCGAGATTTTGTCCTTCAACCATTCCCGTAACGCCCTTTCCAGAGTGGGATTGAAACGCTTCGACTTTTGTCAGTTTTGCATGGCGTTTCCCGGCAGCGGCAACGATCGCTTCTGCCAAGGGATGGGCACTACCTTGTTCGAGACTGGCAGCCAGGGCGAGGAGTTTGTCCTTGTCCACGGTCTGGTCTGTTACAACGATTGTTGTGAGCCGGGGCTTTCCTTCGGTCAGGGTTCCGGTTTTATCTACAACCAATGTATCGACCTTGGCAAAGCGCTCCAGCGCCTCAGCATTTTTGATCAAAACACCAGCCTGTGCGCCGCGTCCCGTGGCGACCATGATTGAAATTGGCGTAGCCAGACCCAAGGCACAAGGACAAGCAATGATCAATACAGAAACCGCAGCGATCAGCCCGTAGGCCATAGGTGGATTGGGCCCCCAAACTGACCAGGAAACAAATGCGATGACTGCGATCAAGACAACAGCCGGCACGAAAATAGCCGATACACTGTCGGCCAGTTTTTGAATGGGCGCACGGGAACGTTGGGCTTCGGCCACCATGGCTACGATTTGCGACAACATGGTTTCCGAACCAACCCGGGTGGCCCGCAACACGAACGTGCCATTGCCGTTGATGGTCCCGCCAGTAACGGCATCACCAACTTCTTTTTCTGCCGGGACTGGCTCTCCGGTCAATAGCGACTCGTCAATGTTGGATTTACCTTCCACCAGTTCACCATCGACTGGCACCTTGTCGCCGGGTCGAACGCGCAGCAGATCCCCTGCTTGCACATGTTCAAGCGGGATATCTTCTTCCGAACCATTTTCTCGGACAATGCGGGCTGTTTTCGGGGACAAATCCAACAGAGCGCGAATGGCACCGCCTGTGCGCTCGCGTGCGCGCAATTCCAGAACTTGTCCCAACAAGACCAGAACGATGATGACCGCAGCAGCTTCAAAGTAGACGTAAACTCCACCGTTTTCCAAGCGAAAGCCTTCCGGAAAAATACCCGGAAAAACCGTGGCGATGACGCTATAGACAAATGCAGCACCGGTGCCCATGGCAATCAGGGTGAACATATTGGGGCTGCGGTTCAAAATGGATTGCCACCCACGAACGAAAAACGGCCACCCGGACCACAATATCACTGGCGTCGCCAAGATCAGCTCCAGCCAGCGCGAAACCCTGGCAGGAATCCAGTTTTCAAGAGGAAGGCCAACCAAAGGCCCCATGGCAAGCAACAGCAGCGGAATCGTCAATACCAAGCCAAACCAGAAACGGCGCGTAAAGTCGACTAACTCAGGATCTGGTCCGCTTTTTTCGGTCGGAATACCCTTTGGCTCCAGCGCCATGCCGCATATGGGGCAGGTTCCCGGTCCGAACTGTTCGACCTCCGGGTGCATGGGGCAGGTATAAACTGTCGTTTCATCCAACGGGCCAGTTTGTACAGTCGGTGCATGATCATGATGACAGGCATGGGCCTCCTTGGGCGTTTCCGTGGAAGGATTTTCGTCGGTCACATGAACCGCATGTTTCGGCGATTTACTGCTGTGGTTATGGGGCAAAAAATTTCCAGTTTGCTAGTGGCTAATTCCTGAAGACAAGACGGGTTTATGCTTCAACCATGCTTCCTTGATACCAGTAAATCAGTGCTTGTGTCCGGGTTTGGCCTCATCGGACTCACCGTCCATCATGCCTTTCTGCATTTTTCCATGCATCATATTATGGCACTGCTTTTGCTGCTCACTCATGCCTTCTCCAGATTTTATTTTCGCCTGCATCGCGGCCATGTCCATCCCTTCGGTTTCCATTTTTTCATGCATTTTCTGCATCATGGCCTTGCAGTCTTCTTTTGTTATTTGCACCGGTGCGACAGATGCCCCAGCCTCTGGTTCATTCGGGGCATAGGACGTGCAGGATGCCAACAGCAGTCCAGCAGGAAGTAAAAATCCCAAAGCGCGTATTTTGGAAATGGTCATTGATATCTCTCCGAGTATGTTACGTTTCACTAACTCATACGCAAGACAACAGAATATCCCTTGGCAAGGGACCATCTTTCGAGCAAGTCTGCTGTCATGCCGAACTCCCAAAAAATATGGACTTGCCCATTCAATACTGTGGAGTGGCTTCTATTTTGAGTTTTACTGTAAAGAACGGTTTTATTTATTTTGATTATTTTATCTATAAAAGAACCGTCTTTGAGTGGGCTTTACACAGCAACTTTTGAGAACTACAAGG
>JAJFFR010000180.1 GCA_021776555.1 Robiginitomaculum sp.
AGTTAGTATTACCCGGCAATTGGGGAGGATTTCTTGCAAGCAGCAAAAAAGGCAATGGTTTTTTTCGATCGCCACGAAATAAATCAAATCATGGCGGTCTATGGCATGATGGTCGGCAAGGGCGAATGGCGCGATTATGCCATGGACGGAAGTACGGACCGAGCCATTTTTAGCATTTTTCGACACGCCAGTGAACTGCCGCTATATCGCATAGAAAAAATCCCGGCCTTGGCCCGCAAACAAGGTGCATGGCGCGTGCTGGCCCCGGGCGGCCAGATATTGAAGCGCGGCCACAACTTGCGATCCGTACTGAAAGTATTTGATAAATTTCGGTTACGGGTGGTCGGCTAAGACTTATCTTTTTTCTTGCCCGTATTGCGACGTCGCCACAGGCGGCCCAGCACCCAAACCACCGGCACTCCGATAACCAACCATGGCAAGGTCACGGCCACGAACCGGATCAAACCGGCTAGTCCGACAGCAACAGTTCCGACGAAATCGGTCAGGGCATCCAATATCGGCTGGAAGGCTGATTGGCCGGCAATCACCGCTTTGGATTGATAATCAAGCCGCACTTCTGACATGCTAACCCGGGTTTTGAGCACCCGTACCCGCGCCGTGCTGCTTTCAATTTGGCCCTGTACCCGGGCCAATTCACGCTCCACAGAAATCAGGTCTTTGACCGTGCTGCCTCTGGTTTGCAGCAAAGACAAAAGCCTAGTGCGTAACACGCGAAGCGATTCCAGTTTGGCATCACCGTCGGTAATGGCCAACGTCAAGTCTTCGGCGCTTACATTGTTGCTAGTCATTTTTCCGCCAGCCGCTTGGCTGTTGGTCAGCAAATCATCGCGATAATTCTCGAACCATTTTGGTTCGACCCGCAACAGGATATTGGCCGAAACCTGATCGGGGCTATATTGATTGACCGAGGAGTTGACGATCTGACAGCGATCCAACCCAGCCGACATGCAATCATCCACAACTTTTTGCGATACTTGCTCTAATTCACGAGCTGGAATGGCAAAACTAAACGCATAGCGAAACGCCAACATGCGGGTTGTCGCAGCTGGCTTTTCTACCCTTTCGCGCGGAGGAATGGCCTGGCTCATCATCGGGGCCATACTGGCCGCTTCGGGAGCGCCCTCAGATTGGATAAAATCCGTATGGGTTTTTTCGTCCGTGCAGGCACCGAGCAGCAGGCCGGTGCTCAACACCAAAGGCAGCAAAAACTTGTTCATGATCTTCTCCAAAAGAAACTTGTCTGATTCTTTTATCATAATGGATCGTGTCTGAATTGAGACTGAATTGCGTTCAAGCTTTATTCTGCTTACCGCCTAAGCCGTTGACGAAGCGCTGTGGACCTCTACTCTCGCCCACAACTTGCAAAACGCAAAACAGATTAGGGGAAAGACATGGCTTGGTGGTTCAAAATGGTATTGTGGCAACGTGTGTTGCTAGCACTGGTTCTGGGCGTGATCGTCGGACTGGCGTTTCGCACTTTTGGCGGTACCTATATGGTTGATGGTGTGACCAAATATGCCGGTGCCGATTTTGTAACCACTTGGATCAAACCATTTGGCGATGCCTTTGTTCGTCTGATCAAAATGCTGGTGGTCCCCTTGGTGTTTACCACTTTGGTCACCGGGGTCACTTCGATGGGGCACCCATCCAAATTGGGTTCCATCGGAGGCCGGGCTTTTTTGCTCTATATCGCCACCACAATGGTCGCCGTATCCATTGGCCTATTTTTTGGAACCCTATTCAAGCCCGGTGCCGGGATTGATTTTACTGATGTGGTGCCCAATGTGCTGGCCGGCGAAGCTCCCGGTTTTGTGCAGATATTGCTCAACATCATTCCAACCAATCCACTCAATGCCCTATCCAGCGGAAACATGCTGTCGATCATCTTTTTCGCGCTACTGCTCGGCGTGGCTATTTTGATGGTCGGTAAAAAAGCCGACCCGATCAAATCTCTGTTTGATTCTTTTGCCGAGATCATTTTCAAAATCACTCATTGGGTGATGGAAGTCGCTCCATTTGGCGTTTTTGCGCTGATCACTTGGGTTACCGCCGCCAAGGGCGTCGAAACATTCAGCGCCGTATTGGTGTTGGCTTTGGCGCTGTATCTAGGCTGTCTTACTCATATCGCACTGGTTTATGGCGGCTTGATCAAGCTGGTTTTGCGTTTGCCGTTAATCCGGTTTTTCCGGGGCATTTTGGACGCGCAAGTGGTGGCTTACTCCACCTCAACCAGCGCTGGAACCCTGCCGGTGACCATCACCTGCGTGCAGGACAATCTAGGGGTAAAACCAGTCATTGCGGGTTCGGTGCTGCCCTTGGGTGCCACCATCAATATGGATGGCACATCGCTCTATCTGGGTTTGCTGGCCCTGTTTGCAGCCAATGCATTTGGGATTGATCTGACCTTTACCGATTATGCCATGATCGCATTGACCGCCACTTTGGCCTCAATCGGAACGGCCAGCATTCCTTCGGCCTCGCTGTTCATGCTGGCCATCGTCTTGCCGATCATTGGAGTAACGCCCGAACAAACCGCTTTGTTGGTCGGCTTCATCCTGCCGTTTGATCGGCCCTTGGACATGATGCGAACCTTTACCAACGTCACCGGCGATGCGGCTGTAGCCACCTCTGTTGCCAAATGGGAAGGCGAACTGGACGAGGATGTCTACCGAGCGGTTTCGACGATTTAGGAAAAATATGTTTGGTTTATTTTCTTTTGGTGCCGAAATGTGATTTGAGGCTGAATCCTTAACCAAATATAAATTAAGCGCGCAGACGATTCGTTTTGCAATTGAGAGGAGCTATGGACATGGCAAAATCAGATGTCGTTCTGGAAGTGATTGGTAATCACAATGGACAAAAAATACTTGGGAAAAAGAGACTCCAAAAATTAATCTTTCTTCTAATCGCATCTGGCGAAGAAGATCATTTCGGAGATTTTGAGATTTATAAATTTGGTCCATATAGCCGCACTCTTTCTCACAAAGTAGCCGATATGGCTTATCGTGGAAGAATTAGAGAAGAGGTAGTAGAGTACGGAGATTTCAAAAATTCTATGTCATCATATGCAGTCAAAAATGATTTTGAATCTAATGACAATTTGATCTCCATTGCGGAGAAAATAAAAAAACTAACTGAATTTGGTACTTTAACTTTAGAAATAGCATCAACTTTTGCTTATTTTGTAGGAATTGGCCATCTCAGCTTAGAAGACGCTATTAATGAGACCAAAAACTTAAAACCAAAAAAGACAAATCAATTGACGATAAGTGAGTCCAAGAGAATATTGAATATTCTTTCGATTACTTAAAGGTGGGCGAAATTGGTTGAACGCCGAAGAATACGTGACCCGATTCATAATTTAATCCGGTTTTCTCTTGATAAAAAAGAAGACGAAATTCTCTGGAAATTAATTGACACGCCTGCTTTTCAACGCTTGCGGCATATTAAACAATTAGGATTTTCCGACTTTGTTTACCCGGGTGCAACTCACAGTAGATTTTCCCATAGCCTTGGTGTCATGGAAATGGCTCGCAAAATGTTGAATGCTCTTGAAAGAAACCAGCCTGAAATTTTATCAATCCAAAACTATAAAAATAAGCGTTGCGCAACTCTATGTGCAGTGCTTTTACACGATATTGGACACGGTCCTTTTTCCCATGTTTTTGAAGAAATATCCGAAAGATTTGGCGTAAGAGAAAAACATGAAGCTTTTACCCTTGCTTTCATTAAGGAAGGTCCAATTAGAAGAATATTGCAATCCAATGATTTGTTAGATTTGGTTGTTTCCTTTTTTGATAAACCAGCGGAAACACACAGCATATTTCAAAGCATTGTTTCCGATCAAATTGATGCTGACCGCTTGGACTTTTTACAAAGGGATAAGTATTTTTCAGGTATTAGATTTGGTTCAATTGATGTCGACTGGATTCTTGATAGTATCAGATATTTGGATACACCATTCGAAGATGAAAATGAGGAGGGTGTCTTTACCTCACTTTGTTTTGAAGAAAAAGGTGTGCGAGCCATTTCCGAATATTTTTCCAGTTATGTAAAAATATATATTGATGTATATTTTCACAAAACAACAAGAAGCGTACAACACTTGTTCACTGAAGCAATAATGGCAATTATTTCTGACAAATCTGATCTGCAAGAACTAGGAATTCATTCTTTAATATTTGAATTTTTCGATGAGGAATCTATCCCTAAAAGGCGGGAAATATATTCAAACCTTGTAGATGGCACTTTTGTTCAATTAATTGGACGGGTTGCTAGGGATGGATCTGGTGAGGCAAAAGAGCTTTCTAAAAGATTTATTAACCGAAAAATTTACAAATGCCTTGAATTCTCAGAGAAACAACGTGAATTATGGCCATCTCCAACTATAGAAAATTTTGAGAGAGAGCTAAATAATCAGAACCTTCACTTTGTTAAAGATGAAATTCCAAAAAAGGGGCACAAACAATACAGCCCTGGAGATCAAAATTATTTAAAGAATATTCAAATTGGCCCCGACTCTGAGGGTTCAATCTACGCCATAACCAAGTATAGTGACGAAATATTGGGATACAAAGGGCATAGTCCCCTTCGCTACTATTTCTTAAGCAAGAGAGATAAAGAAGCTGCTGACAGAATTTTCAGAAGTCTCCCCGGCACATCCAACTAATAACCTATTTTCCCTACTATTCGGCGGCGACGCCCTCATTACCTTCCTTGATCACCGAGTTCACATAGGCCCGGCGTGCGTCAAAGTCTTTGGCAATGCTGTCATCTTGATCGTGCAGGGCATCGACATCCAGATCAGCAAAGCCAATCACGCCCATATCGGTATAGGCTTTTTGGATGCGTGGTCCCCACAGGCCGATATCTTTGACCACTGGTACAATGCGCTGGAATAAGAAGGAGCGGAACAGCTTGATAGTTTCCGAGTTTTCGCCGTACTCAAGGCATTCTTTGACCGGCAGGCCGAGACGTTCATAAATTTCTGGCCCCTGAAAGCGATCCCGCATGTGATAACACGCATCGACCAGAAATTCTTCGCGCTCGTCACGTTCTGCATCTGACAATTGCGGATAGTAATCGCGCAAGGACAAACGCCCAAACATCACATGGCGCGCCTCATCCTGCATCACATAGGCATTGACCTGCTGGGCTAATGGGTTTTGTGAAACATCGCGAATGGTGGCAAATGCCGCCAAGGCCAATCCTTCGATGACAATTTGCATGGCCAGATAGGTAATGTCCCAACGGCTATCTTTTAGCGCATCATTGATCAGCGATTGCAATGGCGCGGTCATGGGATAGGCCACACCGAATTTTTTCTGCAAATTCATATAGGCTTCAATATGGCGCGCTTCGTCCATGGTCTGGGTCGCCGCGTAAAACTTGGCATCCATAGTTGGAACTTGCGTGACAATTTTTGAGGCACAAATCAAAGCACCCTGCTCGCCTTGCAGGAATTGCGAGATGTTCCACGCCTGACCATGGGTTAGCAGATCAATCCGATCTTGTTTCGAGAGTTTGTCCCAAAGCGGCGTACCATAGATCGGATTGGATTCCAGTGGCATTTCCATCGGGTTTTCTGGATCCAACTCTTGCGTCCAGTCAATGCGTTCGACCGCATCCCACTGCATATCCTTACCTTTTTGGTAGAGATGCATCAGCGTATCGCGCGAGGTATCGAAATTAAAATCGAAAATTCCATCATAAGTTTGCGGCACATGCCAAGCAGGATCAACGTCAGGTACGGCATACATTTCGCGTATAGTCTTAGAATTTTCTTTGGTAGTCATAGAACTTTCCCTCGTGATGGGGTCGGATTTTCGACCGTGATTTACTGCCTTGTAGCACACCCAAATCAAAAAGTGAACAGCGTTCACTTTTTTCTGTGAGCTTCGCGGAAAATCGTAATTTGCATTGACTTTAGTCAAAGTCACTCCTACAACCCGCTCCTTAATTCCACAGCGTCAGACGACGCCTCTGGCTGTACAACCCATTTCGGGGGGAGACAGGCGGAGACCCCACCCGGCATAGGTTTGCTCAG
This sequence comes from Robiginitomaculum sp., assembly GCA_021776555.1. Taxonomy (GTDB): domain Bacteria; phylum Pseudomonadota; class Alphaproteobacteria; order Caulobacterales; family Maricaulaceae; genus Robiginitomaculum_B. The sequence continues at coordinate 6,068 of JAJFFR010000180.1, forward strand.
TGGGGTCGTTTTTGCTGTGCCTTGTTCTTGGTGGTGAACCGATGTTTGACAATTTGACAGAACAACTTGGCGGTGTCTTTGACCGATTGACCGGTCGCGGTTCCCTGTCAGAAAAAGATGTTCTGGCCGCTTTGCGCGAAGTCCGCATTGTCCTGCTCGAGGCTGATGTGGCCTTGCCCGTGGTCAAGGATTTCATTGCCAAGGTGCAAGTTGAAGCGGTTGGCGACAAGGTATTGCGCTCGGTAACGCCGGGCCAGCAAATGATCAAAGTGGTCCATGACGCACTGGTCACCATGTTGGGCGGCGACGAGGAACCCGCCCCGCCAATCAATCTGGCCGCAAAACCACCCGTCGCCATTATGATGGCGGGCCTGCAAGGTTCGGGTAAAACTACTACAGCGGCCAAAATTGCCTTACGCCTAAAAACCAAAGACAATAAAAAAGTTTTATTGGCCTCTTTGGACACCCGCCGTCCGGCGGCTATGGAGCAATTGGCCCAATTGGCGCTGATGGCCGATGTAGCCAGCCTACCGATCGTTAGCGGGCAATTCCCGGTACAGATCGCCAAACGCGCCATGGATGAGGCCCGCAAAGGCGGCTTTGACGTGGTGCTGCTGGATACGGCCGGGCGCACTTCCATCGATGACGAATTGATGGCGGAAGCTGCCGCCATTGCTGCGGCGACCAATCCGACCGAAACCTTGCTGGTTGCTGATGCCCTGACCGGGCAGGATGCCATAGAAACGGCTCGCCGGTTTCATGAACGTCTGCCATTAACTGGCTTGATCCTGACCCGGATGGACGGTGACGGACGCGGTGGTGCCGCCCTTTCTATGCGGGCCGTTACTGGCTTACCCATTAAGTTTTTGGGTGTATCAGAAAAAATCGACGGGCTGGATGTTTTTGATGCAACCCGCATTGCCGGGCGCATTTTAGGGCGCGGCGACGTGGTCTCTCTGGTCGAAAAAGCCGGTGAGCTGATCGACAAAAAAGAATCCGATAAACTTGCCGCCAAAATGAAGAAGGGCACGTTTGATCTGGAGGACTTAGCCGGACAGCTCAAACAAATGCAAAAAATGGGCGGCCTGCAAGCCATTATGGGCATGTTGCCCGGCATGGGGAAAATGCAAAAACAAATGGACAGCTCGGCCATGGACGACAGCGTCTTTACCCGGCAGATGGCCATTATTTCATCAATGACCCCGCTGGAACGTGCCAAACCGATTTTGATCAAAGCGTCACGCAAAAAACGCATTGCAGCTGGTTCTGGCACCGAAGTGCAAAACGTCAATCAATTGCTGAAAATGCATAAGCAAATGTCCGGCATGATGAAGAAAATGGGTAAAGGCGGTCGGGCTGGCATGTTCGGCGGCGGTGGTATGCCCGGCGGCATGCCTCCTGGACAAATGCCCGGCGGCGACATTGACCCAGCCCAACTGGAACAAATGAAACAAAAACTAGGGTCCGGCAGTTTGCCAGGCCTGCCCGGCGGCGGCGGTGGATTACCCGGCCTTCCCGGCAAAAAATAAACCAATCTCTCTAACAACAAACAACCTCAGTTAAGGAAACTAACATGTCAGTAAAAATCAGATTGTCCCGTGGTGGCGCTAAAAAACGCCCGTATTACCGTGTTGTGATCGCCGACATTCGCGCGCCTCGTGATGGCCGCTATATCGAACAAGTCGGTACGCACAACCCATTGCTGCCTAAAGATCACGCAGATCGGATCAAATTGAACGAAGAGCGTATCAAATACTGGATTTCCAAAGGCGCCAAGCCAACCGATCGCGTTGCCCGGTTCCTGAACGACATTGGTCTGTGGGAATGGAAACACGGCAATAACCCGAACAAAGGCAAACCCGGTGAAAAAGCTCTGGAACGGGCCGAAGAGAAAAAAGAAAAAGCTGCAGCCCGCATAGAAGCTGAAAAAGACGCCAAGGAAGCCGCCAAAACTGCTGCTGCCGAAGCCAAAGAAACAGCGAAAGCCGAAGCCATTGCTGCCAAAGAAGCCGCAAAAGCCGAAGCGGAAGCGCCTGCTGAAGAAGCAAAAGCTGAAGACGCACCTGCTGCTGATGAAGCCAAAGCAGACAAAAGCTAACGCCTATCCATATGCTCTCCTGCCCTCGCGGGGGAGCATATGGATGTTACAATCATAGCCGGGTTCTATCCTGCAATTGAGAAAATCATGAGCGAGACCCCACAAACAATTTTCGTCGCGGCCATTACCGGTGCATTCGGGGCCAGGGGCGAGATTAAGATTAAATCGTTTACCGACGATCCGGCGGCTTGTCTTACCTACGCGCCTTTTGTTGATGAGGCGGGCGAGGTGATTTTGAAAATTACCAAGACCAGAGAGGTCAAAGGCGGCTTTGCGGTTCGCAGTCCCGGTGTGCAATACCGTGATCAGGCCGAAGCCCTGCGCGGTACCAAATTATATTGCTTACGCAGCCAGATGCCGGAACCGGACGAGGATGATTTTTACCATTCTGATTTAGTCGGGCTGAACGTCGTCTCATTAGAAGAGCAACCTTTGGGCCGCATTGAAGCGGTACGCAATTATGGTGCGTCTGATTTGTTGGAAATCACCGATACACCGAACGTAAAGGGTAGTTGGTCCCTGCCCTTTACCCAAGCCCACGTCCCGGTGATCAATTTGACCACGGGGCAAGTGGTTTTGGCCGACTGGCAAGTATTTTTACCGGAACCCAAAAAGGACAAGAAAAAGCGTGTAAAACCGGAGCAAGTCGATGACTGAGCCGTTCCGCGCCACGGTCCTTACCCTGTTTCCAGAGGCCTTTCCCGGCACCTTGGGGGCGTCCTTGATCGGGCGGGCATTAAAACAACAAAAATGGCAGCTTGAAACGCTGGACATTCGGACGTTTTCCCATCATAAGCACCGGTCCGTTGACGACACGCCAGCAGGCGGCGGCCCAGGAATGGTGCTGCGCCCTGATGTGGCGGCGACGGCGATCGATTCTGTCGAGCGGTTAAACCGCCCGCTGATCCACCTTAGCCCCAGAGGCAAGCCACTTACCCAGTCCCGCGTTCGGGAACTGGCGGCCGGTTCTGGAATGGTGCTGTTTTGCAGCCGGTTTGAAGGTCTGGACCAACGGGTGATTGATAGCCGCCAGATGGAGGAGATCAGCATTGGCGATTATGTGCTCGCTGGTGGGGAAGTAGCGGCGCAGGTTTTGATAGAAGCCTGCGTTCGTTTGATCCCCGGCGTACTGGGTACACAACAGTCGACTGTTGAGGAGAGTTTTGAGGGAAACTTGCTTGAATACCCACAATATACCCGACCCCGGGTGTGGGAGGACAGGCAAGTACCTGAAGTATTGCTAAGTGGCGATCATGGGCGTATAGCCCGCTGGCGCCGTGATGCAGCCACAAGTTTAACCAAGCGCGTAAGACCCGATCTGGCCGACCTGATCGAAAAAAACGCGAAACCGGAGTAGAATGATGAACATCATTGAAGCCATTGAACAAGAAGAAGCCACCCGCGTACTTGGGGAACGAAGCCATCCTGAGTTTTCACCGGGCGATACTGTCCGGGTGATGGTTCGCATCGTTGAAGGTACCCGCGAACGTCTGCAGGCGTTTGAAGGCGTTTGCATTGCTCGTCAGGGCGGTGGATTGAACCAAACCTTCACCGTACGCAAATTGTCGTTCGGCGAAGGCGTGGAACGAGTGTTCCCGCTCTATAGCCCGAATGTGGACAGCATTGAGATCAAACGTAAAGGTAAAGTCCGGCGCGCCAAATTGTATTATTTACGTGGCCTGACCGGCAAATCTGCCCGGATCACCGAACGTACCTCCGGCAGAGGAATGGCCGAAGCCCGCGCCCGCCGCGCCAAGAAAAAAGGCAAATAAGCCGATACTGGCTTTACTGCCCTTCTGATTGCAAAGAATTGAAAACGCCTCGGTCCTGCCGGGGCGTTTTTTGTTGGGGACACTCGCCCCCTCACCCCCGCCCTCTCCCATCAGGAGAGGGAGTTCAATTCGTGATTTAGCAAGAATAGATCAAGCCTATACGCTCGCCCCTTCTCCCATGGGGAGAAGGTCGGGATGAGGGGATCGCAATGCCTGAATATGGATCATTGCCCCATGGTCCATTAGATTCAAATTTTACTTATTCGCACCAGCAACACAGCATGAACCAGCCCAGCCAACGCGCCCCCATAAATGGAAACCGTCTCAATCGGCGCTTCAAATTCATACAGTGAATGACCGCTCATCATCCAATGGGCAATGGCATGTACGATCACCAGAAAATCAACCGATAATTGGGTGCGGTGGCGCAAAATGACCGATGAATGATTACTGGCCCAAAACAGTCCAACCAAAATCGGAATGTGCGACAATATAAAAACTAGTCGCCCCAATTCACCTGACAATCCAGCAAGGCCCGGTAATAACTGCCACTCATGGCGCGCAACTGCATCCATTTCATGGACAATAAGTAGCGCCAAAACCAGATAAAAAATCAGGTTGGGCCAATCTGTTTGTTTGCTATCCGAACTCAAAATAAATCACCCTGTTCCGGGTTTTGTTTTTTTGGCCTTGCTTTACGCCGCACAGGTTTGGAAGCACCGCTCTTGCCAATAACTGCCGATTTGTCTCCATCGGAAAATTCCAGTTGAACCTGTGTGCCGTCTGATAAGCTGGCGGCGCGGGTTACCAGTTTGCCCGCTTTGTCATGAACCAAGGCGAAGCCTCGTCCCAAAACGGATTTGTGTGACAACGCACCGAGCAATTTGGCGCTGGTTTGTAAGCGATCCTGTTGTCGGGTCAGAACTCTTTGCATGGTGGGCGGCAATCGTTCTGCCAGGTTTGATACCATTTGTGTCCGTTGCACGATCCCGCTTAGCAAGGTTTGTGGGCGAAGCCCGGCCATCACCCGGCCAAATGATAGCTCGGCCCGCTCGACCCGGCGGCCCAAGCCCACGGCCAAACGACTGGCTACATAGTCAAAATGCTGGCTGGCCGCTGCCAGCAATTCCTCTGGTTTGGGCAGACCACGGCGCGCGGCGGTCAGGGCCAGTTCGCGTGTCTCGATCAATCGGCGCAAGCCCGATTTTAAGCGCAAGCCACTTTCATCCAGCATCGCCACCAGATCAGCCCGCACCGGCACGGCCATTTCTGCGGCGCCAGTAGGGGTTGGTGCGCGCACATCAGCCACCAAATCCAGCAAGGTCCAATCGGTTTCATGGCCGATGGCCGAAATAATTGGAATGCTGCAAGCCGCCGCCGCACGCACCACTTCTTCCTCGTTGAACGGCCACAAATCTTCGACTGAACCGCCGCCCCGGGCCACAATCAACAAATCCGGGCGGGCAATCTCGCCGTCCTCCTGCATCGCAGCAAAACCATTGATCGCCTCGGTAATCTGGGCCGCAGCTTTGTCGCCTTGCACCAGCACCGGCCATAACAAGACATGGCGCGGAAAGCGGTCTTCCAAGCGGTGCAAGATGTCGCGAATCACCGCCCCGGTCGACGAGGTAATCACCCCAATGGTCTGGGGCAAATACGGCAAAACCCGTTTTTGGTCTTCGGCGAATAAGCCCTCTTTAGTTAGTTTTTTACGGCGCTCCTCTAACAGAGCCATCAAAGCACCCGCTCCGGCTGGCTCTAATTTGGTGATCACCAACTGATATTGCGAGCGCCCCGGATAGGTGGTCAATTTGCCTTCGGCAATGACCTCCAGCCCTTCTTCGGGGCGAAACGACAATTTCCCGGCCACGCCTTTCCAAACGATAGTCGAGATCACCGCCTTTTCGTCTTTTAAGTCCATGTAGATATGCCCGGATCGAGCAATGGTCACCCGGCCCAGCTCGCCCCGCACCCGCACATGGCCGTAGGCTTCCTCGACGGTACGCTTTAGCGAGCCGGCCAGTTCGGAGACGGTAAATTCGTGGGCATTGCTATCGGTCATTGGAAACGAATCTAGTATGCAGGGAAAACTTGGCAAGCGGGTTAGGCAACGATAATGAAAATAATGTTGGTTGGAAGTGGCGGACGCGAGCACGCACTGGCTTGGAAACTGGCCCAAAGCCCGCTTTTGACCGAACTGATTATCGCACCGGGCAGTGATGCCATGACTAGCCTTGGCCGATGTCTGCCGGTCGGTGCCGAGGATGTAGACGGTTTGCTGGCCTTGGCTCAAACCGAACAACCTGATCTGGTGGTGATCGGCCCAGAAGTCGCATTGGCCGAGGGTTTGGCCGATCGTTTGGTCAAAAGTGATATCGCCGCTTTTGGTCCCAGTGCTGCCGCCGCCCAATTGGAGGCTTCCAAAGCCTTTACCAAGGATTTTTGCCAGCAACACAACATTCCGGCGGCGAAATCTAGCAATGTGGAAACTTATACCGATGCTTGCACTTACCTAGACACCCTGCCCGGACCATATGTGTTAAAAGCCGACGGACTGGCCGCTGGCAAAGGCGTGGTCATCACCGACGATCTGACCGAAGCCAAACAGGCCGCCAAGGAAATGCTGGCCGGGCAATTCGGCGCAGCATCAAAGCGGTTGGTGATCGAAGAGTTCTTAAGCGGCGAAGAAGCCAGCCTGTTCGTACTGTGCGATGGCAAAACCGCAATGCCACTGGTCGGCGCACAGGATCACACGCGCGCCTTTGATGGTGACAAGGGTCCAAACACTGGCGGCATGGGTTGTTATTCACCCGCTCCGGTCTTGGATGCCACCATGACCACCCGCGTAATGCGCGACATTATTGAGCCAACGTTGCAGGGCATGAACCAGCTCGGTTCGCCATTTTGCGGTGTGCTCTATGCCGGTCTGATGATTGACCAAGGCAACCCGAAATTGATCGAGTACAATGTGCGTTTTGGCGATCCGGAATGCCAAGTGCTGATGCGACGTTTACAAAGCGATCTGCTGCCCGCCTTGCTGGCTTGCGCCCATGGCGATCTGGACACGCTACCCGATTTACAATGGGATCATCGTCCCGGCGCTTGTGTGGTATTGGCCGCCAAGGGCTATCCGGGGACCGCGCCCAAGGGTTCAATCATTTCAGGATTGGCGAAAGCCGAGCAGGACAGCCATGTGAAAATTTTCCACGCTGGAACCAAAAAATCACCCTCTGGCGAGTGGTTAGCCAATGGCGGACGGGTGTTGAACATCACCGCGTTGGGCGATGACCTGGCTGACGCCGTGGCCAAATGTTATCAGGCAATTGAACATATCAACTGGCCCGAAGGGTTTTGCCGCAGCGATATCGGCTGGCGAGCGCTCTAGGTTTTGCTTTTGACCGGTTTGCGTATGGCCCGGGGCCGCAACAAAAAGCGGTGGACCAACAAAGCAATGCCCGACAGCGCAAACAACAGCGAGCTGAGCGCAAAGAAGATCAACAAGGGATGATTAAAATCATCGCGTTCCTGATAGTCCATGATGTGCAACATCCAGAAGAAATCATAAAAACGCCACAGACGTGAGCGATGCGCGATAACCCGCCCCTCAGCCGGATCAACCCACAGCGTATAGTGCGTGGGCTGGTTAAACTCGATCCGCCACAAATCAGGGCGATGCCGCACCTCGACCGGGCCTGCCGCCACTTGCTTCATTTCGACAATTTCGCCTGAACCCACATAATCGCTAAGCGCCAAAGCGCGAATTTGATCTTCGTTCAATGGCAAAAGTGATTGGCCGGTTTTGGCCGATATCAAGGCAATCTTTGATCCAGCTTTCATGCGCCAGACCGGCTCTCCGGCAAAGCTTTCCAATGCCAAGGTTTCCAGTGAAGTAAATCCGGCTGCTTTGGCGGCGCGCATCGGGTCAATCCCAATTGACAGATCAGAGGGAAGCAAACCGGGTTCGGCGATCAAAGCTTCTGAACGAACACTTTCAATTTTGAACACGCTCATCACCAGACCGCCAGCCGTCCACAGCACAATTTGAAGGCCAACCACAAGGCCGATCCATTTATGAACGCGGGTCAGATACGCGGCAATTTTCATGACTGTTTCCTGTTTGGACCAGATGGTGCTTGCACATGCTCGCGCCAAAGATATGGTACCCGAAAAAGAGCAAATCATTATGCCAATTGCAAGTGCAATACTATTACTGTTGGCCACCTTGGGCACCGCATTTTTGTCCGGGATATTTGGCATGGCCGGTGGCCTGATCCTGATGGGTGTGCTGCTCAGCCTGTTTGCCGTGCCGCAAGCCATGGTGGCCCACGGCCTTTTGCAAATGGTCGCCAATGGTTGGCGCAGCTTTTTGCTACGCCACGACATCCAGTTGCAAATCCTACTGTATTACGCGTTGGGTGCATTGGTGGCGATTGGCCTTTTGTTCCTGATCGCATGGCGACCACAGCGATCCATGGTATTTTTATTGCTCGGGCTGGTGCCGTTTTTGGTTTGGCTACCCAAATCCCTGTTTCATTTGGATGCCAATAAACCAACCCACGCCTTTGCAGCCGGTGTGTTGGTCACAGCGCTGAATACCTTTGCCGGTGTGGCCGGGCCGATGCTCGATATTTTCTTTGTGCAAACCAGCCTGAGCCGTCACCAAATTGTCGCGACCAAATCGATCACCCAAATGGTGGCCCATCTGGTTAAAATCATGTTCTGGGGCGGCGTTGCTTTTGGCGGCGCATTCAGCGATCACCGTGAATTGCTGGTGTTGCTACTGATTGCCATACCCGTATCGATGAGCGGCACTTGGCTCGGCGGCAAAGTGCTCAACCGGTTGACTGATCGCTCCTTTTTACAATGGGTACGCGGGTTGGTTAGCGTGATCGGCACAGTTTATTTGGTTCGCGCCGCGTTACTCTGGCTAGGGAACTAAGATGAAACTGATCGCCCAAACCCTGTCCAACACCCACGTGACTTTGGAACCTTTACGCGAAGAACATCGCGAAGCCATGCGCTTGGCCGGGGATGATCCGGACACATGGAAACTGATGTCGATCCGTGGCGACGGAAAATACTTTGATGGCTGGTTTGATTACGTGCTGGCCGATCAAGCCAAGGCCAATGCGATTAGTCATGCCATTCTGGTTGATGGCAAGGTGATCGGCCATAGTGCCTATCTGGTGATCCACCCATTGTTTCAGCGGGTTGAAATTGGTTGGACTTGGTATCGGGCCGACCAAAGAGGCACCAAAGTGAACTCGGCCTGCAAACACTTGTTATTGGGCCATGCCTTTGCCTGCGGGGCCGAACGGGTTGAGTTAAAAACCCACCACAAAAACCTGCACTCGCAAAACGCCATGCGAAAAATGGGCGCAAAATACGAAGGCACCTTGCGCCATCACGCCAAAACTTGGGACGGCTCATTTCGCGATTCGGTTTTCTTTTCCGTCCTGCGCGAAGAATGGCCCGTGGTGAAAGCTGGATTGGAGGTTCGGTTATAGAAATAACCAAACCTTGACTTTTGCCACTCAATCGAGTAAGCATGAATCAAGTGGATTGGGAATGCTCGGTCGGCGTTGTGGTCTCGGTGAATACCGAGGCCTTTCGCTTTTTAGGGAAAGGTTTTCAAACCGTACCCTCTAATGTTTCCAGATGTTGAACGTCGAAATTTAGTTTCTATGGTTTTGTAAGCCAAGTTTGGTTGCGCTGGTTTAATATGGTGACGGCCAATAGGATGGGCAACTAGGTCTGCAAATTGCAACCCTGCTGAATTATGTTTTTTGTCCATAAATACGATATTCAAATTAGGCATAGATTCGACATAAGGAGTGCCATCCTTAATCCTTCTAAAGGCAAGTTCTAATTCATTGTCTTCAATTTTCCCTCGACTTTCAACAAGGACATGGACTTCCTGGTTACCTTGACTGTTATCCTTAAGAAAAAATTGTAAACGTTCCATACAAAACGCCAAGGCGATTGTATAAGGGTCTGATGGATTTTGATATTTTACCCGCAACTTTTCCTTATCAATCAAGGATGCAATTAATGTGAATTGGGCGCCCTCAATCACCGACTGAATTGCGGGTAAAAATTGATTTCGAACACCCTCATTCATCAAAATATTGAAATTCCCTTTGGATTTTCGAATGTCATGACTATGCAAGATAATTCCATCATGCCCCCAAAACCGGAATTTCAGTTTTTGAATCTCTGGAACAATTTGCTCTACATAAGTTTGTTTCTGAAATATACAAAAGGCTAGCACGAACACTGGATAATCAGGATCAATGTTCAGTAGTCCATGATCTCCGCTCTCATCGACATAAACAATGTAATCCGAAAAAGGCATATGCTTACGTTATCAATAAATGGGATTTTACAGCAAGCAGTTTCAGCTAACTACTCCGCCGGTTGAACACCACCTTCGCGATCAGCCTCGGCTGCGTCCTGCCACAATCGCACCAACGCATGCACCATGTTTTTGCGAGTCGAGGCCAGATAGACCGAGTTATCGCTTAACTCGTTCTTCAAGATTTCATACGCCTTGGGCAGATTGTGGTACGGCATGGCCGGAAACAAATGGTGGGTTGCGTGAAAACGCAAACCAACTGGCGCCCATAATGTGGTGATGATCGGATGACCCGGTACATCGACCGAATCCATGAACTGCTCTGGAAAACTCATTTTTTCTTCGCCCGGATTGCGATAAGCATGCGCCGCCAAGGTCCGCAATGAGTTCAGCAGGAAAATAACCACGGCAATTCCGTACCACAGGATCAGCGCTTTTACTGGCAGCACCCCAAACCAGACCAACGCCACCGCGCCCCAGCCATAGGCACCGGCCAGAAATTCTTGGGCGAACCATAAAAATTTTGGATCTTTAGCACCCGGCATAGCCCGCACATAAGTCAGATCAATGGTCAGCGATGAAAAGCTGCCCCAGACCAGTTTGCGTAAGGGTGGCAAAATCCATGATAACGGGCCAAGGATCATAAATCGCACGACGAAGAAGCCGGGCAGAATAAAGATCAACAACATATAGCCGATAATACCCAGCGGGTTCCCGGCCCCGAAGGGAAGATATTCACCATCCTCTTTGGTGCCATACACCCCGCGCACATGGTGGTGGCGGTGTACCCCGTAATAGGTAAAGGACGGAATCAGCAACGCGTACCCGCACACCAAATTCCACACAAACCGAAACACTCGAAAGGTGCCGGTCTCCAGATGGGTCAGCTCATGGGTGAACAAAACGGCCCGGTACAGTGCAAAGGTCGAAACCACCACGCCTGCAATGCCCTGCCATGACCCCCACGGAAAAAGCAACGCTACAGCAAATCCACCCCAGCCCAGTGAGATCGAGATTAAAAAATCCGGCCAGTAGATTTTGGGATCAGCCCGCATCAGACCCGCCACCAACTTACGGGCTTCGGCCATAGGAAAAGCATCGGTTTCACGCAAGATGGTCATTTCAGGCACCTAATTTTTTGCAGACCCGTCAGATAATTGATTATCGAAGCCGCCGCAAGTCACCCCAACAATACCGGTTCTTTTTGTCGCAAGGTAAAAAAACCCACGTACCCCCTTTCCATGGCGTTCGGTGAAAGCTACACACAGCAAAATCACCAAAGGCGAATCCCATGCCAAAACGTAAGGACATTTCCTCCATCCTGATTATTGGGGCGGGGCCGATCGTGATCGGTCAAGCGTGTGAATTTGATTATTCCGGGGTGCAAGCCTGTAAGGCGTTACGCGAAGAAGGCTATCGGGTTATTCTGGTCAATTCCAATCCGGCCACCATCATGACCGACCCGGACATGGCCGATGCAACCTATATCGAGCCGATCACCCCACAATTTGTGGCTGAAGTAATTGCCAAAGAGCGCCCCGATGCGCTGCTGCCGACCATGGGCGGTCAAACCGCGCTGAACACCGCTTTGTCCCTAAACCGCGATGGTGTTCTGGAGAAATACGGAGTTGAGCTGATCGGCGCGCAAGCTGAGGCTATCGACAAGGCCGAAGATCGCGAATTGTTTCGCACCGCCATGGCTAAGATCGGCTTGGAAACGCCAAATTCCAGACTGGCTCACACGCTTGAGGAAGGCGAAGAGGCATTTGCTGCCATTGGTCTGCCCGCCATCATCCGGCCCAGTTTCACCTTGGGCGGCACTGGCGGCGGCATTGCCTATAACAAGCAAGAATTTCGCGAGATTGTCAGCTCGGGCCTAGAGGCTTCGCCAACCACTGAAGTGCTGATCGAAGAAAGCATTGTTGGCTGGAAAGAATATGAGATGGAAGTGGTTCGCGACAAAGCGGACAATTGCATCATCATTTGCTCAATCGAGAACATTGACCCGATGGGGGTCCACACCGGCGACAGTATCACCGTTGCCCCGGCACTGACCTTGAGCGACCGCGAATACCAGATCATGCGAAACGCCTCAATTGCCGTCTTGCGTGAAATCGGCGTCGAAACCGGTGGCTCGAATGTGCAATTCGCGGTCAATCCCAAAGATGGCCGCCTGATCATCATCGAGATGAACCCCAGAGTTTCACGTTCCTCAGCCTTGGCCTCCAAAGCCACCGGCTTTCCGATTGCCAAGATCGCCGCCAAGCTGGCCGTCGGCTATACGCTGGATGAGTTGGACAATGATATTACCGGCGCAACACCGGCTAGTTTTGAACCCAGCATTGATTATGTGGTCACCAAAATTCCACGTTTTGCCTTTGAAAAATACCCCGGTGCCGAGGCCAAATTGTCCACCGCCATGAAGTCAGTCGGTGAAGCGATGGCCATTGGCCGCACCTTCAAAGAAAGCTTGCAAAAAGCCCTGCGCTCGCTGGAAACCGACCTTTGCGGGCTGGATGAATTTGAGTTTGATGGATTGGGCGAAGGCGATGATGACGGCGCGATCCGCTCTGAATTGTCCAAAGCCACCCCGCACCGGATTTTAGCGATTGCCCAAGCCTTTCGCCAAGGCTGGAACTTAGACCAGATCGCCGATGTGACCGGGTACGAGCCGTGGTTTTTGGACCAGATTGAGCAAATTGTTCAAACCGAACAGCAGATCAAATCCAATGGCTTACCCGATACGGCGCCCATCTGGCTGCAACTCAAACAGGACGGTTTCTCCGATGCCCGGCTGGCGCAATTAACGGGTATTTCTGAATCCAAGGTTCGCGCGGCTCGCCATGCGGCTGAAGTGTTCCCGGTTTACAAACGGGTAGATACTTGCGCTGCCGAATTTCGGGCCAAAACACCTTATATGTATTCGTGTTATGAAGCGGCCCCGATGGGCGAGCCAGCTGAATGCGAATCACGGGTATCGGATCGCAAAAAAGTGATCATTCTAGGTGGTGGTCCCAACCGGATCGGTCAGGGGGTCGAGTTCGATTATTGCTGTTGCCACGCGGCCTTTGCGTTGCAGGAAATGGATATTGAATCCATTATGGTCAATTGCAATCCAGAAACCGTATCGACCGACTACGACACTTCGGACCGTCTGTATTTCGAGCCGTTGAGCGACGAAGAAGTGCTGGAGATTTGCCGGATCGAAATGATGCGCGGTGAATTACTGGGCGTGATCGTGCAATTTGGCGGACAAACCCCGTTAAAACTGGCCGAAGCCCTGCAACAAGCCGGCATCCCGCTTTTGGGAACCGCATTGGACAGTCTCGACTTGGCCGAGGACCGCGAGCGGTTCAAGGCATTGTTGGATGAGTTAAATCTAACCCAACCGCCCAATGTGATCGCCAAATCCGAAGAAGCAGCGTTGGCAGGAGCCGAAAAATTGGGCTATCCACTGGTGCTGCGCCCCTCTTATGTATTGGGCGGGCGAGCCATGGAGATCATCACCAACACCCAGAGCCTAAAGCGCTATGTGCGCGAAGCCGTGCAGGTTTCGGCTGGATCGCCGCTTTTATTGGATCGCTATGTCAATGATGCCATCGAGGTCGATGTTGACGCCATTTGCGATGGTGATACGGTCTGGGTATGCGGAATTATGGAACATATCGAAGAAGCCGGAGTTCATTCAGGCGATAGTGCCTGCGCGCTACCGCCCTATTCCTTGTCCGACCAGATGATTGAGCGTTTGCGCGAACAAACCGTGCAATTGGCCAAAGCATTGAAAATTCGCGGCCTGATGAATGTGCAATTCGCCATTTCGGGCCAGATTATTTACGTGCTGGAAGTAAACCCCCGCGCCTCACGCACCGTACCGTTCGTGGCCAAAGCAATTGGCGCCCCGGTCGCAGCTATGGCGACCCGAGTGATGGCCGGGGAAAAACTGGCTGACATGGATTGCCCTTCGGCCCCGACGTCACACGTCGCGGTCAAGGAAGCGGTGTTTCCGTTTGCTCGGTTTGCTGGGGTCGATCCGGTACTGGGGCCAGAAATGCGCTCCACCGGCGAAGTCATGGGACTGGACACCAGTTTTGGCCGGGCCTTTGCCAAGGCGCAATTGGGCGCGGGGGTCAATTTACCCCTAGAAGGCACCGTGTTTATTTCGGTCAAGGACAGCGACAAGCAAGCCATGGTTCCCTTGGCTCGCGAGTTGTGCGCCATGGGGTTTTCCATCCTGTCCACCGGTGGCACTGCAACCTATCTGGACGAACAAGGCATTTCGGTCACCCGGGTCAACAAGGTCCACGAGGGACGACCCGATTGCGTCGATGCCATGAAAAATGACCAGATTGCGTTGGTGTTCAACACTACACTGGGCCGCCAAGCCCACGAAGACAGCTTCACCATTCGCCGCACGGCGCTGGAGATGAGCATCCCGTATTTTACCACGGCGGCGGCAGCATCTGCCACTGTGTTAGCCATTAAGGATTTGCGGTCCAGCACCTTGACGGTTCGTCCCCTACAAGATTGCACATTCTGATCAACCACACAGGCGGCGCATCAGACTTTCCACCGGACCTCGGGCAAAATACTTGCGCCAGATCATGGCACCGACCCCACCAATGCCACAAAACAACACGGCCCAGCCAAGCGCGGTATTGACGCTCCACTGGCCTAATCCGCCAAAGGCATCAGGCAACCCCAAGCCAATCAATACATGGGCGAAATACAGGCTTAAGGCCAATTGTCCGCTCGGGATCATAAATTTCCAGAACAGCGATTGTTTCCAATGTGGCTCCATCTGGACCAAAAATGCGATCACAAACAGCGCGCTAGCCCCGGCTGAAAACATGTAAAATGGTAAAGGCGGTAAGGGTGAAAACCCAGCCAGCAGGTCAATCAGTTCGCGCGTTTCTGGGTCAGTTATAGCCTTAGTGTTGTTCGCTACCCATTTCGAAATCCCGAAAAGTGCCAACACCATGGCGGCTGATCCGCCCATAGCCCAATGCCTTATTTTGGCTTTTGTCAGGTCAAACCGCGCCATCGCCAGACCAAACAATAAAAAGCCCACCCACGGAATGACCGGGTGAAACCCATTGAAAAAGACATGTTTGGTAAATCCAGCCAAGGTCCAGAACCCGGCATAGGACAGGGTGTCAAAATCCCACTCGGTTTGCCAATCCCAGATCGCCATCAGGCCAAGAAAAACCCAAGGCAAGAGAAACGCTAGCGCCAACAATATCTTCCGATTGGCAAACAGCACCATAACGCTCAGCGCAATGTAAAATCCGTAAAAGTGCAAGATATCGGCTGGCCAAATCGGCACGAACAGTAATCCGGAAATCAGCAGGAACAAAGCCCGTTTTAACAAGGAAGGGCGAACCGCATTACGCGGTGCAGTTTCTTGGTCCGCCACTGCTCCCACCATTGCATTGGCCGACATCAACCCGATGCCATAACCGGCCAGCACAATGAACAACGCCACAGCGCGGCCTTGCAAAACCTGCGACAGGCCAGCTGCCAGCCCAGTGTTCTGCTCAAAGTCCTTGACCAACACCAAGGAGAAATTGACAATTACCATGCCCCAAATCGCCAAAGCACGGGCCACATCCAAAGCTTGCAGGCGAGATGAAATTTTATTTGACATAATTATCATAAATGAGACAAATATGTCTTATGTCAAGCAAAACCAATCTTCGAACCCAAAACAGTCTGATTGAGGCAGCTCTTGCCGTTTGGTCTACAGACCCCTCTGCCCCGCTGGCGACGATTGCCACCCAAGCCAAAACCAGTCGGGCTAGCTTGCACCGGCATTTCGCTTCACGGCAAGATTTACAATTGGCCGCAACGCGCCACGCGCTGGATCAGATTGATAAGTCCGCAGAGCAAGCGGCTCGACTGTGTTTGTCTGGCCAGCAAGCTTTACGCAAGATCTTAAAAGCCCTGATGCCCCACGCCGATGCCATCGCCTATTTGGGCACCAACCCGCCATGCTTGGCCTTGCTCGACTTGCGCGATCAACTGGAACGCCAAGATCAGGAAATGCGTGAGCTGATTGAACTGGTACAAAAGGAAGGTGCGCTGTCAGATCAGGTTCCGGTACGTTGGCTGGTCCAGATGATTGATGCCCTATTGTTTGTGGCCTCACAGAGCATCAAGGCCGAACAATTGACCCAGACCCAGGCATTTGATCTGGTCTGGCGCGGCCTGCGGAATGGCTATGGCTGAGTTTGGATTCAGGATACATCAGGCAGGGGTCGGCATTGATCTTCGACTGATAGGTCACGCACTCGGTTGTAGGCCGTCAAAGTCGGCGCCAGACGCCGGATCAGAATTAGCCCCCGTTTTGTCGGAGTTTTGATATGTGTTACGCCATTGGTGGGGTCAGCTGGCGATGCCATGCCGTGCGGCGTCAACACAACTTCAGAACTGCCAGCACCAACCCTGATCGTTGCAAAATTATTGGTTTTCGCATCGAAAAATGAAATGGAACCATAATCATCCCACACCCCGGCGCTGATTGCCAACGGCACATCCAAGCCTGAAAAATCAAACAAGCAGATCGAGTAAACCAGATCAGGAGATGGGCGAACCACACTTTGGGTTTGCGGAGTTATACGCGAACCAAGCACAAACTGGTGCAATGGAATGCCCCGCTCTGCCATGGTCTGCATGGCCTTACTCATGATCACTGACGGGGCTGCTTTTAACGTCCCGAAATGACCGGTGACCACTGCCAATGAAAATACAATAACGGGAATGAATATCTTTCTCATGACGCACCCCCTTGCAAGCAATCCAGCCGTTGGAGCTGTGGCGGATTGATACTGCTCTGCGGCGAACTAAGAATAGCCTGTGAGGGACGGTAGAGACGCATGGTCAAATCAAACTGCCCGGCAGCATGGCTCGAAATCCAATGACTGTTCCTTGTGGGTCGTTCTGATGAAATAATGGCGGACCAGTGATCCACATCACCAGTTTTGGTCGCATCAATCGACAAAGCCCCGTCATCATTCATCGGCAATCGGCTTTGGCTGTCATAAAGGGTAATCGACCACCAAAAGGCATCTTGTCCGGTACCAGATATTTGATACCTGCAACTTTCGGTGAAGAGTTCACCATCATCGTCAACAGAGCGCGTAAAATAAACCGCCTCTTCTTTGGCAAGAGCCAGTAATCCGTGACGCGCAATCCGCGCCCTTACATAAGGACTGGCCGTTGCAGTTCCAATCGACCAATCACTGTGCCAACCATCCACATTCACATTGGCAAAACTGGCGAGCGACCTGCCGCCAACCACCCCCGACATCGTCAAGGCAGATCCCACACCAACACAAAGCCCCACCACTAGCAGCGTAACGTATTTCAGCAAATTTTTCATGGTAGCTTTCCCCTACCATATTGAATCATAAACCGGATCAAATGTAAATTTTGAGATGAATTGGCCCTGCGCTTCATCACGGTGCTTACGCACGCGAAAAAAAAGGCCGGACCCACACGAAGTGGTCCGGCCTTAAAGTCTTCGCTAAAGCCTCACAAGGGGGAGGAGGAGGCTCGCGGTATATCCGTTCCGTTCGATTAGGGGGTCGGGGGGAACGAAGGAGGTCACCAATCGGTAACTTCAATGGGTATATAGGTAGACAAATCCTTACTTGCTAGGTGCGATTTGTCACACCTGCTATGCATTTTTGCATACCGGGTGCGGTAACCGGCTCAGGTAGAGCCTTTCCACAGCCGCATTTGCCGGGTCAGAAAATCGCTGAAGGCTTGAACACGCTTGGACCGGCGTAACTCATCAGGATAGGCAAAATAAAGATCAAAGCTCGGCCCGGTAATGTCAGGGAGCACCCGGACCAAGGCCGGATTATCCGCTGCCACATAATCCGGCAGGCCAGCAATTCCCGACCCAGATTGCACCGCTTTCATCAGCGCATAGATGTTGTCGATGGTCATGGCTGGTTCGCGGGACTTACCATCATCGCGGCCCAACCGTTCCAGCCAATCAACATTGCGCATCGCGCCCGTTGCGCCATAAAGCACAATCGGGTGATCATCCAGTTCCTTCAGCGACGCAGGCGCGCCGTGTTCTGAAACATAATCGCGCGACGCATAGAGGCTCTGGTCAAAGGTGAATAGTTTGCGCTGTATCAAATCCTGCTGTTCGGGCTGACCGAGCCGCAAGGCGCAATCCGCCTCCAACTTGTTCAGATCAACAATTAGATCCGTGACCACCAAGTGCAGGATAATTTCCGGATAATTATGATTGAAGTGGACCAGACGCGGGGTCAGCCAAATTGACCCAAAAGCAATTGGGGCGCTGACCCGCAACGGGCCAAACGGTTTGTCACGCGAATCGCGCAATAATGCCTCAGCCAGTAGCACCCGCTCGGTCATGCCCTCGGTGGTGTGTTGCAAGATATGACCCTGTTCGGTCAGCAATAACCCGCGCGCATGACGATGAAACAGCGAGGCGCCCAAGGTTTCCTCCAACGTAGCGATTTGCCGTGAAACAGCCGATTGCGAGATAGCCAACCGCTCGGCCGCCGCCGTGAGCGAGCCAGTTTCCGCCGCCGCGTGAAAGGTTTTTAGCTTATCCCAATCCATGGACGTAAATTGGGTAGTTGCACCCGGTCCGTCAAGCCGGGCATAGTGGGTTTTATGCAGGTTCCAACACGGAAGACTTCACGTCTGGCCCGACATAAATCGATTTTGGACGGATCATCCGGTTGCTGGCTAATTGTTCTTTCGCATGCGCCACCCACCCGGCGGCGCGGGCAGAAGCAAATACACAAGAAAAATCCTGACGCGGGATGCCCAACGCCTCGAGCAATACAGCGGTATAAAACTCGACATTGGTTTGCAGATTGAGGTCCGGTTTCGAAGCCTTCAGCTTTTGCAAAATAGTTTGCTCAATGGCTTCGGCCAATTGCAACCGCCCGGCCGAAACTGGTAGGGTTCGAATGGCAGCCTTTAAGGCATCGGCCCGTGGATCACGGACTTTATACACCCGGTGCCCAAACCCCATCAACCGTTCCTTGCGTGCCAAGGCATCATCGATCCAGCTTCGCGCTGCCGACGGTGAACCAATGCCGTCCAACATGTCCAGAACCGGACCCGGCGCGCCGCCATGCAATGGTCCTTTCAAGGCGCTGATTCCGGCAATCACCGCCGAAGCCAGCCCGGCCCGGGTCGAGGCAACCACTCTTGCGGCAAAGGTCGATGCGTTCAGTCCGTGCTCGGACACAATGACCAGATAAGCATTCATCGCATGCGTCACTGCCGCAGATGGGATTTGTCCGGTGCTCATTCGAATAAAATCTGCCGCATGGGAAAGCCCTGCGTCCGGTTCGACCAAGGATTGCCTCCGCCGAAAACGCGACGCCGCAGCAGTGACCACGACCGCCATGGCCAACAGATCAATCGCTGTGACTAATCCTTCGCCATCTTCAACAAAAGCTAAGCCTAACCGCAAACCTTGCATGTCGGGTTGCTGGGCAATGGCCTCGATATGTGGATAAATTCGGGTAAATGCCCGAACCCGCGCCATGCCTAACTCTCGGGCTAGCTCTTCGCGGCTCGGTAGTTCATCAAAAAACCCGGACCACAGCAAATGCAGCACCCCTTCAAAGGTACAGTTCGCAGCTAATTCTTGGGCCAAAACCCCGCGAATGATTAAACGCCCGCCCGCGCCATCTACATCTGACAGCATGGTTTCCGCCGCAATTACTTTTTCCAGACCTGCATCCATTTACTTTTCTCCAAATCCTTTTTGTGCGGACAGGATATTTTTTCTGGCTTTTTTCGTCAACATTGATCAATATAATCAATATGAATGAATTTCCTGACTGGATCCCAATCGGCCCGGCGCTGGAACAATTGAGCGTCAAAGCAGCCACGTTGTATTCTTACGTTAGCCGGGGACAAGTCAGATCGCTGGCCGATCCCAAAGACCCACGGTGCAGTTTGTATTCCCGCCGGGATATCGAGCAATTGTTAGCCAAGAGAAGCCGACCCCGCGCCCGGGCCGAGATTGCCTCTAGCACCATTGCGTGGGGTGAGCCGATCCTGCAAACTCGCATTTCCACCGTTAAAGACGGGCAATTGTTTTTCGGCGAACAAAATGCAGAAATTTTGGCCAGAACATTCTCGTTGGAAGAGATTGCTGGGCGTCATTTTCAAAGTGTAGCCAGCACCACACCACCAGTTGCTGCCTCTAATGTTTGGCATGAAGAAACCAATCCAAAGATCAGGGCATTTGCATTTCTGGCCGGGCGGGTCAGCAGTGCCGCCCCAGCATTGGGCCGGACCAGAGCGGCATTGGCCCAAGAGGCTTTTGGCCTGCTGTCTGATTTTGCCGATGCCGTAGTGGGCGAGACTCATTCTGGCTCGATCCATCACCGGATGGGCGCAAGCTGGAATTTACCTGAACGAGGAATTGATCTGATCCGACAAGCTTTGGTGTTGATTAGCGAGCACGAATTAAACGCTTCGACCTTTGCAGTTCGCATTGCCGCTTCGACCGGTGCTGCTTTGCCGGCGGCAGCACTGGCCGGGCTTGCGACCTTGTCCGGTCCATTGCATGGGGATGCGACCGAGCAAGCCGTAATGTTTTTACGGAAAATCACCAATAAGCCTTCCCCAGAGGCGCAAATTCACCAGACTTTACGCGGAAACGGCCAGCTACCTGCCATGGGTCACAGCCTCTATCCCGATGGCGACCCACGAGCCAAAGCGCTGTTACAAGTCATACGCCCCAAACCAAACATATCCCACGCCATCGCATTGTGTAGTCAAATCACCGGGCAATTTCCCAACATAGACATGGCCTTGGCCGCCTTGGTTTGTGAGCTAGAACTACCAGAACACGCTGCGTTCAGTATTTTCGCCATTGGCAGAATGAGCGGATGGCTGGCCCACGCCATCGAGCAAATCGAAACCGGAAACCTCATTCGCCCACGGGCTGTCTATAGCCGACTAAAACCCGGCAAGCCCGTAAGCAAAGAGAAATAAAACTGTCAAACGGTTCAGACTTACCGATTGACCACGCTCATATCGGCATAACGATCACCCACCACTTTGGCCGACAAATTATCCAACTCAGCTAGATCGCTCTGACTTAAAGTAACTTCACCCGCTGCCAAATTACTGGTTAGGTTTTTGGCTTTGGTGGTGCCCGGGATCACATGCACAAAATCACCTTGGGCCAACACCCAGGCCAAGGCGATTTGTGCCGGGTGAGCCTTGTGGCGCGCAGCCACCGCATGCACTTCTTCGGCCAAGGCCAGATTGGCCGCATAATTTTCCGGTGAAAAGCGCGGCGAATAACTGCGATAATCCTTGGCATCTGGCGCATTTTCTTTGGTAAACGCGCCGCTCAGCATGCCCCGGCCCAATGGCGAATACGCCACCAAGGATACGCCCAATTCCCGGCAGACCGGAATAACACCGGTTTCCAAATCGCGGCTGAACAATGAGTATTCTGACTGCACCGCCGAAACTGGATGCACCGCATGTGCCCGGCGCAAGGTGTCGCCTGAACACTCAGACAGGCCAATCGCCTTAATTTTTCCCTCATTCATCAAATCCGCCAAGGCACCCATGGTTTCTTCGATGGCAACTGAGCCGTCCATACGATGCTGGTAATACAAATCAATATGATCCGTTTTCAAACGAACCAACGAGCCATCGCAAGCCCGGCGCACCGCTTCTGGAGAACCATCCACGCCAGTCATCGCCCGGGTTTTGGCATCACGAGTGATCCCGAATTTAGTGGCGATAAATACTTTATCCCGTCGATCAGCAAACGCTTCGCCCAACAGGGTTTCATTGGCGCCCATGCCATACAACTCGGCCGTATCGAAATGGTTCACGCCCAGATCAATCGCTTTATGCAACAACGCAATCGCAGTTTGTTGTTCGGTAGCTTTGCCATAAAATTCTGACAGCCCCATACAACCCAACCCAATCGGGTTTAAGTCAGGACCATTGGTACCAAGTGTTCTAGTTTGCATCATTTTTCTCCATGATTTGTGTTTCTTGAATTGGCGGGCAGATGCGCCAAGCATCAAAGGCCGCCGCCATTGCTGTTTTAATTTGGGTGTCCGGGCACGGCGGCCCGCTTTGCTCCGCCCGCAGGATCGAGATGATCGGCGCGTAAAAAAGTCCGGTCATCAGATCAATAGGTAGTGATTTGAATTGGCCCGCATGGATGCCGTCTCGATGCAAAGCGCCCAACAATTCGGCCATTGGTTTGTGGGCCAATCCGCCTTCGGTTCGGACCAATTCAGTTTCGCTGAACTTCTGCACAAAGATCAGTTTTTGCGGATCGGCGCGGTAGGCCAAAAATGTCTGGTGCCATAAATGCACGAACCGTTCGGTAATGTTGGCCGCTGGCTCATATGCGTCTGTAACCTGCTCAAACACATCGCGTTTGATCTGCCGGTACACGGCGATAAGAAGTTCATCCTTCGTCGAAAAATGACGATAAATCGTCCCCTCTGCCACTTCTGCCATCTCAGCAATCCGCGCCGTGGTGGTCGCCGCCAAGCCGTCATCCGCCACCAATTGCAGGGCGGCACGCATAATTTGCGCCTTTTTTGTATGTAGATGAGTGAGCACTCACTCTTATTATCAACGCAACGGATAAAGTCAAGGCGGTTAGGCGGAGTAGATCAAGTTTGTATCTGATGGCGCGACAGTATTGCGGCAAAGCCGGGTATCCGGCGAGCCTGTCAACGCCAGTGCCAAATCAATAACTCTGGTGGATATTTTACCACGAAAAAACTTGCTTATCTAAAGGATCGCTAAAGAGCTTTACTCGGCTAAAAACCGCTCGACTTCGAGCGCTGCCATGCAGCCCATGCCAGCGGCTGTTACTGCTTGGCGATAGATGTCATCGGTCACATCACCGGCCGCAAACACACCCGGAATTTCGGTGGCGGTTGAATCCGGTGCCGTGATCAAATACCCGCCGCGCTTGAATGGTAATTGCCCCTCAAACAAGCTGGTTTCCGGCTTATGGCCGATCGCCACAAATACGCCGTCCACGTCCAGCTGTTTGGTCGCGCCGGTTTGGGCGTGTTCCAACCGAACGCCGGTGACCCCTGGCGGATTGTCTGTGCCTAGCACCTCAGCCAGATTGTGGTTCCACACTGGTTCAATTTTTTCATTAGCCAGCAACCGGTTTTGCAAAATCTTTTCGGATCGCAATTCATCGCGGCGGTGAACCAGATATACTTTTGAGGCAAAATTGGTGAGAAATAAGGCTTCTTCCACCGCCGTATTGCCGCCGCCGATCACGGCAACTTCCTTGTCGCGATAGAAAAAACCATCGCAAGTCGCACAGGCCGAAACCCCAAAGCCTTGGTATTTTTCTTCTGAAGGCAAGCCCAGCCATTTGGCTTGCGCACCGGTGGCAATAATCACTGCATCAGCGGTAAACGAGCCACTTGAATCAGATATAAGCTGAAAAGGGCGGCTGGAGAGATCCACTTTGGTAATGGTGTCGTCAATGATTTTGGTACCCATAGCCAGCGCCTGATCGCGCATTTGATCCATCAACCATGGCCCTTGAATTTGTTCGGCAAAGCCGGGGTAGTTTTCCACTTCCGAGGTAATGGTCAATTGCCCGCCCGGCTGCAGGCCAGAAAATACCAGAGGTTCCAACATAGCCCGGGCTGCATAAATCGCGGCGGTATATCCGGCCGCTCCAGAGCCAATAATGGCAACGCGTACATGTTGGGTTTCGGGCATAGATTTATCTTTCGAATCGGTCAGCACAAGTTGCACCATAGGGCTGAAAAAAGTCGGAGTTCAAGCCTAATCAAATGTATCAGGATCAGGTTTCAAATGACCGTAAAACCGGCGCAAGGCCTCTTCGGCAGCGCGGCGCGTCTCGTCCAGTGGCTCCACGTCCCACGTGGCTAGCGAGCCGGTAAATGGATGCACCAAGTTCTTGTCTGCCAATTCGTCGTGCAAATCGGAAAACTTGCCATCTTCGCCATCCAGCCGGAACATCAGAACCGGCTTTCCGGCACTGGCCCCGTCGGTCAGCATATTGGTTGAATCGCTGGTTACAATCACCGCGCTTGCCGCATCTAAAAAGGCCATGTACGGATTGTCGCCATCTTTTTTGGCACCGGTCCACAACCAGACATTTTCGCGTTTTCCAAGGCGGCGGCGCAACGCACGTTTGGCAAAACCCGGCGTGCGGCGCGATGTGGTGATCATCAAAGAGACATTAGTTTTGGCCAACCGCTCCAGATGCAGCCGCAATTCTTTGAGTTTCTCTTTGGTCAATTTATGCCGCTTGGAATTACCGCCGATCACCACGGCCAAACGGGGGCACGGCAATTGATCAATTCGCTCGGCAAAGGTCTCGCGCGCTTTGGTCAGTCTGGGTTTGGATATCCGATTGGTTGCCCCAACGATCGAGAGCACATTTTCCCCGGTCAATTGATCGTGGTTGGGCGCAATCACCATATCAAACTGTTTTAATGGACGACGCGGTGCCTGCAATTGGATGCAGAACGTCTGGCCTTTCGACCATTTTCGCATGGCCTTGGCATACGGAAGGCTCGACTGGCCGCAACAAATCAGCAGTTTGGGCCAGCCATTTTCCATGCCCGGCAAGGGGCGATTAGCCGCCAACAAAGTAAGCAAGCTGGGTCGGGGTGCCAAAAAGCTTTTGATCTTACAAGGGATCATCTCGGCAATGGCCTCGGCTAACCCTAAGACCTGATTGTCAATCCCGGCCCGGCCGTCACTGATGGTCCAGATCAATAATTCGCCAGCCGGATCACTCACACCCAAATCACCATGATAATTTCCAACGAGCGAGACCCACCCGGCGCCATAACCTCCACCACATCACCAATTTCCTTGGTGATCATCGCCCTTGCGATGGGCGAAGTGACAGAAACCTTGCCCAAAGCAACTTCAGCCTCGTCTTCGCCAACAATTTTGTAGGTTAACTCTTCTTCGGTAGCTTCATCAAAAACCGTCACCGTCGCGCCAAAACGAACCACATCACCACTCATGATGGTCACATCGATGATTTGGGCGCGAGACAATTTACCCTCGAGGTCTTTAACCCGCGATTCAATGAAGCCCTGACGCTCTTTGGCGGCGTGGTATTCGGCGTTTTCTTTCAAATCGCCGTGCTCACGCGCTTCGGCAATCGCCGTAATAATTTGCGGACGCTCAACGCTTTTTAAGAATTTTAGTTCTTCATCAAGGGCCAGATGTCCCTCGACGGTCATGGGTACTTTGGTCATGTACTGAGTTTCTCTTGTCTTTACGCGGGGTTAGAAGCAGCCAACTGCTAATTCCAACCCATTACCGAATAGACAATATAACCCGCCCTCGCCCGCTATTCAAGGCGGAGCGCAATGCGCACGATACTCTTGGGTCAAGCGAAGTTATTTTGCCTTGCGAAACCGGTAGACAAAGCGATCGGTTTTACCGCGAATTTCTGGCTGAAACACATTGATGGTATGATCATCCTCGGCAAAGTGTAAGGCGTCCGACTGTGCGTCCAACACAAATCCGGCTGCTTCTATTTCAGCTCGAACTAGGCTGGCATCAATCCGGTGCAGCGGGTCAGCCGCCGCTTCACCAGAGCCATCTAGCGCACGGTGATCGGTGATCAGAAAAACGCCATCCGGTTTTAAGGCCGCAAAAATCTGTTGGTTCATCGCGGCGCGATCAGCAGGTAACAACACCACATCATGATAGATCAACATCATGGTCACTGCATCGAGTGAGCCAGCTTCCAATTGCAAATCATCAAATTTAACATTTACCGTGGAAATATTGGGTCGATCTGCGCGTACGGTTTCGAGGGCGGGAAGTAAGTTTTTGCCGTATTTTTCGATCCAGTCCGGTGGATTTTGCATCAATACCGAACCATCGGGACCGACCAGCGTGGAAAGCAACCGGGAGAAATAGCCGCCTCCAGCGCCAAGATCGGCCACGACATCGCCTGTTTGAATGGTACTAAATGCCAAGACCGGCGCGGGCTGCCGGGCTGCATCACGTTTTACTTGCCTTTCGGAACGATCCGTTGCGGCCAAAGCCGTAGCAATTTGCGCTGACATATCCGGCGCACGGCTCATCTTGTTGCCATGGCCGTTATGACCACAGGCCGCAACCAATCCAGCAACCGCTATCCCTGCAAAAACCAATCGTAATTTCATGACCAACCCCTTTGTTGTCTCTGATGCCAAACTAGTGCTCGGCCTCAACAATAACAAATTACGATTTGGATAGTTTAGGCCACGATTAACAATTCCTGTTCACGTTTATTGTTTGGGCCTGAGCGTCTCAATAAACCGCGCATCCATCCAAAGCATGTCTACATTCGCTACTGCATCATCATTTGCTGGGGTGATAACCCTACTAAAGAAAAAGTATTTTCCGTCTGGTGTAATCTTTGCGCCCATTTCCTCCGCATCTGTGTTGATCTTGTCACCCAAGTTAATAGCGGCACCCCAAGAGCCATCTTGCTGCCGAAAACTGATATAAATATCAGAATCCCCATATCCGCCGTCTCTTTCGCCGTCCCACATAATATAACTTTCGTCTGGTGCAATAAGGGGATGGGCATTCCACGTTCCGGTATTAATTTCTTTACTTAACGGCTTCGGCTCTTCCCTTCTGCCGTCTACCAATCGTGAATACCGAAGAACACCATTTCCATCTCTAGCGGCCTCGTCA
>JAJFFR010000019.1 GCA_021776555.1 Robiginitomaculum sp.
GTAAACATTCGGTCACCCCATACTAGTAAAATAAACAGGTTACAAGCATAAAGATTCCATATGTTTTAAACCTATTTTTATAAGTGATTGATTTTAATGAAATCACTAAACACACTTTCATTTATTAATGGAATTTAAGACATTGATTTATAATGGTATGTGGTGACCGAATGTTTACAATCTGAGCGTGCCGGATTAAGCAAGTATAAGATTGATAAAGGGGACTGGGGATAAATGGATAAAGGTGAGACGCTACCCTTTGTTTTCCTATCCCTTGATATGCGTATGCAGCGCCTTGTTAGCGCCGTTTTTGATGGTCCACATATTCATCCAGCAATTGCCTTATGATTTTTTGATATTGCATGTGGTGCTCTTTAGCAACGCTTTTGAAATAGGCGACACTTTCCGAACTAAGGGAAATCGTCACTTTAGTGTTTTCATTTTTCAACGATAGCTCTTCTGGTGACGGAAGAAAATCAGCAGCTATTTTGAAGTCACCAATAGGTTCATCACTGTATTGCTTTGCTTTGCCCATAAATCTTTTTACCTCTACGCCAATATCCAGCCCCGATAATACGAATGCGACCAAATCGATATGTAAACCTTGCCGTGAGAATTCCACTTCCTGATTCATTCAGTCCGAAGCAATAGTAGCGTTGTTCATTTACGCGGTTTCGGTCCAGAAAGGCATGTTGAGCCTCGTAGAATGAAACACCATATTCTTGATTTAAATCATTGATCTTTTGGATGGTTATAGAAGACAAAGGGTAGCGTACCCTTTGTCTCTATATATCGCTGGTTTTAACCGCTTTGTCGTCGTTTCCTGATATAGGTTGAACGTCCTGCGGCTGACCATCGTCTACCCCCGCTTTTTGCAAGCGCTTCTCTTCCTTCTCTTCCTTCTTTTTCTTTTTGGCTATTTCTTTCTGGCGCTTTGCGAAAGCGTAATTGGGCTTAGCCACTCGAATTCTCCTCTACATAATTCTAGGGTTGGATAAAGGGGACGCTATCCTTTAAATGCGAATTATTGATTAAAATTATTGATTTTTTGGATGATTATAGAAAACAAAGGGTAGCGTCCTCTTTGTTCCCAAATTCTTAGTCTCACACCATTCGAAACCAGGTTTACTTATGAGGAGATGGTAACAGAGATATGGCTAAATAACCACATTAAGGATAATACGGTAACGGTTGGAGTTACCTCCGCCTGCCCGGTGCTTGCTGCCCGGTGAATGACCTACCTTGCCGGAACGGGATTCCCGCCCGCTGGAATTATCAACCTACTTCCCTTTATCCTAGGCTTAATTGATATCTTCGTAAACCGACCTCATTACTTTATTATTGTAATCTTGAACAATAGTTTGAGACCTAAATAGTTCATAAAGCTCAAATACTGTAATCGCTATCAGAACCCATATCCCTATGGATAAGTAATCTGAAAACAATAAGGCTACACCGATCCAAAATATTAATATATTACTAATGCCTCTACCCAATTTACCCAAATAAAAGTGATGTAACCCGGCAATGAATATATAGTTCAACGTTGCGTATGTATCAGGGTCTTTTAACTTCTTTTCATAAATACTGAAGAATCTTGACCGTTTTTCATCGGGCAATTCCCTGACGAGTTTCCTAATAGATTCTTCTTCTTTATCAATATCTTCTTTGGACTCCATAGTAATTTTGATCACCGGCCCAATGTAATAATTACCGCCTCACGCGTCCAAAACAGGAAAAACCTCTTTTGCTCGATCAACTGAAATACAACATTCCATCCGTCCGCAGCTTCCTTATTCAGTAATAACTCCATTTTCTTTATTGGTATACCGGACGCGCCCAAAAAGATTGTGCCAATACCGCCTTCTACTACATGAAGAACCTTATATTCCTTATGTGACATTTAATCTTTATCCTTCTATTATTGAGTAATATTGATTGATACTGCGCGGCTAGAAAGCCTAACGCCAAGCATGAGCGGCACACCGTAAACGACAGTTGAAGTGATTTGTCCTCGAAAGGATTGTACACGAGCAGGGCGACAGCGTATCCCTTGTAGTGGTCAAACAAAGGGTAGCGTGTCCCCCTTTGTTTGTGTGCATAAATAGCGCCAGCACGGCTCTGAGAGGGGCTTGGCTATAACATTTGTTGGGTGTGAATTCAATATGTGAACTATCGAATTCTTGGGTCACAATAACACCCAGAATACCTTCATAATTCAATCTGTCTGCACAGTTTTCACACTTCTAAATTTATTTTTAAAACGTAAAATTGGTTTTTCTATGATTCTAAAAGACAGCTCTGAAATACCCACAGTCAATAAAAGACAGCAAAGTATTTTAATGGTAATAGAGTCCCCTACTGCTATACCAAAATACGCCATTATTTCAGCGTAATAGGCCACAATTACATTATGATATAAATACATACCATAACTAATTTTACCTAAATGCACGGTCACAACATTATGCAAAAAATTACGTTTGTTCTCGGCATTTATCGCTATACAAATAAGACCTGCTGCGGCAACGCCAATAAAAAATTGTCCTATGGCAATAAATACTATTTTATTGGTTAAATAATATGTTCCGTAATAAAACACAAAGCCCAATAACAAGAGCGGATAACCAAACGCTTTAAGGCGTTTATGATTATCAAGACTGACAAGTGCCATTAATGCCCCGATGGCAAAAAAGTCAAAACTAGTTAGCGAAAACATTTTCGTTTGTAGGACTGAAAAATCATGTGCTAACAGATAAAAACGTGTACCAATGGCTAGTACTATCACTGCAAGAAATAGAGCTAATAGTCTTTTAGGGTGTGACTTTAAATATAAAACCGCGAATGGCCAAATCAAATAAAATTGTTCTTCTATGGCCAATGTCCATAAATGACTATGCGATCCTAGCCATTCATTTTGATTGAAAATATAGAAATTGGTCAAATACAACCAAAGTGATACACCATGCTCTGTAATGCCTTCGATATCAAAACTATACATGGCGATAAGAAACAAATAATAAATAGGAAAAATTCTTAAAGTACGCCGTATATAAAATTCTTTGATAGAGACAAATTTGGAGGCTTTATCTGATTCTTTAAGCAATAAACGTGTAATTAAAAATCCACTAAGTACAAAAAAGATAATGACTCCCGCTTGTCCTAAAGGTAACACAGCTTTTGTTTCTGGGTGCCATGTCCAAATTTGGAAAATATGAGCAAACATCACCATGCTGACAGCATAAAAACGAATACTATCTAAATGAATAAAATACATAGGGTTACTTGTGTGATTCATAGTTATCCTACAGATTCAAGGTTAATAACCATCCGCCCAGAGATAAGTAACTCTTAGGAACGTGCATGCATCAAGGGGTGCGCGGCCGAGCAGGGTCGATAATTCCAGCGGGAGGAAATCCCGTCCCGGCAAGGTAGATCGGCCGCCGGGTAGCAAGCATCGGGCAGGCGTAGGTAAAGCTACAAATGTTAAGCACGATGGGCGCAAGCCAATAGGCCGTAAACGACAGTTGAAGTGATTTAGCCTCGAAAGAAAGTTTACACGAGCAGGGCGACAGAGTTCCCGTTTTGGAAGCCACTATTTTATGATACGACAGACAAGTGTCATAAAGCTGCTCCGGGGTTGTAAAGCATGGCATGTTGGACATTAGGAATAATCGGTAACTCGGGAGATCCCAAGCGGTCTTTCAAATATGAGAGTAAGTTGAACAAGTGATAATAAAGCAAGGACGGCTGATGCTGCTTGGGAAGTCGGATGATGGCGTAGTACCGTTGATAGATGTGTAATGCATCAGGAGGAAAGGCCATCACAATAACAACAGCGTTTTAAGGACACACAAATCGTGCACAGAAACGAAGAACCCGTGGCAACAAAACTACAACGCATAGCCAATAAGGCCAGAGTAGATAAGCAATTTAAATTCACCAGTTTATTTCATTTGATGAATAAAAGCTTATTGCTGGAATGTTTTGCGCAACTGAAAGTAAATGCAGCGTCAGGCATAGACAACATCACCAAGGCAGAATATGCTGATGATTTAGATGCGAACCTTGATAGATTGGTATCACGTCTGCATCAAATGGCATATAAGCCACAACCCGTGTTAAGAATCTACATACCTAAGCCGGGCAGCCATAAACAGCGACCACTTGGTATCCCAACGTTAGAAGATAAACTGGTACAAGCCGGTCTAGTTAAGATCTTACAAGCGATCTATGAACAAGACTTTATTGATGACTCTTATGGTTTTAGACCTGAGCGTGGATGTCATGATGCACTTCTAGCATTAAGTCAGAGCGTTGAAGGTGAACCAATCAATGTCATCGTCGAAGCAGACATAAAAGGCTTCTTTGATAATGTTGATCAAGAACAATTAATGGCATTTATCAGACATCGAATAGCGGACAAACGGATACTCAGAATGATCAAGCGCTTTTTAAAAGCGGGAATACAAGAAGATGGTAAGTATAAGGCTAGTGAAAATGGCACACCGCAAGGTGGTGTTATATCGCCACTGCTTGCCAATATTTATCTTCATTATGTACTTGATCTCTGGTTTGAAAAGCGTGTTAAGCGTGAATATCAAGGGTTTGCAAGACTGATAAGATACGCGGATGACTACGTTGTCTGTTTTCAGCAGACTGCAGATGCACAACACTTCATGAAAGCCATGCAAGCACGGCTTAAGCAATTTAAACTTGAAGTTGCCCCTGAAAAGACCAAGCTACTTGAATTTGGAGTTTTTGCCCAACAAAAAGCAAAAGCCAGAGGAGAGCGGACTGCGACTTTTGATTTTCTGGGGTTTACGCATTACTGTTCCCGTAGTCGAGATGGCAGACGTTTTCGGATGAAACGAAAGACCATTAGCAAACGTTTCACAGTTAAGCTAATTGGTTTTAAGGAGTGGTTAAGGTCAAACAGGACATTAACTACAGCTGAAATCATGAAAACGAGCGCAGCTAAATTGCGTGGGCATTTTGCTTATTATGGAGTAACAGATAATAGCAAATGCATCAGTAGTTTTGCCCATCAAGTAACGCAAACACTGTTTAAATGGCTAAACAGACGCGGTAAACGAGGTTGTTACACATGGGAGAAGTTTACTAAACTACTCCAGTTGTTTCCCTTGCCTAAGCCGCGAATCATGGTGAATTTATTGTCAACTTAGAGGTGAAGTGTGTTATTGAGGAGCCGTGTGCGTAAATAGCGCAAGCACGGTTCTGAGAGGGGCTTGGCTACAACTTTTATTGGGTGTGAATTCAATATATTGGAGTGCCGGTCTACTCGACCAAGATATGGCATACTTCAATGCCTGCCCACCGTTATTCCTGCATGCCTTTAGCAGGAATCTATACCAGGGCCATCCTGGATTCCTGCTAGAAACATGCAGGAATGACGAGGGGGATGTGACAAGTTTTGTCCCATCTTAAGTTGGTAGCCCATAAAATGGTATGCTAGGTAGAGCAATAGCGAAATACAGTAAATACAAATAAAAAATTAGGAATAGAGCTGCTTATAGAATAACCTTATGATTTATAGCAGTTGTTTGAGTCATTTTGTCATATTTTATTGATGTTAAGCACAGTATATGTGTGTATAGAATGCACCCTTTCAGACAACCACTGCAATCAAATTTGAACCATTCCGCTATTTCAGATAGAATCCGTTCCTCTTTAGGCGCGTAGCTCAGTTGGCTAGAGCACCACCTTGACATGGTGGGGGTCGTTGGTTCGAATCCAGTCGCGCCTACCAGATACTATCTGCAGCAATCCAAAAACCTGTTAAATTACAGGCTTTTGGATTGTTCTGTTGACCACCTCTCCCCTTGTTATCCTATTGCATCCCTTGAAGAAGCACATCGGTCAGGCCTTACATTTGACATTAGAATCTTCTTTTATCTGCCTTCTTCACGACCCGAATTGCTATAGCAAAACTCGCATTAAAATAAAATGATAGAAATGTCATTTTGAAAGGCTGCCCTACAGTACTCACTCTGCAATAAAAGTTTATTTCCATAAAAGCTGGGCTACTGAGCCCACCTGGAAGCCCAGTGAACATACCACCGTATACACCATAACATCCCGTTATCTACGATAGTCCTAAGCTTAAGTTCTTTAACTATCTGCCGACTAGCTTTCCATATACTTATACTCAGCTTTTTCCTCAATAATTTTCACAAACCAATAAACTATACAACTGATATTAATAGGATATTATAAATAATAGTATAGGAATAATCCCACAAATAATCACGCAAAATTAATATATCTTAATGCCAAATCAAACAACCCTATCGATTATTCAAAAATATATTCTACTCGCGACAGGGGCACCTGGTTCTAATGCAGTTCGAAATGAAGTCATTAACCTTTATGAGCAAACAAATGACTTAAGCCAGGTGGCTGAACTGGTAGATTCTTCTATGACCCAACAAGCACAGACCAATAAAAAAGGGATTGTTGGTGTTGTACAGGCTGTAGCGAACAATGGCTTTGGTCTGAATTTTTCCGATGAGGAAACACAACAACTCGTCACTGACCTGATGGCCCAAGGAATTGATTCATGGTCAAAATTGTTTGTATTTGCAACCATTGCAGTTAATAAAAACTTAAGCACCATTCTAGATAACCGCAGTGAAGCCGCAAATTTCTTTACCGATTTATTAGCTGAACTGGATAAAGATGGTGACTATGACGGATCGCAAACAACCAATGCTGCGCAAGAATGGATTACTGGCATTGGTGCTTCTGACATAACGGTTACTGCAGCAATCGATGGCGCCCAAGACTTGATCAATAGCTTCGTTGAC
>JAJFFR010000181.1 GCA_021776555.1 Robiginitomaculum sp.
GATCGCCCGGTGACCCAAAACGGTTACCCAAGCTAATCGGCCAGCAATTATAAAGTCTGTGCGGTCAATGGGATCACGATGCCGGACAACTGATGAGCGGTCAGTTGCTATGAAGTGTAAAAAAGGCGCGACCATTTTGCGATCGCGCCCTTATTTGCAGATTAAACCTGGTCACCATTCGTCGGGTACCAAAGGATATGGCATGTTTTGCGGGTTGCAGATTTGTCGGTACTATTGTCTCGTCAAAAATTACGCTCGATCAGGGCTGAAACCATTGAAAATTTGGCAAACAACGATGCAATTAGGTTCGGCATTGTCTGAAATGCTTTATTCAATGGTTAAGGTTGGAGCGAGATCCATATTACCTTCGTCCGCAGCTCCTTCGCGCGAATAATATTCAACGATCCCGTTTTGGCCTTCCTCCGTCTTTTTAAGCAACCAGGCTGAGTTGCCATTCCAAACATCGGCGGTGACATCCCACTCAACTGGACCGGTTTGGCTACTGGTGTGGATTTGTCCAATCGAAGTTGTGGGAACAAAATCTCCGCCAATCCAAATGGGGTCGCAATTAGTTTGCTGATTAGAAATATCCGAATCAATGGCACATTTCCAAGTTGTTCCTTCACCGGTGCCCCGCGTCGACTCTGAATTGGGAACACCGGCATTTTTTCCATTTCCTTCGGAAAACTCCACATTAAGTGCATGTGCGTCCACTGTCCGTCCAGATCCCCAATTGTTGCCAGTATCACGAACATGTAGACGTAAAGTCGCTTTCGTGATGGCCCCAAAGCCACTGATCGATTGTTCGTCAAATTTTACCACCGAGCGATTTTTTCCGCTCTTGCGAATGCGCAACATTGGGTTTGCCCCTTCATTGCGGTCTTTTGCGCCTTGTCGCAAAAAACTGTCGCCGGTCGCTGTTAGTGAAATTGTCCCAGGAGGGCATGACAGATCAAAAGTGGTACCATCCAACGGAAAGTTTGATGGTGTTGCCGAACAAGGCAACCCAACGCCCACAGTTTGGTTGTCACTTCCGGCGCGAATGGAGTAATTAGCTCCGGGTACGGCAAAAAAGGTTCCTTCACCTGATGCCGTATGCACAAATCGGGCGCTCCAATTTCCAGAAAAAGTACCCGGATTCACGTTTATTAGTTCCGTATTCAGGGTGAGGCTTTGAAAACCACCTACGCCCGAAATTCCGTTTGCAACAGACATATTGTTACTTGTGTCTAATCCAACGGTGAACGAAAGCACTTGTCCAATGGTAAACCCGTAATTTGTCACGCCTGGTACAAGGTATACTGTTTGTGGGCCGGGCGAGCTTGATGAACGTACATTGTGAATAAACCGAATGCCCCAATCGCCAGTGCTGTTTTGATCAAAATTCCCTGGATCAATTGAAACTGGAACCGTATTAAGGGTGAGGGACCCAAATCCGCCAGTCGCCGACACGCCATTCATTGCTGCAGCATTTCCGGCTCCGTCTACCGAAATAAGAAAGGACGAAACCTGGCCGAGGTCAAAACTATAGTTGTCCACGCCAGGCACAAGATAAACTGTTTGGGGGCCCGGGGTATTTGACGATCGGGTTTTGTGAATAAAGCGTACTCCCCAGTCCCCGGTGCTGTTTTGATCGAAATCGCTTGGATCAACCGTAACGGATTGAGTATTGAAAGAGAGGCTTTGCAAACCGCCAACACCTGAAATCCCATTCTGAACAGTTACATTCCCCAAGGAATCAATATCAGCAACAAATGATTGGCTTCCGCCTAGCGAAACCCAGTAGGATAAATTGGGCACAACTACGATATTTTGCGGCCCGATCGTCGACGCCCCAGTATTAAACTCTTCAACAAACCTAAGTCCCCATCGGTCCGAATTATTTTGCTCAAACTGTCCGGGATCAATGGTAATTCCGATATTGTTAAATGTTACAGTCTGAAATCCACCGATTACAGCACCGGAATTTGTTGTGGTTACATTCCCGCTGGCATCGACTGTAATTGGTATTGGCGAGTTGTCGGCCACTCGAATTTCGTGATTCCCAGGATCCAGGTCGATGATTTGTACACCATCCATTCGCGGCGTTACGCCAAAAACCTGATACCTTCCGACAAAGTTCACTGGATCAAATGTGATAGGTATTGCGTTTGCGTTTGTCGCCACTGAAAGCCCTAGGACTATCGATGGCAATAATAGAAGCCCGTTTCTCTGGCGTCTTGACCGAAGTAGCGTATTCCACATTGTTTCTCTCCCTGTATCAATACTGTCGCCTAGAATGCATCTAGATGACTCTTGGTTTCGAATAAAAACAATGAGTTGAGGATTAGACTGTAACCAACGTAACACTTGGACACATTGCATCAATATAATGACAAAATAGGTAAGAAGTTTCTAAGTGGTTCTTTGGAATCTAAGTTTAGCTGACAATGTAACCAAAGTTACAGAGAAAATGTGATTTTGTTCCTAGCATGAATTCTAAACCGCCTGGTGAGCTGTCAGTTTTAGGATGTTGGTCTTTTTTTGTTGCCGGCAGCCAGTTAATATCAACGGGACGCCGGCTAGCAATCGCATTTAAGCTTGCTACCCGGTCCAAAGTTTTGAGCTATTGACCTTATGAACAATACTAGTGTTCAAACAGCAACTAGAATTAATAAAATTCAGCACTTCAAAAATATCCGTAAGGAATTATTCGTGTCAGTTCGCAACCAAAAAATTGCTGTGAGGTTGTTGGCTACTGGCGCCCTTGGGAAACTCATTCAATATTGCCGGTTTACAACGGAAAGCCGGCGTGTAGGCACTTTTCACGCTCTCAAGTATCGTAAAAAAATAGCCAAACAAATGGATTAAGTGTAGAATTTTCGCCCGCCAGATCGCTCTAATTTTCATCGAGGAGAATTTAATTTGAATCAGATTATGGGCGCCATCATGAGAACGCCATTTTATATTTTGATGTTTAGCGTCGTGTCAGGATGTGGGACATACCTTCCGTCACTAACTGGAAATGAACAAGATCGATTATTTGTGGAGGATGTTCATCGCAATATTCAATGCGAAATTATCGAAGCAATTTACGAAGCCAATGCTCAGGCCGCTGAAATTTCAGCACTTCAAGAAAAAACGGTCGATTTCTTCAAAAAATGGGGGGTGAAGTACACGCTTACGCTCAACGTTGTTGAAGATTCTTCGTTTAACCCCAGCATAAATGTCCTTTCACCCACAACGCCTGCTGCGATGTTGGGCGCTGGAGATTCGGTCTTTACGCTCAATGGCGGCTTAGCCCTTTCTGCCAAAGCAACGCGTACAGAGACGGATCAAGTTTTCAATTCAATTAGTGATTTAAGCGACCAGAATTTGTGTGTAGCTGACGCTCAAAACAGTACTTCCGTTTTTGAAAACAAGCTTGGAGTACAACCTTGGTTGACTACGCGTTTGGGACTTGTTCAGAGTGGACTGATTACATCCATCACTAATAAAGAGTCATTTACGTACCAAGTTAAGTTTGAAATAGGAAAGCGCAGCGGAACAACTCCAAAATGGGCGTTTGTTAAGCGCGGCCTCAAAGACGCTGGAACTGTGCTCGGTGCCGGAAGAGCCACTAGTCATTCCGTATTAATTACATTTGGACCAACTGTTGACGGTCGCCAGGAGTTGGCGACTGGAGCTGATGCGCTCCACAATGCCCGGCTGATAAGTGAAGCAATTAATTGATAATGCAAGGTCAAAGAAAAATGGGAAAAAAGTGTATTACGTTTTCAAGTAAACCGGGACACCTTAGGGTTTGTAACCTTGATGAGAACGGCCGCTGTACGAAAAATTGCAAAGATGTAAAACGTGAGGAATTACACCCAAGAATAGCGATCGAGCATAAACGCTTGGAGAACGCCATTGAGAAATATTTGGGCTAGGATTAACTCAATAACTTGAAATGTCATTCATGAGTAGCCGAAATTCCGACCATCGAAAGCTTTTACAACCGCAACATTGGCCTGTGAGCCCCGACAAACCCATATTGTGGGCGCGCTTCACCTCGGCTTCGCTTCTTGATATATTCTTAGCTCATGAGCTTTATGGGGTAGAATTTGTCAGATCATTCGATCCAAAAGCAGGTTTCGGCAAAACGGCGGCTAACTACAGTCGTTGCGGCGGATATATGCGGATACTCAAGGCTCGCGGAAGCCAATGCTAATGCAGCTGTGACAACAGTTGAACGCGTATTTGTGGTTTATGAACGGGTCGTTAAACAGTTTAATGGGCGGGTTTTTAACCGCGCTGGCGACGGTTTTATGGCGGAATTTTCCAGTGCGGTGGACGGAGTGCGCGCTGCCGTCGCCTTTGTAAACGATATAAAAGCGCGTGATACGCTTTCACCTAACTCACCCGCGGCCCAGGTCCGCGTCGGGGTTCATGTCGGTGATGTCATTGAGCAGCCAACGGGCGATTTATTAGGTCACGGCGTCAATATTGCTGCACGACTCCAAAATGAAGCCGAGGCCAACGGAATTTTAATTTCACTTCATGCCGTAAATTTGGTGCGCAATGAAGTTGACATGGATTTTCGCAGGCGTGGGCCGATGGCGCTACGGCATATTGATGAGCCCGTTGTCGGTTTTGATATTGAAGAAAAAAAGCGTAACTGGAAAGGGTTATCGAGATTAATTATTGCTTTTCGGAGGCCGACGCTAAATTTTACCCACATGTCAGTATTTTCTCTATTGGTGGCGGCTATCTCGTTCCTTGCAATACAAACTATGGGTGATAGACGTGATACAGTTTCACAAACGACATCGTTTTCAAACAATCCGCCGCGATTGAACGAGGAGAAAGCACTTAGAAGTATTAGCCGTCAATTGTTTGATGCAAATATTCCGTTTGAAGATTTCTTAGTTGAGTTGCAAAAAAGCGGTGATTCTATTCGCGCTGCCGAAAATATATATAGTAAGTACAAAGAACAACGGGTGGCGCTGTCCGATGAAGAAAAGCTAACGTTATTACACCAGGTTGGTGCCTCTCTTTATGCAAGAGAACCGTATAAAGCGCTTTCAATCTATCGACAGATCTTACTAATTGAACCCGATGACCTCGAGGCAAACACCCGAATTGGTAGGGTTTATTTGTATCATGATGAATTCGACAAATCTAAAGAGCATTTGTCACGGGTTATAGATAACCCAAGCGCAACAAAAAAGCAGAAACTCAAAGCTGCGGATCATCTTGGTGGTACGTTTCTGGCCAATGGAGAAAATGAGAAAGCGATCAAAGTCTTAAAAACAGTTATTCATGATGCAAAAGAGAGTGGAGTCCACGATGTTCAGTCTGGTGCTACAATTAGGCTGGCAATGGCGTTTAGGCGCATTGGAAACCCAGATCAAGCGAGGCCTTTACTCGAAGAAATACTGCCTCTCCAAAGGGATTTGGGTTTGGTTGCACATGAAACAGCAACGTATCAAGAGCTAGCAGAGATGGCCGAAGAGCAAGGCAATTATGAAAACGCAAAATTGATTTTAC
>JAJFFR010000182.1 GCA_021776555.1 Robiginitomaculum sp.
AGGGGGTTTTGCCCTATTTTGAGTGGCACCGGATGATCTGGCACGGGTTCTGGCATCGCACTGCTGTGGTCACAGAAACCGGATTTTGTGCGCCGGGCTATGAGCCGGGCCAGCATTTTTTTGAGGATGATCTGGAAAAGCTGCCGCAAATGATGGATTGGTTGCTCAAATCCAAGGATGGCGGGCAGGAATTAGAGCGGGTGGCCAGCAATGGTTATCAGCAATTGCGAACACTGGCTCCGATGGGGCAGATTTTGGCCGACATCTTCCAGATTAAGTCGGGTCAGGCCAAATGAGCTTGGAGCCGGAAATTGCTCCGCATTCGGTAATTTTTTCGGAAAATACCGGAGATGCGATTCCGGCCAAAACCACCATTATTGTACCGCTCTATAA
This sequence comes from Robiginitomaculum sp., assembly GCA_021776555.1. Classification (GTDB taxonomy): domain Bacteria; phylum Pseudomonadota; class Alphaproteobacteria; order Caulobacterales; family Maricaulaceae; genus Robiginitomaculum_B. Next base: position 394 of record JAJFFR010000182.1, read on the forward strand.
TTATGAGCACACCATATGCCAAGCGCTGGACTCGGTGCGCAAGCAAACGATTGAAGCCCTGTCATTGGTGGTGGTCGACGATGGCAGTACGGACAATTCGCAAAATGTCTGCAAGGAATGGATGCAACAAAACGCCGAGCGGTTTGTCGATATAAAACTAATCGCCCACGACCAAAATGCCGGTTTGTCAGCGGCCAGAAATACCGGGTTCTTTCATTGCCAAAGCCAGTTCGGGTTCACACTTGATGCGGATAATCTGCTGTATCCACGCTGTATTGCGCGGTGTGAACAAGCCTTGCATGATCCCAAGGCCGGGTTCGCTTATCCGATGTTGGAAGTGTTTGCTGGCGATCATGGATTGTTAAACACACAATTATGGAACCGCGCCCGACTGGCCCGGGGTAATTATATTGACGCAATGGCCCTGATCCGAAAACAGGCGTGGACCGAGGTGGGCGGCTATGCCCATTTGCCGGATGGTTGGGAAGATTTTGATCTTTGGTGCAGCTTTGCCGAGGCCAATTGGCATGGGGTGCGGGTGCCAGAAATTCTGGCCCGCTATCGGGTGCATCCGGATTCGATGCTGCAATCGACGACCAATCGTTTGGCTGTATTGCGTAAAACCGCAAAAAAATTAAAAAAACGACATAATTGGTTGAAATTACAACATTAACAGGTGTGACTTACGCCAATATATCGGCCACACATTTCGCTACACCTTGGCGCCAATGGGGCAAGCGAATGCCGAATTGCTGTTCCAGTTTCTGACAATCCAGCTTTGAATTTTCGGGCCGAGGTGCGGGGGTTGGCCATTCTGTTGCCGGGATCGGTTTGATTTCGCAGCTCGGTCCGCCGCAGCGCTTTGATTGCTCAAAAACCTCACGAGCAAAATCATACCAGCTGGTATTGCCAGCGCCTGCCATGCAATAGGTGCCCCAGACATGGTCAACTTTTCCAGACCGGTTCAGGCGGTCGATGATCTGTAGAATGCCATTTGCCAAATGCGGGGCAAATGTTGGACAGCCGGTTTGATCGTTGATGACGTTGATCTGCTCTTTGGTTTCAGCCAAACGCAACATGGTTTTTACAAAATTGGTCCCGTACGGACTATGAACCCATGCGGTTCGCAGGATCAGGTGTGCCGGATTTGCATCCCGGATGACCTCTTCACCGGCCAGTTTGGACCGGCCATAAACCCCCAATGGAGCGGTTGGATCGGTTTCGGTATATGGGCCTTGCTTGGTGCCATCATACACATAGTCGGTAGACAGATGCAGCAGTACGATATTTCGGTTGGCACATTCCTGCGCCAAAACGTCAACGCCCTCGGCGTTGACCGCAAAGGCTTCTGCTTCATTGCTTTGGGCCGTATCAACTTGTGTGTAAGCTGCGGCATTGATCACAAATTGTGGGTTTTGAACATCCAGTACCGGCGCAATGGTTTCAGGGCGGGCCAGATCTAATTCTGGCCGGGCAACCGAAAATAACTGGAATGATTCGGGCTTGTCCGCTGTAAACAGAGAACGAGCCACTTGCCCATGCGCGCCAATCACTAGAGCTTTGGACATGGTTCAGCCTTTGCCGGATGGATTGGCAAGGCCGAGGCGTTGGCCAGCATAGACCTTGTCGTGCAGAGGTCGCCACCAAGCTTCATTGTCCAGATACCAGCCAATGGTTTTTTCCATGCCGGTTTCGAAATCTTCTTTGGCGCGCCAGCCCAGTTCGCTTTCCAACTTGTTGGCATCAATCGCATAACGATGATCATGGCCCGGACGGTCGGTCACATAGGTGATCAGATCGCGGCGCGAAGTCTCATTGGATCGTTTTTCATCAAGCAAATCACAAATCCGGTGGACTACTTGCAAGTTGGTCCGTTCATTGCGCCCGCCAACATTGTAGGTTTGACCCAGTCGTCCTTGGGTCAGGATCAGGTGGAGGGCCTTTGCATGGTCATCGACATAGAGCCAGTCGCGCACATTCGACCCATCGCCATAAACCGGCAATTTTTCACCATGCAACGCATTGATGAACACGAGCGGGATCAGTTTTTCTGGAAACTGGCGTGGGCCGTAATTATTGGAACAATTCGAGATAAGTGCAGGAAACCCATAGGTTCTTTGCCAAGCCAATGCCAAATGATCTGAGGCTGCCTTGCTGGCTGAATAGGGTGAGGACGGGTCGTATGGCGTGGTTTCTTCAAACAGGCCACCGGCTCCTAAGGAGCCGTACACTTCGTCGGTCGAAACCTGCAAAAACCGAAAATCAGCCTTTTTGGCATCGGGCAATTCCTGCCAATAGGCCTTGGCCACATCAAGCAGCGTAAACGTGCCGATGATATTGGTTTGGATAAAATCAGCCGCGCCGGTGATCGAGCGATCCACATGGCTTTCGGCAGCCAGATGCATGATGGCGTCTGGTTGATGCTTGGCAAAAATCTGAACCATCGCGGCATGATCGCAGATATTGGCCTGCACAAACGAATATGCCGGATGATCTTCAATCGGACGCAAGGAGTGTTGGTTGGCCGCGTAAGTTAACGCATCCACATTGACCACTTCAACCCCGACCTGCTGGACCAGATACAAACAAACGGCAGAGCCGATAAAGCCGGAACCGCCGGTGACTAGGATTTTCATGTCTTAGCTCCCTCGATTTGCTGGCCCAAATGAGCGGAGCCTCTGGTTTTAGCTAATTGCATTTGTTTTTGGCGCTCTTCAAAGCGTTTTTGCTGTAATTCGGAGTGGGTGCCGACACATCTTGGGCAGGAAACTCCCGGTTTATAATGCTTGGACATTTTGTCTTGCTCGGTAATGGGATAGCGACAGGCGTGGCACAGATCATAGGAACCGGGCTGCATGGCATGATCGACCGAAACCCGTTGATCAAACACAAAGCATTCGCCTTCCCATAGACTGTCGGCTTGCGGCACGGTTTCCAGATATTTCAAAATGCCGCCATCAAGATGGTAAACTTCGTCAAACCCTTCGGCCAACGCCAAAGCCGTTGATTTTTCACATCGAATGCCGCCCGTGCAAAACATGGCTAGCTTGGGCTTGTTGTGCAGGCCGGTCTGGGCGCGCAACCAGTCTGGAAACTCCCGAAACGAGGTAGTTTGGGGGTCAATCGCCCCTTTGAACGTGCCGATTTCGACCTCATAATCATTGCGGGTATCGATCAAAACTACATCCTCGCGCGCGATCAGTTCGTTCCAATCTTCCGGGGCAACATATTGTCCAACTTGCTTGGTTGGCGAGATGCCGGGAACGCCCAAGGTGACGATTTCTTTTTTCAGACGGACTTTCATCCGTAAAAATGGGTTGGTTTCGGCTAGGCTTTCCTTGTGATCCAGCTTGGCAAAACCGGGCAGGGCGCGAATGTAGGACAATACCTGATCAATGCCGTCTCGCGGTCCGGCGATGGTGCCGTTAATGCCCTCGCTGGCCAGTAACAATGTGCCAAACACTTGGTTTTGGATGCAGACCCGAAGCAATCCGGTGCGAGATTGTTCAAAATCCGGCCAGCTTACAAACTTGTACAAGGCGGCTACGACAAATTGAGATTGGCCCATCGGATCATCTTTGCGTTGGCAAATGTCCGTTTTTGGTAAAGCCGGACCAATTGCATTCGTTGCGTGTTCAGCACCAGCAACTGATATGCGGCTGGTGTAGGTGAGAGGATAAACCTCGAACCAAACCCGTCCTCAAGTGGCGAGCTTTAGCATCGCGCCCTTCGAGGCTGTTTCGCAGCACCTCAGGATGAGGAGCACAAGAAAAATGGTGCCGCAGGGGAGAATTGAACTCCCGACCTCATCATTACCAATGATGCGCTCTACCACTGAGCTACTGCGGCAATTGCCAAGTTCCGTTGCCGGACCCCAAGTTCTGTTGCCAGACCTAAAGAACAGCCGCGCGTATAGCCGGTCTTTGTCTGCTTGAAAAGGGTGCTGGCGCACTGAATTTTTTTCACCTAAACTTTCACTGTGATGACAAAACGTCCGACCGTGAAATCCAAACCCGCAAATGCCCGTGAAGAACGGCTGGCCAAGGCCTTGCGTGATAATTTGCGTCGTCGCAAGACGGCCAAGAAGAAAACCGTTATTTCGAAGAACTCGGCTTAAAAATGCCGCTTTTTTGCCTTGTCAGCGTCCAGAGCCTGTCCTACCCGGTAGCGGGTAACAGGGTTTGAGCCGAAGGATCATTTTTCATGGATAGTATTCTCATTGAAGGGGGCAATGCCCTGCAAGGTGAAGTGCAGATCATTGGTGCCAAAAATTCGGCTCTAAAACTGATGGTCGCGGCGCTGCTCAGTGATGACCCCGTTACCCTGACCAATATGCCGGAATTGGCAGATACTGGCTTTTTGGCCCACTTGATGCGTCATTTGGGTGCTGAGGTCGCTACCGGACCAACCGGTACCATGCAGATTTGCGCCAAATCATTGGGCGAGCCGGTGGCGCCGTATGATCTAGTTCGTAAAATGCGAGCGACGTTTAATGTGTTGGGGCCGTTACTGGCTCGAAAGGGGCGGGCGCAAGTCTCGTTACCCGGAGGTTGTGCCATTGGGGCGCGGCCGGTTGATTTGCATTTAGAGGCGCTTTCGGCTTTGGGTGCAAAAATTGAACTCAAAGAAGGCTATGCCTATGCCACGGCACCCAATGGCCTGACCGGCGCCAAAATCAGCTTTCCATTTGTTTCGGTTGGCGCGACCGAACACGCCATGTTGGCGGCGGTGCTGGCCAAGGGCGAGACAGAATTGCTGAATGCAGCGCGAGAACCCGAAATTCTCGATCTAGCTAATATGCTAAATGCCATGGGGGCGAGAATCAAAAATGCCGGCCACGCCAGTATCCAGATCACCGGCGTGGAAAAACTGCATGGCGTGAATTATGCGGTGGTGTCGGACCGGATCGAGGCCGGCACGTATGCGTTGGCGGCGGCGGCCTGTCCAAACAGTGACGTGAAGGTGAGCAATTGCGTGCCGTCTGATCTGGATGCGTTATGGGCTGCAATGCAGCGGGCCGGAATTGATGTGCAAACCAGCAAGACATCGGTGCGAATACGCCGGGGTCCGGAACGCTTGCGTCCCGTTGATCTGGAAACTCAGGCTTGGCCCGGATTTCCAACTGATTTACAAGCGCAGTTCATGGCGTTGATGACCTTGGCTGATGGTGCGTCGATCATTCGCGAGACGATTTTTGAGAACCGCTTTATGCACGGGCCAGAGCTGTCCCGTTTAGGTGCAGATATTACCGTGCATGGTCGCGAGGCCGTGGTGCGCGGCGTAACGGGGCTAACTGGAGCACCCGTAATGGCTACGGATTTGCGCGCCTCGGTTTCGCTGGTGATTGCCGGTTTGACCGCCAAGGGACAGACCCGCGTGTCGCGGATTTATCATCTGGACCGAGGTTTTCAAAATCTGGAGGCGAACTTGACTGCATTGGGTGCAAACATTCGGCGGGTAAAAGATGATTGAGACATGCTCCATTGAAGGCCTGCTGGTGGTATGCCCGAAGAAGTTTAACGACGGTCGCGGGTTTTTTATGGAAACCTATAGCCGCCGCGAGCTGGCCGAAGCCGGGTTTGACCGGGAATTTGTGCAGGACAATCAATCTCTGTCGACAGAAGTCGGCGTGTTGCGCGGTTTGCATTTTCAAACACCGCCGTGTGGACAAGACAAACTGGTCCGGGTGTTGCGGGGTCGAATTTTTGATGTTGCGGTGGATTTGCGAGCCAATTCCAATACCTACGGCCAGCATTTTTCGATCGAACTATCAGCCGAAAATGCCAAGCAATTGCTGGTACCGATTGGCTTTGCCCATGGGTTTTGCACGTTGGAACCGGATACGGAAATCGCCTATAAAGTTTCAGGCTTTTATGCGCCGGATCACGATGCTGGTTTGTGTTGGGACGATGCGGAACTTGGCATTGAATGGCCATTGGTTGGTGCGCCGATATTATCGGATAAGGACGCTGATTTACCGCCATTTTCTTCCTTCACTTCGCCATTTTGAGCCGGTGGGTTGGGCGTCTGTGGCGGATTTTCGGCAACGGACAATAAGTGTTTTCCATAGTCTGAATTTTCTATGCCTTTGGCGCACTTGGCCAACTGGTCCGGCGTGATAAATCCCATATGAAATGCAGTTTCTTCGGGTGAACCGATCCGCGAACCTTGGCGGTTTTCCAAGGTTCGAATAAACTCTCCGGCCATGGACAACGAATCCGGTGTGCCGGTATCGAGCCAAGCAAACCCGCTTTCCAGCAATTCCACGTTCAGATTGCCTTTGTTCAAATAAACCTTGTTCAGATCGGTAATTTCCAATTCGCCGCGCGTCGATGGCTTTAGATTGGCAGCATATTCGCTGGCCATGCCGTCATAAAAATATAATCCAGTCACCGCCCAGTTCGATTCTGGGTCCGTTGGTTTTTCCACCAAAGTTTGGGCGTTACCTGCTTCGTCAAAGCTAACCACGCCATAGCGTTCCGGGTCTTTGACTTGATAGGCAAATACGCTGGCCCCGGAGCTGCGCTTGGCTGAATTGGCCATCAGTTTTTGCAGGCCAATCCCATGAAAAATATTATCGCCCAAAATCAGAGCCGAAGGCTTTCCACCGATAAAATCCGCACCCAGCGTATAGGCTTGGGCCAATCCGCCGGGGTTGGGTTGTTCGAGGTAGGACAATGAAATGCCCCATTTCTCACCAGTACCGAGTAGTTTTTGGTAATTGGGCAAATCCTGCGGTGTGGAAATAATCAGAATTTCTCGAATCCCGGCCAGCAACAAAGTGCTCAAGGGATAATAAATCATCGGTTTATCAAAAACCGGCAGCAATTGCTTAGACATGACAATGGTCATGGGATGCAGTCGCGTACCCGCGCCACCCGCCAGAATAATCCCCCGCATAGAAATCCTCGCAACCTTAGAATTTGATGATGCTGATCTTATTACAGAACCCGCCACCAAATGATAGTGGGCTGGCTGTGTAAGGTTGGGAACTGACCACATTCATCCTAGAGCAATATCGGTGTCAGGGTTTTGCAAAATTACATATTGGGTAACCACAGCCCCATCGTGGCTACGAAAATACCAATGCCCATCAAAATGGTCGATATAAATAATATCGCCGCCATAATAAATTTACCTCGTGTTCCTGTCTTGGTTTGCGAAAAGAAATACATCTCCAATATGGCCAAGGGTACGAGGTACTGACCAAAGGCCAAAAAAGATATGAACGGGCCACTGAATGACTCAACATCAATCCCGATGCCGCCAGTAAGAAGAAACCATAACATAACTCCAACCCGAAAGAACCATACAGCGCTGACCACGAGGAACAGGCGAAGCGCCCACCTTCGGTGCGTGGCAATTTTTCCAGCCATGGCGTACCGCAATGCGAGCGCGGAAAAAATGACGATAAGCATGGCGTCAACTGACAACCCAATATGTTGAACTAGGTTTCCCGTTGGGTTCCGGACCCACATCATGTAAAGCCCAACCAATGCAGTGATGATCACTGTCACCATATAGAAGCGGCCATTCCAGCGATGAAACTTTGGAAATCTAGCTCGCATTTTGGGAATAAGCTGAAGAGGCCCACCAAGTAGGATAACAACAGCGAAACTGATGTGCGTGACGGTAAACATATTGCCAATGTCATCGCCTGGAACGTATCCATGAGGCATGATTTTATTCCAAGCGGCCAGATTGCCTTGCAGGCCTGTTTTGCCATAGAACAATAGTAAGTATGCTACAAAAAACCATTGTCCTAAAACTGCAGTGATAAACCAGAATACTGCCGTTATTCTTAGCGTTCGATTGGCTGATTCTCGCACCTGAATTGTTGCTGTCGACTTGGATTCGGGCATATAAATTTCCTTTCCGGAATATTCTGATCATATGTTATATATTGTTTATCAATAAATTTGGTGGTACAAAACAATTGCAGGTTGGTATATGACCCGCATCATCAAAATGATGGCATTTGGCACCGAATTCGGAGGCGAAGGTGAGACAAGCGACAGTTTCTGCGGGTTATACTAGGGAATTGATGGAATTTGCAGTTTCGCAAGGTGCTAATCAAATCAAGCTCTTGCGGCTATCAAATTTGAGTTTACCTGAACTCCAGGACCCGGATGCACGTTTACCAATGGAAAGCTATGTAGCGCTGATGGCAGTAAGCAAGAAGCTCTGTAATGATGCTGCATTGCCACTTCGCCTTGGTGCAGCACAAAATTTTGACAAAATTTCGATTGTAGGCCTGATGTGTTATTCCGCTGCGACAATGGGTGAAGCTCTGAATCTGCTCAATCGGTATGGCTACCTTGTGGCCGAGCTTGATGTCCCTGAACCCGACAATCGTTTTCAACTGATTTTTGAGAATGATGATTTATGGTTGGTGGATACACGAAGTAACCCGAATAAATTCCCGGAACTCACCGAAGAAACTTGGGCGCGTTTTGTAAGTGAAAACAGGCGGGAGTTTCCCGATAGGCCCTTCGCCAAATCTGTCCATGTTCCACATCCGGAGCCGAAACATGCTTCGGAATATAAAAGGGTATTGAACATCCCGGTCGTCTTCAATAGTACCAAAAATGCAATTTTGATTGATTCTCACTGGCCCTCGTTAAAACTGTCCGCTCCAAATCAATATGTGTTGGGTTTGTTAAGTGAGCATGCCACAAAGTTATTGGCCAAACTCCAAAACTCAAAAACAATAGCGGGTCAGGTGGAATGTCTGCTTATCCCTGTTTTACACAAAGGTAATCCCGGTATGGAAGACATTGCCCAAATCATGGGGATGAGCCGTCAAACATTGTATCGAAAACTAAAAGAGGAAGGTATCAAGTACGAGACATTGCTTGATTCTTTGCGTCATAAAATGGCGTTGAACTACCTTCGAGATCAAAACGTATCAGTTAATGAAACCGCGTACTTGGTCGGATTTTCAGATGTAAGTGCATTTTCCCGTGCCTTTGTTCGTTGGACAGGTAAACGTCCGGGTCAATTATAGGGTTGGTCTTCTGCACTTTATATCACAGGGAAATATATCTAATGTCCCCGGAGTATTCGCTGGATCATTGCATTTATTTTTTGATTGCAAATTACAGAAATTGAGCTTTGAAACACCTTAAAAATGACGAAAAGAGAATTTACATTTGCCATAGCCCCGATGATGGACTGGAGTGATCGTCACTATCGTTTTTTCATGCGGTTATTGACCAAGCGCGCTTTGCTCTACACCGAAATGGTGACAGCGGCGGCTGTGGTACATGGGGATCGCTCTTACTTGTTGGGGTATAATGCAATTGAGCACCCATTGGCTTTGCAATTGGGCGGGGCTGATCCAGCGCAACTGGCAGAAGCGGCGCGCATTGGCGAAGATTTTGGTTATGGCGAGATCAATCTGAATGTTGGATGTCCTTCGGATCGTGTGCAATCAGGCAGTTTTGGTGCAGCTTTGATGCTTCAGCCGGAACTGGTTGCCGATTGTATTGCAGCCATGCAAAGCGCGGTTGATGTGCCAGTAACCGTCAAATGCCGGATCGGAGTGGACGAGCAGGAAGCGGTACAAACCCTGCCAGATTTCATCAGAACGGTCGCAGGTGCTGGTTGTGAGACGTTTGTGATCCATGCGCGTAAAGCATGGCTCAAAGGTCTAAGCCCCAAGCAAAACCGCGAAATACCACCGCTGGACTATGGGCTGGTTCACCAGATCAAACAGCAATTTCCGGCATTGCGGATACTTCTGAATGGCGGGTTGGTTTCTTTGGCGCAAGCCATGGCCGAAACCAAAGGTTTGGATGGCGCAATGGTCGGACGCGCGGCTTATCACGATCCGTGGATCATGGCCGATACCGACCAATTGGTGTTTGGCGAAAGCGGACCATCTGTCAGCCGCGAGCAGGTGGTGCGGGGTCTGATCGAGTATGTCAATTTTGAGCGGACCAATGGTACCAAACTGCACGCCATTACTCGTCATGTGCTTGGACTATTTGCCGGTCAACCCGGCGCACGGCACTGGCGGCGTACCTTGTCCGAAAAAGGGGTAAAGCCCGGTGCGGGGTCAGAAGTGATCGGTGAGGCCGCCGCTTCGGTATTGCCCGAATTGTCAGTCGCATAATGGAAATTCTACTGGAACAAAGCAATTTATTGTTGGCGCTGGCGGCAGCCGGTGCTTTCGCAGGATTGATCGCTGGCTTGTTTGGTGTGGGCGGCGGCGTGGTGATTGTCCCGGCATTGTACGCGATATTGGGTGAGTTCGGTATCGATGATGACACCCGGATGAAAACGGCGATTGCGACATCGTTAGCGACCATTGTGGTGACCTCGATCCGCTCAGTGATGGCTCATTACAAGCGCGGCGCGGTTGATGTCCGGGTTTTGAAATCTTGGGTGCCGTGGATCATACCGGGTGCCATGACAGGTGCGGTACTGGCCAGTCGTTTGCCGGGGAATTGGTTAGTGATTGGCTTTGGAGCTTTTGCAATTTTGATTGCCCTGCAAATGGGTTTCGGCAATGCCAGATGGCGCTTGGCCGATCAATTGCCAGAAGGCTTGGCTAAAGCCGGACTGGCCGGATTTATTGGCCTCAGTTCGGCCATGGCTGGAATTGGCGGTGGTGTGGTCGGGGTCATTTTGATGACTGTCTGTGGGAAACCCATTCACCGCGCCGTCGGAACCGCAGCCGGGTTTGGTGCAGCTATCGGATTGCCTGCGGCATTGGTTTATATGGTCAGCGGCTGGTTGGCTCCCGTGCAAGCGCCGATGTCGATTGGCTATGTGAATGTTCCGGGGTTTTTATTTATTTCCGTGCTGACCGCGACCTTGGCACCAATTGGCGCGCGGCTGGCTCACGCCTTGCCGGCTGGCGTTTTACGTCGTAGTTTTGCTGTACTGCTGGTTGTTACCGGCGGTATGATGTTGCGTGATGGGTTTACTTTTTAAGGATCAACTGGTTGCGACTGGCTTCCATTTTTTGCAAGCGCCCTAAAAAACTCATGCCCAGCAAGGACGTATTCAGACCCTCTTTTAGCACAATGGCATCGACATTCCGCAAAATAATGCTGCCGATGGATACCTTGTCCAGAACCACATGCGCCCCAAAGGTTTGCCCCGATGCGGTGCTAACCGGAATTAAAAATTGCAAAGTTTCCATTTCAATTCCAGCCCGTTTCGCATCGTTCAGGGTCAGGGCAATGCTGGACGCGCCGGTGTCTACCAAAAACCGCACATGGGCGCGGCCAACTCGGCCATCTGCATGAAATTGTCCATCGGCTGCTTTGCGAATGGCTACGGTGGAAGCACTATTTCGGGGCGAGGACTGTTCGGCTTCAATGGGAGAGGCGGGCAGCAACTCGCCTTGGACAC
>JAJFFR010000183.1 GCA_021776555.1 Robiginitomaculum sp.
TGCGGGGGAGGTGGGCGCGAAGCGCTCGGAGGGGGAGTTCTAATCAACTCTAATAATTCCGCTTCAAATCCATATCCGAATACAAGCTTGCGACTTCGGTGCCGTAGCCATTGAAGTCCTCAGTATTACGCCGTGAAAACAGTGACGAAAACCCACCGCCGCCGATCACCCGTTCCGACGATTGGCTCCAGCGTGGATGGTCCACATTTGGGTTGACGTTGGAATAAAAGCCATATTCGCGCGGTGCCGATTTTTTCCACGATGTTTTGGGTTGTTTTGAAACAAAGCGGATTTTGACAATCGACTTGATCGATTTGAAACCATATTTCCACGGAACAACCAACCGTAGCGGCGCCCCGTTTTGATTGGGCAATGCGTGTCCATAGAGGCCGGTCGCCATGAACGACAAATCATTCATCGCTTCATCCATACGCAAGCCCTCAACATACGGCCAATCCAGTACGGGCCAGCGGGTGCCACGCATTTGGCTGCGCTCGAACTTGGTGACAAATTGGACGTATTTGGCTTTGGAGGTCGGTTCAAACTGCGCCAAGATTTTGCGTAAAGGCACGCCAACCCACGGGATGACCATCGACCAAGCCTCGACGCAACGTAAACGGTAAATCCGTTCTTCTTGCTCACTGGTCCGAATGATATCTTCTAGCGCAAAGGTGCCGGTTTTATTGGCGTGGCCCTCAACGGTCACAGTCCACGGATCGGTGATCAAGGAATGCGCGTGCTTGGCCGGATCGCTTTTGTCGGTGCCAAATTCATAAAAATTATTATAGCTGGTTACCATCGGATAGGGCGTTTGCGGCGCATCCACTTTGTATTTTGAGCTGGAAAACTCCAGCTTGCGACCGGCAATGGCTGTTTTGCTTTCGGCCATAGCACAGCTGGCAATGCTCCCCGATGCAAGCCCTAGTCCGGCAACCAATTGTCGGCGGTTCAAATACAAGCCGTGGGGTGTGGTCTGGTTCTCTTTTAATTCCCAAGATTTGGGTCGGCGGATCAGCATAAGAAATTCCATTGATTAGATTGGTTCTAAACTATGGCGGGTTTTGACTGTTCGATCCAGTGAAAGCTTGGCAAGCTCACGTAAGTTTGAGGCGGCGGGGTAACCCACTTCACAAAAAGTTGGGGTCGAAATGAACCAAATGGCCAATTGCAGCGACCTTATCCATGAACACCTTCTTGTGGAGCAGATGATTTCATGACCCGAACCCCGGAGAGGATTGCCACAGAACTATTAGTTCTAAAAGCACAAAGCGGCGATCGCGCCGCGTTTGACGGCTTGGTTCGGATATGGGGACCGATATTGCAGCGGCGGTGCTTACGCCAATTGGGACAGCCGGCTGACGCGCAAGACGCCGCGCAGCGGGTTTGGATCAAAGCGATGCGCGGTATTGGCCACTTAAAAGACCCGGCTTGTTTTGCCGCATGGTTGCTCAGAATCGGCCATCTAACCTGTATCGATTTAATCCGTCGTCAACGCAGAACCCATGTGCTGCATGATGAGTTGGAGTTGGTAAATCAGGTAGAGGCTGATGAAACCGCGAAACAGGTTTCACCCGATGCGTTGGATTTACGCGCGGCGATCAAATTGCTGTCGGCTTCCCAACAAGAAGTGCTGGAGCTGCACTATACGGGCGGATTTTCGATGGGTGAGATCGCTCACATTTTAGGGTTGGCCGAAGGCACAATAAAATCGCGCCTGCACACCGCCCGCCAACTTTTACGAAAACAACTAGAAACAGGAGAAAACAATGACACAACTTGATGATGCAATTCGCGAGGCGCTGTCTTCGGATGAAGCGAAACGATTGGATGCCTTGGCCGCGCCGCAGGGAATGTGGGGTTTGCTGGGTAACGTATTGCAAGGCCGCATGGCTGGATGGATGTGGCTAAGCGGCTTTATGCAATTTGTCATGTTTGGTGCGGCATTGTGGGCCGGTTGGCATTTCTTTCATGCCGAAACCGGGCGGAATATGGCACTTTGGGGCTTTGGCGCCGGTTTTTTTGCCTATGCCATGGGCATGTTAAAAATGTGGTTCTTAGCCCAAATGGACAAACACGAAATCCTGCGTGAACTCAAACGCTTGGAGTTGCAACTTGCAATGGTTGCTAAAAAGGTGGTGTAAGGCCGCCTTACTCGGTGGTTCGCTTTTCGAGTAATACCGGCTCGCCGAAACCTAGGTCTTTCAACCGATCGAATTGGGTTTCGGCATCACCCGCAATCACATAATACATCGCACCTGGTCGCAAGTGTTTGGCGGCTAGAGTGCGAATGTCGTCAAGGGTCATGGCGTTGATCTCGGCAGCGTTTTTGACCCGGTAATCGTCAGAGAAACCATAGGCACTGATTTCGCCCAACATGCGCAATTTTGCATTTAGGGTTTCGGACTTTAAGGCCTGTCCTTTGATGATGGCGCTTTTCATGGTTTGCAGGTCTTCATCTGAAAAATCAGGCCCATAATTGGTCAGAATTTCCCGGATCACTTCAGCCGATTCCAAGGTAACATTCGAGCGAACACTGGTTCGAACACTAAATGTACCGCGATCTTGTTCAGCACCAAAACTAGAGCGAATGCCGTAGGTATACCCCTTTTCGACCCGCAAGGTTGAATTCAGTTTGGAGGTGTAGATATTCCCCAACAAATAATTCATCGCATTGGTTTTGACATAATCAGGATCGGTAATGGCCATGGCCGGATAGCCAAAGCGAAAACTGGATTGCTTGGCGCCGGGAATGTCATAAAAATATACTTTTGAGGCTTGCGGAACGTTGGCTGGCGCAATCTCTATGGTCGGATTTTCGTCGCCGGACCAGTTGTCGGCCAAGCCTTGCAGTGCCAATTTGACTTGGGCAGAGGCTACATCACCCACAACACGGAATTTGGCGTTGGTTGGTGTGTAGCTATCGGCATAAAAGGCTTTTAGATCGTCCAGTGTGATGGTCTGTAACTTGCCTTTGTCGCCATACCCCGAGACGCTGTAAATGTTATCAGTCGGATACAAAATGGCTTGGTATTCACGAAGCACAATGGCGTTTGGATTGGCTGCGGCCTGATCAATATCGTTGGCCGCTTCTAGCATCAGCGTATCAAATTCTTCCAGGTCCCAGCGCGGCTCAAGCAGCATTTCTTCGGCCAGCGCCATGGTCGCGTCAAAGTTACGAGCCAGCGTGCTGCCGGTAATAAAAGTACCATCTCTGCCACTGGAAATGTCAATTTCGGAGCCGATTGACTTAATCGCGTCTTCCAGCTCTGCCGTGGTCTTGCCCTGTGTGCCTTTGTTCAGCAGGGCAGCGGTCAAAGTTGGGATCGCCGGTTTGGCGATTGAGGCGCGTTGGTCGCCTGCATCAATTTTCAAGCTAAAATAAATCAGCGGCGTTTCATCGTTTTGCATCCCAAACAGATCAATACCATTTTGGGTCTGACCGCGCCAAATGGCTGGAACTGGTGTGTTCAGAGTCCCGCTAAACGCTGGCTCAATGGTTCGGTCAAATGCCGATGCGGTCGGGGTAAATGTGCGAGATTTTGGATCAAAATCAGTTTCAGTTTCCGCACCCTGTACAATTTTTTCTTCTTCAAACTGGGTAAGAGTTGCACCTTCCAATGCCAGTTCACCTGCCCCTTTGGGCGTAAAGCTGGTGGCGATATAGTTCTGACCTTTGAGATAGGTCTGATAGACCCGCATCACGTCGGCGGTGGTTACCGCTTGGATGTTGCGGATATCCTGATGGATAAAGCCGGGATCATTGGTGTAGGCGTTGTATTCGCCCAATTGAATAGCCTTGCCCAAAACACTTTGGATATTGCCATAAAACTCAACTTCTAGCCCGGCTTTGATCTTGTTCAAATCATCTTCGGAAATACCGTTTTGTTCAAATCGGTCTAGACCCTGATCAATTGCCGTTTTGACTTCTGTTAACTCCTGACCAGCATTGGCCCGCACCAGAATATAAAATTCTCCGGCTAGCTCCGCCGAGTTGTTAAAGACGGCAACAGTGGTGGTCAGTTTTTCTTCGTCAATCAACACTTCGTTCAATGGCGCTCGTTTGCCATCGCTTAAGTATGTCGCCAGAATATCTAGCACATAGGCATCATCGTTGAATTGCTCGACGGCTGGCCAAGCCAGAGTCAGTTGCGGGACGGTTGCGAAATTATCGACAACTTGGAAATTGGCAATCTGCTCGAGCTTGCCGGGGCGCGCGATCAAAGGCGCAACTGCTTCGCCTTCTGGGATTTCGGCAAAGTATTTGGCAATCCAGGTTTTGGCCTGCTCGACCTCAAAATCACCAGTCACGGTTACCGTTACATTGTTGGGGACATACCAACGCCGATAAAAGTTTTGCACATCAACCAGCTCGGCTGCATCCAGATCTGCCAGTGAACCGATCACCTGCCAATTATAGGGATGCTCGGGCGGGTAAATGGTCTTGCCGATCAATCCCCAGTTTTGCCCATAGGGCTGATTGTCGACCCGCTGTCTCTTTTCGTTTTTGACCACTTGTTTTTCATTATTGAGAACTGGCGTGGTTACCGTGTTGATGAACCAGCCCAATTTGTCGGCTTCGGCCCAGATGATTTTTTCCAGCGCGTCACTGGGGACCGCCTGAAAGTATTTGGTGACATCGTTGGTGGTGTAGCCGTTGGTGCCTTCGCCGCCGATCCGGGTATTCATTTCATCCAGACCGCCATAGCCGAGGTTCTCGGAATCGAGAAACAACAAATGTTCGAACAGGTGTGCAAAGCCGGTTCGACCTTTTATTTCACGAGATGAACCCACGTGCGCGGTCAGATCAATCGCCACAATCGGGTCGGACCGATCCACATGCAAAATGACGTCTAAACCATTTTCCAACTCGTATTTGATGAACTCTATCTGCTTGATATCATTTTTCGCTTCCGCCTTATTGGACGACGAAGGGGCAGGAGCGGAGCAACCAGAAATGCCGATCATGGCAGCGAGGGCAAACGTTACAGGTTTGATCATCATGGGGCCGGGCCTTTTCGTTTTACACGTTCAAACCATATTGGTTTGGAAATGTGAAGCGCGCAGCCTACGGCGCTTCCCGAATAGTGGGAACCGGTTTTTCATTACAAATCAGGATGGGCAAAAGAGTAGGGCCGAGGGCCGAGCCGGAGCGGGGGTTGTTAGCGGCCAACCTTCTCATTGCGCTCGTGGCGCTCTTGGGCATCCAATGACAAGGTGGCAATGGGCCGGGCTTCCAATCGTTCAAGACTGATCGGCTCGCCGGTTTCTTCGCAATAGCCAAATGCACCCTCTTCGATCCGGCGTAAGGCAGCATCAATTTTGGAGACCAATTTGCGTTGCCGGTCACTGGCCCGTAATTCGAGCGCACGGTCGGCCTCGGAACTGGCCCGGTCGGCAACATCGGCGTGGGACAAATTGTCAGTTTGCATGATGGTCCGGGTTTGTTTGGACACATCTAGCAAATCGTCTTTCCAGTCGTTCAACAACCGGCGGAAGAATTCAGTTTGCTTTACGCCCATAAATTTTTCGGACGCGGAAGGTTTGTATCCTGCTGGCAATTTGGTTGTTTTGGAGGAAGCCACAGCCATAACCTTGTTCCCTGATTTCGCAAGTTTACTCGAAAATTTCAAATGCGCCGGGAGTATACGCATGCAAGAGGTCGCGTCAATTCGGTAACGCATACAATTAAATTCTATAAAAACAATGAGTTAATGGCTGGATCGCAATTATTTATTCGCCAGTTCCAGTTTGGCTAATTCTACTTGCGCCCGAATTTCCACCTGCTCCAGAATCGCTTCAAGTTTCGGATCGCCAGTTTCCTCGCGCTGTTCGCCCAGCGCATGCAGCAATCGTTTTAACGAGGGTTCGGGAACACCGCCTTCGAGCAGGCCAATTCGAATGGTGTCCAAAATGCCCAAAAGCGAGTTGGCACGCCCGGTGGCTCGTTCCACCACACTTTGTACTTCCGGCTCAGCTTGTAGCGCGACCAGTGCATCGACCGAAGAGATTTGCGCCGTGCCGATCAGGGTTTGTGCTGATTGAATATCCGGCTGACTGGTCGGAGAAAAGGAGGCACCACGAACCGCTTTCTTGCCCTTGGCCCGGCCGACAGGTCCGGTTGCTCTGGTGGAATTGATCTTCATGAGCCAACTCAAAAGAATGGAAATAGGTCTTACCGCCTATAAAGACGAGTTTTCATTAACACCGGATTAACCATAAGTCGGTCGGGACATTTCTGCCGGGTGGCCTTTGCCGGGCGGTGAGGGACAAAATCCGCAACGATCTAATCCTTTGTAAAATAACAATAAAAATAGCTATTTTTCTGCGTTTTCTGGCACGATTTTCGCAAGACGTTTTCGGTCATATTGCGGGAGTGGTTTTTGATGTTGTTTCGGGTGGTGATTTTTACCCTGCTTTTTGCCGTTCTGGGCGGTTCTGGCGCTGTTGCCAGTTCTCGGATCAAGGATATTGCCGACTTTGAAGGCGTGCGGGAAAACCCGCTGATCGGTTATGGCTTGGTGGTGGGGCTGGATGGCACGGGCGACAGCTTGCGAAATGTTGCCAATACCAAACAAAGCTTGGAAAGCATGTTGGAGCGTTTGGGGATCAATACGCGCGGTGCTAATTTGAATGCCAAGAATGTGGCTGCGGTTATTGTCACCGCCAGCCTGCCAGCCTTTGCCATGCACGGATCAAAGATTGATGTAACGGTTTCTGCCATGGGTGATGCTGACAGCCTGATGGGCGGACAATTGCTGGTCACTCCGTTAATGGGCGCCAATGGCGAGGTTTACGCAGTTGCCCAAGGGGCAGTTTCGATTGGCGGCTTTGCAGCCGGAGGCGATGCGGCCTCTGTAACCCAAGGGGTTCCAACCGCCGGACGTATTTCATCGGGCGGGATCGTCGAAAAAGAAATTCCGTTTTCATTGACCAACCAGGACAAATTGCGAATTGCCTTGCGCAATCCAGATCTAACCACAGCATCCAGAATGGCCGGTGCCATCAATTCCTTTTTAGGCTTGCCAGTGGCCCACGCCATGAACCCGACATCGGTGCAGGTAACCCGCCCACCCAATTGGCGTGGTGATATGGTTTCTTTGCTGACCGAAATTGAACAATTGCGGGTCGAGCCGGACCTGCCCGCCAAAGTGGTGATCGACGAGGTTTCCGGCATTATTGTGATGGGCGAAAATGTAAGGGTGTCCACAGTAGCTATCGCGCAAGGTAATTTGACCATTACCGTCGAAGAAACTCCGCAGGTTTCACAACCCGGCGCGTTTGCCGAAGGCGGTGAAACCGTTGTGGTGCCGCGAACCAATGTTTCGGTTTCGGAAGAAAAAGGAACGGGTCTGGTAATGGTGCGCCAAGGGGTTGCATTGCGTGACTTGGTAGCGGGCTTAAATGCGCTGGGGGTTACGCCGCGTGATATGATTTCGATCTTACAATCCATTAAAGCCGCCGGAGCCTTGCAGGCCGAAATCGAGGTCATGTAATTCCGATGGCTGATCCGTTACTCTCTTCTGCTTTTCTTACCCAGCAATTGGCCAGCGCCGAGCCGGGTCCAAGTGTCAAAGCTGTACGTACCGAGGCCGAGGCCGAACGGGTCGCGCAAGAATTTGAGAGCTTTTTCCTATCGCAAATGGTCGCGTCGATGTTTTCTGGATTACAAGGCGGTGATGGTGAGTTTGGTGGGGGAGCCGGGGAAAAAGCATTTTCCGGGTTGTTGCATGAAGAATATGCCAAGGTTTTTGCGGCTCAGGGCGGCATTGGTTTGGCTGATAACTTAAAGGCTGAAATTTTGCGGATGCAAGGTATTGAGCTGTCAAAGGGGCAAATCTGATGGCGTTGGCTGCACATGATGCCAATGATCGGGCGCAGCAGATGATCTCGTTGTCTAATCGCCTGACTGGATTATTGGTCAAAGAGACCGAATTATTTTTGGCTCGCACCCCGCAAGAGGCGGCTGGCTTTGCCGAAGAAAAGGGTCAATTAGCTCGAATTTATCGGAATGAAACTTCGCGCATTGCCCGCGACCCGGCCTTGCTGGCTTCGGCTGATGCGGCGTTGAAATCAGATTTGCGCGCGGCAACGATCAAATTTAATACGGCATTAGAATCAAATCACAGAGCGACCAATTCCATCCGAACCATCACCCAAGGCATGGTCCATTCCGTAGCGACTGAGGTGGCCAAAACCCGCGCCGCCAAAACCGGCTATGGGGCCAATGGCACCAACAACAATACCAGCCGCGCCATGTCGGCAATTACCTTGGATCAAAAAATCTAACCAAGCACGGTCCCCGGACATGATCCGGGGTC
>JAJFFR010000184.1 GCA_021776555.1 Robiginitomaculum sp.
CAAGGACTGGGCAACGCGCCTGTCGGATAATGAGCGCAATTTGCTGACCCAGATATTCCGGTTCTTCACGCAAGGTGACATTGAGGTCAACGATAATTACATGGAGCACTATTGCCGGATTTTCAAACCGGTAGAGGTCAAGATGATGATGGCCGCGTTCTCCAATATGGAGACGGTTCACATTGCGGCTTATGCTTTGTTGCTGGAAACCATCGGCATGCCAGATAGCGAGTTTTCAGCCTTCATGGAATATGAAAGCATGGCGGCCAAGCACAATTATATGCAAGAATTTGGCACCGACACTAATGAAGACATTGCCCGCTCGATCGCCATGTTTGGTGGCTTTACCGAAGGTCTGCAATTGTTTGCCAGCTTTGCCATGTTGATGAATTTCCCGCGTTTCAACAAAATGAAAGGCATGGGGCAAATTGTGTCATGGTCGGTGCGCGATGAAAGTCTGCACTGCGAGGGCATGATTAAAATGTATCACCAGTTTGCCCGCGAAACCGGCTGTGTGACCCGCTCCGTGAAAGACGATATTGCTGATTGCTGCAAAACCGTGGTGGGATTAGAAGACCGCTTTATTGATCTGGCCTTTGAGATGGGCGAGGTCGAGGGCATGGAGCCGAACGATATCAAACAGTATATTCGCTATATTGCCGATTGGCGGCTGGAACAGCTCGAGCTACCGCGTATTTACGGCGTTTCGGAGCATCCGATTCCGTGGCTGACTGAAATCTTAAACGGGGTTGAACACGCCAATTTCTTTGAGGCACGAGCCACCGAGTATTCCAAAGGGGCAACCCAAGGTGAATGGCATGGCGATGATGGTGTCTGGTCAATGTTTGACAAGACCAAGGCGAAGTCCGCTTGAAGCCAGTTAAACGCTTATTTTTATGTAAAGAAACACTTCGAAATCCTTGTTTGAGGGTCATTTTCAAATCAGTTGAAAAATTTCAAATCGCCTAATCCTTAACCCTATGGCAAGCCCTTTGGCTGACAATCCGGGCAAACAAACAGGTTTGTCCGGAATACTTTCATGCACCCCCAATTAGAACAGCAAGTTCGTCTGTGTATACGCGATGGAGAGCTAGACCCTGATCTGCTGGTCCGTCTGATCGATACCAGCTACCGCGAAAGCGATAGCCGAGGGCATATGTTGATGGACCGGCTGGGCGAGTGTGTTCTGGTCAGTAATGAGCAGTACCAAGTCGTTGAAGCCAATCCAGCTGCGCGCAAACTGTTAAAAATTCCAACCGGGCCATTGATCGGCCGCCGCCTACAAGATTTTGTGCCAGAACTGCAATTGGATGAGAGTTTGCAACATGCACAAGGTGCCATGTTGGCCGAGCATGAAACCATTCAATGTCGTAGTACCATCGGCAAGACCTTTGACGGACGGGTCAAACTGTTTGTGCTCAAAGTCGGTGAGACCGGTAAACGGGTTTGTATCATTCGCAACAACGAGGCGGTAAACACCGACGCCGCACCAAAAATTGCTGAACAATCCAACAAAACCCAAGACGCATTCTTGGCGATGATGAGCCATGAATTGCGTACCCCGATGAACGCAGTGTTGGGCATGACTCAGCATCTACTGACTACCAATTTGGATGAAGAACAGGTTGAAAGCGTCAAAACCATTATTGATGCCGGTGATGTGATGATGTCGCTGCTGAACGACCTGCTTGACAAGTCCAAAATTGATGCGGGCAAATTAACGCTGGAAACCATCAATGTCGATTTGCGCCACTTGGTCAAAAAAATGGAACGGCTATGGCGCCCGACCATCGAAGAAAAAGGCGTGGCTTTCGTGGTGCGGGTTGGCGATAAGGTGCCAGCCGTGGTGTTGGGCGATTCCATCCGCATTCGGCAAATTCTATCCAATTTGCTATCCAATGCCGCCAAATTTACCAGCAATGGCTCGGTGGCACTCGAAGTAGATGCGGTGCAGCAAAGCAATGGAAAAACTCGGTTGGAGTTTGCCATTCGCGACACCGGTGTTGGCATGGACGAAGAGGTGCAGGCCAGATTGTTCGGGGTCTATGAACAGGCCGATACGACCGCAGGTCGAAAATTCGGAGGTACCGGGCTGGGCCTGTCGATCTCGAAAGATTTGGCTGGTATGATGGGCGGGGATATTGAAGTTGAATCCCGGTCCGGCTTCGGGTCCGTTTTTCGGTTTCATGCGGATTTTGAAGTGCCGACCGGTATTATCGAAACCCCGGAACAGATCGAGGCCAGTTCCCACATTGCAACAGCGACGGAGGTGTTTAAGCCGAGTGTTGCTGCAATTCCAGAAATAAAACCAGTGGTGGCGGTAGCGGCCACACCTACCCCAAAACCAACCCCCACCCCCACACCAGCACCAGACGATGAAAGCCTGCGTATTTTGGCGGTCGAGGATAATCCGATTAACCAGCGCGTATTGGCTGCATTCTTGCGGCCCATTGGTGGCGATGTGGTTTGGGCAGGAGACGGTCAAGAAGCCTTGAATATACTGGCTGAAAGTCACTTTGATGTGGTGCTGATGGATATTCAAATGCCCGTGATGGATGGCCTTGAGGCCACCCGTGCCTTGCGAGCCGGATCGTGTCGTAATGCCAACATTCCGATTGTTGCCATGACCGCTAATGCCATGTTGGGGGATCGTGAAACCTGCTTGGCGGCTGGAATGGATGATTATGTATCCAAACCGATTGATCCAAAAACCTTGTACAAATCCATTGCCCGGCAAGTTGAGTTAGCCCGATCTGGTCAGCGGCCAGATCGTACGGGTTCTGAGCAGGTTGCTTAAAAACGGCAATTGCTGCCTGAATTTAACCAATCCGTCTGATTTTCTCTCTCGACAAATGTTGTCTGCCGGTTCAATTTGCCTTTGCCCTGATCATCAGGATCGCGGCAAAGGATAGAGGATTGTTTGATGACTGATACGCCGGATCGCGTAACCATATTGGCCAAAAGCTTCACCGAAGCTGCCATGGAGTTTCATCGCTCCAAAATGTCAGCGCGTGGCTATCGCATGGAAGGCCGAATTGAGCCGCATGTTTTTCAGATGGTTGACGGGCTAGAGCCTGCCAAAGACATGTTCGATGGTGAGCCTTATTATGCGGTGACGTTCGTACGCAAGAGCCGTTAATGAACCAACCCAAGCCTAACCAACATGCCAGCCAGATCGTTAGTGAACTGGCCGAGCTTTATGCCGAAGCCACAGCCCGCTTGCGTCAGGCATTGGTTGCGTATCTGGGGCAGGGGACTGTCCCGGAACAGCAAGCCCGAGATTCCGGGGTATTTGCCTATCCTGAATTGCGAATTACCTATCAGCCCGAAGGCAAACCGCCGGTGTTTTCACGGGCCTTTGGCAAATTATCCGAGCCGGGTGAATATGTTACGACCATTACCGAGCCTGAATTGTTCCGGGCCTATTTGGAAGAACAGCTAACGCTTTTATTGCGCGATTATAAGGTCGAAGTTCAAATCGGTATTTCCGAGGTGGAAATTCCCTATACGTACGTTCTGGACGGTGGCGATGATCTGAACATGGAAAATGCCGACCCAGCCGAGCTGGCCCGGCTGTTTCCCTTTGCCGATCTGGTGACCATTGGCGACGAAATTGCCGATGGTGAATTTGCTGCTGACGATGGCACGCGCCCGCTGGCGCTGTTTGATGGGCCGCGCACTGATCTGTCCTTGCACCGTCTAGACCATTATACTGGCACGCCGTTTGCGCATATTCAGCAGTTTATCCTGTTTACCAACTATCATCGCTATGTGGATGAGTTCATCACTTGGAGCCTAAAGCAATTACGCGAGGGGGATGAATACACCCAATTGTCCGTCGCAGGGCGCGTAACTATTGATAAAAATACCAAGGATGCAGAGGCAAAAATCGCCGAAAGCCAATGGCATAAATATCAAATGCCAGCCTATCATTTGCAAGCCAAAGACGGGCGCGGCATTACCTTGGTCAATATCGGGGTTGGCCCGACTAATGCCAAAACCATTACTGAACATCTGGCCGTGTTGCGTCCGCAATGCTGGCTGATGATCGGCCATTGTGGCGGTTTGCGCCAATCACAACGCTTGGGCGATTATGTGTTGGCGCATGCCTATCACCGCAATGATCATGTACTGGATGACATATTGCCACTGGATATTCCCATTCCAGCACTGGCCGAAATTCAGGTGGCTTTGGCCGAGGCCACGGCGCGGGTTTCCGGCGAGGGCATGGACAAGGTCAAAACCCGGCTGCGGACCGGCACGGTGGTCTCGAAAGACGATCGAAACTGGGAATTGCGCTATACGCAAGAAGCCAGAATAATCAATCGTTCGCGGGCCATTGCGGTGGATATGGAAAGCGCCACCATAGCTGCTAACGGCTTTCGGTTCCGGGTGCCGTATGGCACTTTGCTTTGCGTGTCGGACAAACCGTTACACGGCGAGATCAAACTGCCCGGTGCGGCCAATCTTTTTTATCAAAAGTCCGTGCGCGAACACATGTTGATCGGTTTTGAGACCATTAAAATCCTCAAAAACGATGTAGCGCACCGATTGCACAGTCGAAAACTACGCGCCTTTGAAGAGCCACCATTTCGATGACAGAGAACCGTCTATACCCATCACCAGATGTACGAAACCTGCGAGACTATGGCAGTTGGCCGACCATGGATGGTCAAAAGGTGACAGCCGGACGTCTATTGCGCTCCGGGCATTGGGCCGATGCAAAGTCCCATGGTTTTAATCTTTTACGGCAATTGGGGCCGAACGTTTTTGTTGATCTGCGCCGCCCAGCCGAGCGAAAGTTTCAACCCAATGTATTCCCTGAAAACACGGACATTGAGGTGTTGGCCAGTGATGGCGGCGATATGAGCGAACCGCCGCATGTGCAGTTTTTGCGTGAAAACGAGCTGACTAAAAGCAGCGTGCAAGCCTATATGCAAAGTGCCTATCGGCGTATTCCAACCGAAAGCCATCATCAGGAATTGTTTCGCCAAACCATTTTGCATTTGGGGCAGGGCAAGACGGTGTTGATCCATTGCGCGGCGGGCAAGGACCGCACCGGTATTCTGGCCGCCTTGATCCTGAACCTGCTGGGCGTGGATCCGGACATTATCATGGAAGACTATTTGCTGACCAACAAAGCGGTTGATATTGACGCGGTGCTGCCGGGCATCACAAAGCAAATTTCCAAACGACTGGATCAAGAAATCGCGCCGGGTGTGCTTTATCCGATGCTTGGCGTCGAAGCCGGGTTTTTGGAAGAAGCCTATGCCGTCATGGGCGAACCGGAAGCCTATGCGCGACAACACCTAAACTTGAGCGCAAAAGAACTGGATCAGTTGCGGGATAGTTTGACGCTTTGCGCACCCGATTGAGGTCATGACAAAGCCATCCATTTGTTCGGTTGAAATTCCATGGCGAGAGCCGTTGGATGCATTCGTTCCGCTGGCTGATCAACCGTGGGCCTTGGCCTTAATTTCGGGCGGCGAGCAATCAGCAGCGCGTTGGTCTATCCTGTGTGCTGAACCGGATCAGACGCTGACGGTCCCGGACCACGGCGCGCTGGAACAATTGGGCCAGCAATTGCAGACGCCTCAATTGGAGTCATCCGAACACGGTTTTCCGTTTGTTGGGGGTTGGGCCGGTTTGCTGGGCTATGAGTTGGGCGCGCGACTGGAAAACATTGATCTGTTGCCGGATCAAGTTTGGCCGGACTTAGGTTTGGCTCATTATCCGTGTTGCGCTCTGTTTGATCACCAAAGCGGGCGGGCTTGGGCGCTCGGGCCAAACCAAGCAACCGCCTTAGCGTTCGAGAAAACATTAGGCACAACAAAGACTGACCTACCGCACCTTCCGGTGCTGGAGCCAATTTCTTGTCCGGAAACCGATGGGGAAATTTTGGAGCGGATCGAGCGGGTGCTCACCTACATTCAGGCCGGAGATATTTTTCAAGCTAATCTCAGCCGGGCTTTTCGGGCGCAGCTACGAGAAGATGTCACTCCCTATGGTTTGTTTCGCCAAATGGCAGTTGTAAGTGCGGCTCCGTTTTGTGGGTATTTTCGGTTAAGCCAAAGCAAGGCGGTCTTGTCCAATTCGCCGGAAAGGTTTGTGCGGGCTTCCCCAGACGGGCAAGTTGAAACTTGCCCGATCAAAGGGACACGACCGCGCGGCAAGACACCGGCAGAGGACCAAAAACTGGCGGCTGAGTTGTTGCAAAGCACTAAGGACCGGGCTGAAAATTTGATGATAGTCGATCTGATGCGAAATGATTTGTCGCGGGTTTGTCAGCCAGGAACAGTGCAGGTGCCAGAGCTATTTGCCTTACAATCCTATGCCAATGTGCATCATTTGGTTTCCATGGTCAGCGGCCGATTGGCCCCGGGGGTCGGCCCGGTGGAGCTGTTGCAAGCAAGCTTTGCGGCCGGGTCAATTACCGGCGCGCCCAAGATCCGAGCCATGCAGATCATTGCCGAACTGGAACAAGCCCATCGTGGGCCGTATTGTGGGGCGCTGGGGTATATTTCAAATGATGGGGCGATGGATTTTAATGTCAATATCCGCACCTTGCAGCTCGATGCCAATCCAGACGGTCGTTGGAACGCGGTGTTTCGAGCTGGCGGCGGGATCGTAGCAGATTCAACACCAGAGGCCGAACTGGCTGAAATCAACGACAAAGCGGCTATCTTTCAAAAAATGGCGGCGATGGAATGAGTCAGAACCCGATAGAGATCATTTGGAAATCTGGTCAGTATTGCGCTCAGATGAGTGCATCTTGGCCGATCACGGATCGCGGTCTGGCATTGGGCGATGGATTGTTCGAAACGCTGGCGCTAACGGGTGGCAAACCCCGGCATTTTGCGGCGCATTGGAACCGGTTACGCGCCTCGGCTCTGGCTTTGGGGTTTGCCGATCTCGGTGCCGGGGATGATTTGGCCGCAGTCATTGAACAATTGGCGGCGCGTAATGGCTTGCATGCGGGTAGCGCCCGCATCTTGTTATCTCGCGGCGAAGGACCGCGCGGGATCGACTTGCCGTCCAATCCAGCGCCGCAACTGCTAGTTCGGGTATTTGCCAAGCCAAAGGGCAATTTGCCACCGCTACATTTAGCCTTGTCGCAAGTGCGCCGCGTGGCTAGCAATCCAACCAGTAGGTATAAGACATTGAGCCATCTGGATATGGTCATGTCGCGGCAATGGCCGGTCGATGGGGCCATCGGCAATGAAAGTCTGGTGCTGGATGCGGTGGGCAATCTTTGTTGTGTTGGCACCGGTAATTTGTTTTGGATTGAGGACGAAACTCTGTTCACGCCAGCGCTGGATTGCGCGGTGTTGCCCGGCACCACTCGGGCCAGAGTATTGAAGCTGGCGGCGGGCTGTGGTTTGCAGGTCAAAGAAGGTGCATTTGCGCCGCAATCCCTATTTCAGGCCGAGACCATTTTTATGACCAATGCGTTGGTTGGCGTGCGAGCCGTGTGTCGGATTGATTTTGGAGAGCAGCAGGTTTTGAAAACGCTGGACAGCAACCCGCTCATGTTGGCTTTGCAACAAGCCGAAGCCGCGAGCGGTTAGGGGCCGACCACTTCTTCACCGCGCCGGGGGCGCAGGTAAAAGATATCGTCCAACTCGATATGGGTGTTTAAGGCCGAGCCGATCAGGCTATCATAATCATAGGTAACTTCGGCCATGATCACGCTGGTATTGGGCTGTAAAATTCCGCTGGGCGTAGTTACGCTGGACCCTGGCGCGCGCGCTGCCATGCCCAAACCTTCGGACCAAACCACTGCGATATTATTGGACGCATCCATTTTGACGCTGGTGATCCGCATGTGCAGAGGTGTCGTGCTATAGGGTTGCAGGATCGCTGCTGCAGCAGTGAAAATATCATCCATCTCGTCGGACGTAATGACATCATCTTGCGCGACCAGATCGGCAATGGCGCTGGTGGTCTGAGTGACTTTTCGATCGGCAGTCAACAACAGACTAACCTCGATGGAGCCTAATAACATCGCCACCATGGCTGGCGCGATCAGCGCAAATTCAACCGCTGAAACCCCGCTTTCCTCGCCCATGAAGTGTCGGGCAGCGCGGTTTATTTTTTGGATGAGACGACCCATTATCAAAGCGCCCCAAATGGTTCATTGCGAAATGCAGTGGTGGCAACCAGCAAGCGCCGATTGCCGCTTAAATTGGCAAACACCGCCGAGATCATCGGGGTGTTCATGGTCCAGACGTAAAACACCCGCACTACGACAATATCGCCTGCCGCGCCGGCATCATATTGAAATGAACCATTGTCCAGCTCATCATTATCGATCGGGTCAGACATGTTGACCCCGTCAAAGTCGGCATAGGTCCGCACGTCGATATAAACATTGCCATTGCATGGCACGAGCGCATTCATTTCGCCGCAAACCGAGTTCAGGAAATCACCAGAAGATTGCCCGGCCCGTTGCGATTCGCCGGTGCGAATGGTCCGGGCTACTTCCATGGTGGCGTGCTCCATCGAAGTATTGACGAAAAAAATTACAGTGATCTCAAGCATGGCAAACAGCAAAAAGAAAAAGGGCGCAGCGATCAGCGCAAATTCAACGGCAGTCGCACCGCTGTCGCGCTTTCCAAATCTGGAAAAAAAAGAAACCAAATGTCTGGTTACAGATTGGGCGCGCATCGTGGGTGTCCGAAATACTGGCGGCAAAAGAAAGCCTGAGTACTCCGTTAGATCATGAAAGGCTTAAGTCGCCGATAATTGACGTGGTTAACCCAAGGTAAAGACGCAGGTGGGTGGTGGGATCAATTATCTTCCGCTGCGGTAGAACCTTCGTCAGCTTTTTCTTTATGTTGAGTCATTAGGCGGTCAAATGTGTCGGCATCATCACCAATGCCCGGAACCGGCTCGCATCCGTTTTCGCATTGAAAGCTGCGCTGGTAGCCGCCTCTGTGCAGAGTGAGACGATTAACCGAAGGTTTTACCGTCAGATCACGTGAAACGATGGTGCGACCTTCGGAATCCAATGCAATAAAATTAGTGGCACCTAGTGTTTTGCCGGTAATGAATAAAGTGCGGCCGTCATGAATGGCCGCATCGGCAATAGCTGCATTGCCCACAATGACCGCAGTGGCCGGGCGCGATAGACGTAACACCCGCGCATGATCCAATGGGACCTGAAAACTGTCAGCCAGTGCCGGAGCGCCCATAATCCCGAAGGCGATAAGGATAGAGAAAAGGCGGCTTTTCATGATGGGACCTCTTGGGCTTATGAGCGGGTCGCTCGGTTGGTGCCTTAGAAATAACGGGTCAATCGTAAATGACCTCTAAATTTTAGACCCGCGTTGGGCCATAAATTTTAGGAAAAATTTACCATGCTTCCTAACCGAGCTTTAAGCGGGGAGGCCTAAAACAAAACACAAGGTTCGGTGCAAGCAGGGCCGGGAAGCCCTG
>JAJFFR010000185.1 GCA_021776555.1 Robiginitomaculum sp.
GATAAAATCTCGACCAACCAAGTATATTGCGCAAAACGTGGGCAATACCCAATCGGTTGAACCGATAGTTTTATTCAGAAAAACCCAATTATATATGGGTTTATTCGAGTTTTACGATGTCAAACAGCCGGTACCCAGCCAGCAAGGTCCAAAGCACTGAACCATTGTACCCAATGCTGATCAGATGGGGATAATCCGGGTGCCATTTGGGCTAGGCATTGTTGCTAAGGGTAAATTGTTTGTCATTTATTTGTGTTTGCATTGTGTGCCAATCGGCATTTATGTGTCATTTGACTAGTGTCGATGACACTTGGCGTGACAATCAACTTTGCCTGATGAAGAGGATTTACAATGCAACAGATGCGGTTTTGGCTGGCTGGCCTTTTGATTGGTTTAGCTTCTTGCGGACCCAAGGCGGTGATAGGTTGTCCGGCACCTTCCTTTTTTGAAGGGATGGACAAAATAGAAATCAACGCAGAGCAAATGCAGCCGCACGCGGACGGTTTTGGCCCCTTACAATTTCGTAGCCTGTTGATGCTCAGTTCGGAAAAAGAGCGCTTTGGCGGCATATCGGCCATTGATGTTTTTTGTGAGAAACAATTCATTGCCATGACCGATCATGCCAATCTGTTGTTTTTGGATTTTACCGAAAATGAAGACGGCTTGATGAACCTTGCGTCAACGGTACGGATTGCCCCGTTGCATGATGCGGGTGGCACGGTGATTGCCCGCAAAAATGGTGGCCGCAAATCCGATGCGGAAAGCATTGACTGGAACGGCAAAGACCTGCTGGTCAGTTTTGAGTTACAACATCGAATTTTATCTTTTGATCTGTCGGAGCGCGCGGCAGATGTACCGGGTCATTTGATTTTCAAGGACTCATTAGGCGACGGAACCCGAAACGATGGCATGGAGGCCATGAGCCGCACAAGTTCTGGCAAAATCGTGGTTGGGTTGGAACGTAACGAAGATGGGTTTGCACCTTTAGCCATTGGCAAAACCCAAGATGATCTGGATTTTGCCAACCATAAATTTCCACTAACCGGATACACGCGTATTACCGGATTTGATATCTTGCCAGCCACCCGCCGCCATCCGCAAATTCTGTTTTCCGTACACCGCGATTGGAACCATGAAGTATCCAAGAAAAACACAATTCGTATTGCCCGCACAGAAATACTGACCAGTGCTGATGGCACGGTAAATTTGGGTCCAACTTCTTTTCTGGCCGAGTTTCACCAAGCCGCCCAAGACAAGGTCAGCACCAACATGGAGGGCATTGCGGCGCGGCAATTGGACAATGGCGATGTTCGCTTGGCCCTGATTACCGACAACAATTTCAAAATGGACGGTAGTCAGGTGAGTCTGCTGCTCAGTCTGGATGTTCCGGCTGATTTGGTCGCTCAAAAATAAAATAGATTGACAATCTAATGCCCTCAGGTGTTGTTGGTGCCGTACAGTCGATATCTGTTATTGCAGGATTTGGGTGGCAATTGGTTGCGTAGGGCAAGGGATTGGAATTGAAATGAGCGTTCAAGAAAAATCTGGTCAAACCAAATCAGAAATTACCAAACAGAAAATTGTCGATGCGGCGTTTTCTCTTTTGACCGAACATGGTCGCCATGGTGTTTCCATGAAAGATATCTCCAACAAATCCGGCGTATCCAACGGGAGTATTTTCCACCACTTCAAATCCAAGGACCAAATTATCGTCTCGGTTTATGTTCGTGAACGGCGCACCTATTGGAATGTTGTTTTTGACGCGATGGAAAAACACACAGGAACACCACCGGAGGCATTGGCCGAAGCCACGCGAGCATCGTTGCGTTATCAGGAACAGTTTCCAAAGCAGCATAAATTCATGATTGAATGTGGAGCGGATAGTCGACTGGACGATCTTGCCGAGCCGGTTCAAAAATTAAATGCTGCCTTTTTTGCCCGGTTTTACACATGGGCCAGGCCACACATAGAATCCGGCACCCTAGCTTTGTTACAACCTGAATTGTACTCGGCGATGATTTTTGGGCCAGCCCAATGGGTTGGCCGGGCTTGGGCCACGGACCAATCTAGCACACGCCCCACTGATTATGCCGATGGACTGGCCAAAATCGTGGCTGGCGTTTTTACGCCCTGATCAACTGAAATAAATGAATCCATGCAGGCGGCGATAGATCACGTAGTAAATTAGATTGAGAATCTAGATTGATGCTCTAATAAAGCAGGATACATTTTCACAAAGCCAATTTTGGCGTGTTTGAACTGGAGAAAATTATGAAACAGTTACTTGGAATATATCTATTGGCCGCAATCTTTGTTTGGGTAATCCCGGCAGGAACTGCTTCCGCAACGTCAGATCGGCAAGGTAGACCTGCCACCGCGAGTACGACCTTAAAAAACTCGGTTCCGAACCATTCTGAATTTTCGTGCTCCGACAGTAAGGCGGGCAAATTTTGCTCTTGCAACGGAGCGGCGGATTGTATCGCACTAAAAAATTCCGGAAAATGCATAGCGGACATTGATGTTTCTGCTGATGGGAAATCTGGTCAGTGTTCCTCGAGCGGTGCTGGAGCCGTAGCTGGAACCAATACTACTTTTGGCAAGGCTCCACCAAAAGGCGCCGGGCCAAGCGAATTTTCCTGCAATTATGACCTCAAAGGTAACCAAACGGATTGTTCGTGCGCAGGTGCTGGCGATTGTTTGAAACTAGCAGATTCAGGCCATTGCAACGGCCCTCTTACACAATATAGCAAGTATCCGGATACCATGGTCTGCAAATAAAATACTGTTATAAAAGTATATGTTGTCAGACCGGGCAAGCTGTAGGCGCTTGCCCGGTTTTTCAATTTTGGTAACGGGAGTGAATTATGCCTTCAATCATTGGCACAAACTCCGGCTGAAACCCCAGCGCCAACATTCGCACTATTGCTTCCGGGGTTAGCACATTGATCGGTGAGTTTGGCCGTTGTTCTACGGGTCGCAATCCGGCGAATGACCATGCCAACAAGGTTTCTTGCCACCACAAATAAATTTGGCTTTCGTCCTGTAAAGTCAAAAATACGCCATCCGGCAATGTGCTTAGTTTGGCGGGGTATGTTCTCTTGTTGCGAGTGGCGGGATCAACACGGGCAGCGTGTAAAACCGCATCCATTTGCTTGGCTTTGGGCTTAGGGCCGATCTGCGGCCACGCAGCACCAAAGGCTTGTTGAAAGACTAGATAGGCCGCCCGCCGACAAGTGTGACAGGGTCGATGCCCGGCTGATAGGGCCACCAGATCATCTGTAAAGAACAATTGTGTCCAGCGGCCCGGCGGGTTGATCGGTCTTGTCCAGCCCTTAAATTCGGGCAGGCAGGAAATCCACGCCTTGTTGGTCCAGCGCCGCCCGGTCATCCGCCCATCTGTATCGTGCAGACAGCCCCGATTGCCGGTTAGTCGGCCCCGCGCCGGGTCTGCAATAATACTGCCATTGGGCAAAACACGGTTTTGGCGAGGCATATTAGAATTGCCTCTGAGTCATTACCGATTCTTCCGATTTTCGATCAAATGATCGACCACGGAAGGATCGGCTAGGGTTGAGGTGTCGCCCAAATCGCCAAAATCGTTTTCGGCAATTTTACGCAAAATCCGCCGCATGATTTTGGCAGACCTAGTTTTGGGTAGGTCCGGAGCGATTTGGATCAGGTCCGGGCTGGCAATCGGACCAATTTCGGTGCGGACATGTTTGCGTAACTCGGCCACTAACTCGTCACTCTCTGTCGCGTCCTGCATCAGGCTGACATAGGCGTAAATACCTTGTCCCTTGATGTCGTGTGGGTAGCCGACAACGGCAGCTTCCGAAACTGCCGGGTGCGAAACCAAGGCGCTTTCCACTTCGGCAGTGCCCATCCGGTGCCCGGAGACATTTAACACATCATCAACTCGCCCGGTGATCCAGTAATAGCCATCCGCATCGCGGCGGCAGCCATCGCCGGTAAAGTACAGGCCCGGATAGGTCACAAAATAGGTGTCCACAAAACGTTGATGATCGCCATAGACCGAACGCATCTGGCCGGGCCACGACGAACGAATACATAAATTCCCGGAGGTCTCGCCAAATAATTCCTTGCCATCGGCATCGACCAACATCGGATCAATTCCGAAAAATGGCTTGGTAGCGGAACCCGGTTTTAAGTCAGTAGCGCCGGGCAGAGGGCTGATCATAATGCCGCCAGTTTCGGTCTGCCACCACGTGTCTACAATCGGGCAATTGGTTTCGCCAACTACGTTGTAATACCATTCCCAAGCTTCGGGATTGATCGGCTCGCCGACACTGCCCAGCAGCCGGAGCGAAGAACGATCCGTTTTGGTGACAAAGTTGTCACCAGCTCCCATCAAGGCGCGAATGGCCGTGGGGGCGGTATAAAAAATGCTGACCTGATGCTTGTCACAAACTTGCCAGAACCGCGAGGCATCGGGGTAGGTTGGAATGCCCTCAAACATCAAAGTGGTCGCCCCGTTGGCCAGTGGGCCATAGACGATATAACTGTGACCGGTCACCCAACCGACTTCGGCGGTACACCAGTAAATATCATCGGGCTGACAATCGAACACATATTGGTGGGTCATCGCCGCATAGACCAGATAGCCGCCACTGGTATGCAACACGCCCTTTGGCGTGCCGGTAGAACCCGAGGTGTAGAGGATAAACAGCGGATCTTCAGCGTTCATCGGCTCGGGCGGGCAATCGGTTGATACGTTGGCCGCCAGTTGTTCGTAAACCACGTCCCGTCCGGCCACCATGTCCGGCTGGCAGTTGGTTCGGGTGATGACCAGAACGGTTTTGACATCGGGACATTTTTGCAAAGCCAGATCGACATTGGCTTTGAGCGGAATTGTTTTTCCGCCGCGCACGCCTTCGTCGGCTGTGATGACGCAAGTCGAGGCGCAATCTCGGATGCGCCCGGCCAAGGCTTCGGGTGAAAACCCACCAAACACCACGGAATGCACTACACCGATCCGCGCGCAAGCCAACATGGCAAAGGCAGCTTCAGGAACCATAGGCATATAGAGCGTAACCCGGTCGCCCTTTTTGACACCGCGCTCCTTTAGCACGTTGGAAAAACGGCATACTTCTTCGTGTAATTGCCGATAGGTGATGGCTTTGCTGACCTCTGGGTCGTCACCTTCCCAGATAATCGCGGTTTCATCGCCTCGGGTTTCCAGATGGCGATCAATACAATTATAGGCTACATTTAGTTCGCCATCTTCGAACCATTTGACGTGCAAATCGTCCTTGGCCCATGAACAATCCTTGACTTTGGAATAGGGTTTGAACCAATCGAGCCGCATGCCAGCTTGCGCCCAAAAACTTTCTGGGTTTTCGATACTGGCCTGATACAACCGATTATACTCGGTCTCATCGGCATAGGCATTGGCGGCCCATTGGGCAGGAACTGGGTGAGTTTTGGGGGTCATGAGTTTTGCAAAGCTCCGGAGTTGCGGCGAGGTTTGCCCCTACCATGATTTTCTTTGCGCAATCAGGCAAGCCCCCGTAAGGTCACAGGTTGAAATTGGAGAAACAAATGGCTGCATTCTTGTCGTTATTGGGCACTCTCGGTGTTGTCGCCATGGTGCTGTGGCGGATATTGCGCGCGCTGCATATGGCTCGTGATCTAGCCGGTACGGCGCAGACAATTGCCAAAACTACCCGCCAAATGAAACCAAAACCCAAAACACCGGCGCAAAATCCTGCACAAATTGATAATCCGCAAGAAGCCGCAGCTTTACTGATGTTGCTGGTGGCAAGGGCTGGAAATGTGAGCAAAAAAACCATTACCAGAGCGCAAACCGATAAAATTCTGAACCAGATCACTCGGCATTTTGAATTTGATCAGGCCATGGCCGAAAGCCTGCTGATCCATGTTGCCGGCTTGGGAGATCAATTAAACAGCGCCACGAAAGTTGACGCGGCATTACAAAGCGCAAGTCAATTGATCGGTGGCGCGGTCAGCCCCAAAGAATTGATCGAACTGGAAGACATGCTGATGCAGGTCGCCCACGCCAAGGGCAATCCAAATACCGCCCAAAAAGAGTTGCTCAACCAATTTGCCTTGCGAGTCGGAATATGAAAATGAAATTTAGCTTGTTGTTGGCTTGCACGGCCTTGGTGGCTTGTGGGGCCAACACGACCCAAGAAGAAAGACCGTTTCAGCTGCCGGTGCCAGTCAGCAATAATGCAGTGACATTGGTCGGGGACACGGCCTTGTCCTTTTCTGGTCTGTTGTCTGGCAAAACTTGGCGCGATGTAACCGACCGAGCATTTGCCTGTGATTTGAAGGCGCAAACTTGCCGGGAAATAACCGGTCTGCCCGATGGTGTCGGGCGCTTGGCCTCAGTAGCGGTGACCGTGCAGGGCGCGCCTTATATTTTTGGCGGGTATACAGTGGACAAGGATGGCAATGAGGCGTCGACACCTGATGTCTGGCGCTTTGATCTAGCTGATGAGAGCTATCATTCGATGGCCCCGATGCCAGTACCGGTCGATGATGGGGTGGCTCTGGTTTATGAGGATCGGTACGTGTTTTTGGTCTCTGGCTGGCACAATACCGGCAATGTCGATCTGGTGCAGGTGCTGGATGTGCAGGACAATCAATGGTTCACCGCCACCGCCTTTCCCGGTGATCCGGTGTTTGGCCATGCGGCGGCGATTGCGGGTAATGTCATGTTGGTTTGTGACGGGGTCAAAGTGGTACCGCCGGTAAACGATCAAGCTAGGCGCACCTTCGAAGGTTCCCCGGCTTGTTGGCGCGGCGAGATTGATCCAAATGATTTGAGCCAGATCAATTGGCGGCAGATTGGTTCCTTTGCTCCGGCCCATTACCGGATGGCCGCAGCAGCTCATGAGGGAAAAATCTGGTTGGCAGGGGGTTCCGATAATCCATATAATTATAATGGGTTGGGCTATGACGGTGTTCCGTCCAAAGCTTCAGCGCATGTTTGGAACTATGATGTGGCGGCGGATACATTTACCGTTGCACCTGACAAACCCATAGCCAGCATGGACCACCGCCGCATGTTGGTTTGGAATGGTAAATTTGTCATTGTCGGTGGAATGGGTGAAGGTCAAAACGTGTTGGATGAAGTTCAATTGTTTGAGTAGCGGAATTGCGCTGTTATATCGCACCGAACCGGCAGGTTTGAGACCGCAATAAACTATCTATCCTGATTGCTTTGTTGCAATTTGTCACGATGAGAGTGCTCGCCAAAATCTTATTTATTTCTTATCTGCTTAGCAGCCTGTTGGTTTGGCAGTCGATGGTGCCGGGCGTGGTAAGCATGGTCCGTGGGCCTGGGTTCGGTTTTTCAACCTTTTTGTGTAGCGTTTCAGAGCAATCAGCATCGCTGGAAACCCAGCGAGCCATATCAGAATTATTGCGTTCATTGGGCAAGGAAGATTTTGGCTCCAAACCAGATCGCATACAGGGCCAGCATTGTGCCTATTGCGTCTTGTTGGATTTATCCCTGCCAGTGACGATTAATACTGGAACTGCAATCGTTTGGGACCGAACCGGATCCAGATGTTTTGATGATGTTCGACACTTGGCGTCTTTTGCCCAAGGGCCACCTTTGGGCAGCCGTGCGCCACCTGTTTTTCTATAATCCATAGCAAATTTATTTGGGTCATCTGCTTGATGTAGTGGCCGCTACTCTATTGGGTAATAGAAAGATATTCCAATGAAAACATTACACTTTTTTCTGGGTGCAGCTATAAGCTGTGCCAGTTTGTCAACCTCTGCTCTGTCTCATGAACAGGACAAAACCGCACCACACGCATTAGATCACGCACCGATTGGGGTGATGGCTGATCATCGCCACAGGCAAGGTGGGTGGATGCTGTCTTATCGGTATATGCATATGAACATGCAAGGTTCGCGTTTCGGCACCACCGGCTTAACGTCAGATCAAATTGCCACAACCCAGCCCAACCGGTTTTTTGGCAATCCCATGCAGCCGCCAACACTTCGAGTGGTCCCGAGCGATATGCAAATGGATATGCATATGCTTGGCCTGATGTATGGCCTAAACGACCGGATTACCTTGATGGCGATGGGCAATGTTCTGTCAAAACAGATGGACCATCTGACATATCAAGGCGGGATGGGGACCAATGTCTTGGGTGGGTTTACCACCGAAACCAGTGGCATTGGCGATACTACGCTTGTGGCGATTATTGGTCTGGATAATCGAACCAAACCCAAACAGCAATTTAATCTCAATCTGGGCATATCAGTACCAACTGGCTCGACCACTGAGCAAGGTCAAATCCTAACCCCGATGGGTGGGACGCCCAGCCCGCGTCTGCCCTACCCGATGCAATTGGGCAGTGGCACTTTCGATCTGAAACCAGCCTTAACTTTTCAGGATCGACGAGGCCAATGGGGTTGGGGTTCTCAGGTCTCGGCCCGTATTCCTTTGGGCAAAAATTCCGAAGGATATGCTTATGGCTCGCAAGGAGAGGCAACGGCTTGGTTGGCCTATGAGCCGGTCTATTGGGCTTCGGTTTCTGGTCGATTGAAAGCCAGTACCCAAGGCAGTATCGATGGAATTGACCCTAGGATTGTTGCGCCCGTGCAAACGGCTGACCCTGACAATCAAGGGGGCGAAAGTATCGAGGCGTTGTTCGGGGTCAATCTGGTCGGCCAATCCGGTGGATTGCGCGGACATAGGTTGGCTCTGGAGCTTGGAATTCCTCTGTATCGGAACCTGAACGGATTGCAATTAGAGACCGATTTAAGCCTGACCATAGGTTGGCAAAAAGCCTTTTAATAAACCATCAGCATTGCGGATGCTGCCTTATAGCCGTATTCGCAATGCTGAAGTTTCAAATTTGTTTATTCGCTCCGAAGAGGTCGGGCCAGCAAGGCGTGGATCGCTTTGTCCACATCCAGTTGTCCGGCAATGATCGCGGCAATTGCTTCGGTGATCGGCATTTCCACGTCAAGTTTGGCGGCCAATTTGACCATGGCCGGAGCCGAAGCCACCCCTTCGGTCACGGCGAGGCGACCGGATAGAATTTCGTCTAGCGGTTGACCTTCGCCCAATGCCAGACCGCAACTCATATTGCGTGAAGTGGCTGACGAACAGGTCAGTACCAAATCGCCGAGACCGCACAATCCACGCAAGGTTTCCGGATTGGCCCCCAATGCCAGCCCCAGCCGGACCATTTCGGCAAAGCCGCGTGTGATCAATGCCGCGTGGGCGCTTTGGCCCAATTTGCGCCCCAACACGATGCCGCAGGCAATGGCCAGCACGTTTTTGACCGCGCCGCCCACTTCGGCCCCGATTAAATCACTGGCTAGATAAGGTCGAAACGATGGCGTGCCGATGGCTAGCATCAATTTGCGGCCCAATACCGCATCTTTGCAGGCCAAGGTGACGGCGGCGGGCAGGCCAGCCGCCACATCCACGGCAAAGCTAGGACCAGACAATACGGCGGGTAAAGCTTGCGGCAGGGTTTCGGCCAGAATTTCGGTCATCAATTTTCCGGTGCTCTGCTCGATGCCTTTCGAGCACAACAACACCGGTTTGCCCTCGGGCAGGTTGTTGCCGATCTGGGTAAAAACCGATCGGGTATGCTGGGCCGGGATCACCGATAAAATCGCATCTGCGGACAAAGCAGCGTCAAGTTCGGTGCTGGCGGTGATGGTTGGTTTTAGTGCAAAACCGGGCAGAAACAATTTGTTCTCACAGGTCTGGTTGATGCTGTCCATCACCTCTGGTTCGCGCACCCACATCGTGACTTCGCGTCCGGCCCGGGCGCAGGTCTGGGCCAGGGCAGTGCCCCATGCGCCGCCACCCAAAATACCGATTTTTGCAAATTCACTCATGATTTCGGTCCTTTTTTGCCTGACCCGGAAACGGGTTGCCGGTGAGCTGCGCTTTCATCCAAGGGCCATCTTGGTCGGGCCGCAACACCCAGTTGGCTGATTTGCCCCCGGATCAAATGTTCGGCCCCGGCCAGTGCGATCATCGCCCCATTATCGGTGCAGTATCGTAATGGTGGTGCGACAAATGCATAGCCCTGTTCATCGGCTAATTTGGCCAAACCTTGACGGATCATTTGGTTGGCTGCGACCCCACCCGCCACAACTAAATGGGTGGCCCCATGTTTTTCGGTGAAAAGCTGCATGGCTTTAGCGGTTTGGCGGGCCAAAATGTCTGTGACTGTTCGTTGAAAACTGGCTGCCAAGTCGGCTTTGTCCTGTGGACCTGGATTTTCCAGCGCTTGCCAGATCCGTTGCACGGCGCTTTTTAAGCCAGAGAATGAGAAATCACATCCCGGTCGCCGCAATAAAGTACGTGGTAAATCAAACCGAGTTTCATCCCCGGTTTTGGCGCAAGCTTCAACCGCTGGACCACCCGGAAACCCAAGGCTAAGAATTTTTGCGGTTTTGTCGAAGGCTTCCCCAGCTGCATCGTCCAGCGTTGAACCCAAGCGGTGATACTGGCCAAAGGCTGCCACTTCAATCAATTGCGTATGCCCACCCGAAACCAGCAATAGCAGATAAGGAAAGGCGATATGGGTATCCAACCGAGGGCTAATGGCGTGACCCTCCAAGTGATTGACCGCGATAAAGGGTAGATCACTGCCCAGTGCAATGGCCTTGGCGCTCATCATGCCGACCAAAACCCCGCCGATGAGTCCGGGACCAGCCGTCGCGGCTACAGCGTCCAGCTCGGATAATTCCAGTTTGGCTTCGGCCAAGACTTGCCCGATTAGATGATCCATGATCTCCACATGGGCGCGGGCGGCGATCTCTGGAACCACGCCACCAAACAGTGCGTGCTGGCTGTTTTGGTTATGAATGCAGTCAGATAATATCTCGACCTGTCCGTCCTTGTGCAGGCGCACAATGGCGGCAGCCGTATCGTCGCACGAGCTTTCCAGACCCAATACGGTCACGGGCCAATTTGTTTGGCGCGGCACAGCGTCTTGTTCTTGCTTATCAGGGTGGTTTGGGTCTAGGTCCATGCCCGGCTGAATACCATCAGGATTTAACATGACGCAAGTTTTGCTCACACTCGGTTCGCGCGGCTCCCCGCTAGCGCTGGCCCAATCTCAAATGACCCGCACTTTGCTGGCTGCTCAATTGAACTTGAGCGAAGCCCAGGCCGAGCAGCAATTGCCGATTAAAACCTACACCACTACCGGCGATAAATTGTTGGATCATTCACTGGTCGATGCGGGCGGCAAGGGCTTGTTCACCAGCGAGTTGGAACAAGCCTTAGTGGCCGGTGAGATTGATCTGGCCGTACATTCCATGAAGGACGTGCCGGTTAAAGCACCGAGCGGCCTTAAAATGGTTGGCATGTTACCCCGTGAAGACCCGCGCGAGGCTCTAATTGCCGGGAATATAACTTCATTGGCTGATTTGCCCAAGAAACCGGTAATCGGTACGGCCAGCGTCCGGCGACAAACCCAGATGTTATCGATGCGGCCCGATGCACAGATTGTGATGTTGCGGGGCAATGTGGGTACGCGGTTGCAGCGGCTGGCCGAGGGACGATTTGACGCGACTTTTTTGGCCTATGCCGGTTTGAAACGGCTGGGCATGGCTGATGCCGCCAGCGCCGTATTATCATTTGACGAAATGCTGCCTTCCCCAGCGCAGGGGGCGGTGGGTCTGCAAATTCGTGAGCAGGATGATAACACCCGCAAGCTGTTATTGCCGATCTGTTGTGAGACCACGCAGATCGAGTTGGCTGCTGAGCGAGCCTTTTTAGCCGCGCTGGATGGATCATGCCGTACACCGATTGCAGCTTTAGCCCGGGTCAAAGTAGGCCAATTACATTTTTCTGGTGAGGTATACTTGCCGGATGGCACGAAGTGTTGGCGCCGTGAGGAACAAATGGATTTACCAAAAACAGCACCCTTGGCAGCTCTGTTTCCCATTGCCAGTGCATTGGGCAAAGCTGCCGGCTTGTCGATCGCACAGGAGGCCGGTGATCTGATCCGGTTCGAAGCATAATGCCAACCATTCTGATCACACGCACCCAACCCGGTGCGGACCGCTTGGCCAAGCAATTGGAGACCATTGGCGTTGCCTCGCTGGTTTGTCCCTTGTTGGTGGTGGAGCCGGTTTTGGCGTCATCTGATGAAGCAAAAGATGCCAAAGGGTTTATTCTCACTTCTGCCGCAGCCATTACCGCTTTGCCCGATCCGGCAATTGTGGCGGCGCGCCCAGTTTTTTGCGTGGGCGCAGAAACCGCACGTCAAACCAGCCAAGCCGGATATCAAAATGTGATACCGGCCAAGGGGTCTGGGAAAAGCTTGGCTCGGTTGATTGCCAAAACCGCCGAGGCGGATGGCGGCAAATTACACTGGTATCGCGGCGAAGTGGCTGATGAGACCTTATTGCGCCACTTAAACAAAGCTGGGTTTTCGGTATCGCAACAAATTTGTTATCGCACTGTGTCGCTGTCGGGTTTGCCTGAGGATATCAGCCAATCATTGGCAGGCGGAGCCATTGACGCAGTGGTGTTTCACTCAAAGCGCGGGGCCGAGTGTTTTCGCCGGTTAAAACCTGAACTGGCACCCGAAGTTAAATTTTTGGCCTTTAGCGAACAAATTGCCGATGTACTGATCCGGGCCGAATGGTCTGATGTGACCGTCGCCAAGCGACCCAATGAAGCCAGCATGATTGCGACATTGCGGCAGATGTTTTTGCTTTCTTAAATCCGTGACCTTGGGTAGATTTGAGCGAAACACCCTGTTGCGCGGAATTCCATGACCCAGAAAACACCTAAAACCGAAGAGGTAATCGACGCCGAATTTGAGCCGGTGGTGGAAAGTGTACCGGATTCAGATATGGCAAAACCCCCACGAAAGCGGGCGGCTTGGCCGTTGGTTTGGGTACTGTTTGTTCTGGCGACCTTCTTGGGC
This sequence comes from Robiginitomaculum sp., assembly GCA_021776555.1. Classification (GTDB taxonomy): domain Bacteria; phylum Pseudomonadota; class Alphaproteobacteria; order Caulobacterales; family Maricaulaceae; genus Robiginitomaculum_B. The sequence continues at coordinate 12,921 of JAJFFR010000185.1, forward strand.
GGAGCGATTGGTCTGCTTGGCGGACGATTTATCGGGGGTGAAGGCAATGTTGATTTAGGGCAAACCAATGCTAAAATCAGTGCCTTGCAAACTGAATTGACCCAAATAACCAACCAGATGCGGCAATCCAATAACGCATTTGAACAATTGATTTTCGAAGAAACCGCAGCGCGAAAACTCGAGGTGCAACAGATCGCCAACCAATTGACGGCGCTGGAAGCGCGCAGTGTCTTGCCCAATGATGCCATACCGGAAGGTACATCTGACACGGAAGCCCCAATAAAGTTTGACCCGACCATCGTGCAACAACTGGCCGCGCTGGACGTTCGGTTGCGCCAGTTGGAAGACCGCAATTGGCCGGAGGCCAGTTCAGAACCAGTGGATGCTGGCCCGGTGGTGACTGTGCCGCCAGTTGATCTTGCGCCATTACGGACCCGATTGACCCGGTTGGAAGAAACCGTATCGGCCTTGCCAGAGTTTTCCGATTTTGTGCTGCTGTCAGAATTACCGGATAATTCAGCCTTGGCGCAACGCATGGAAAAGCTGGAAAGCGTTACCTTGAGCCAGAGAACCGGTGCGGCGCAACAAGCTGCCTTAGCTGATCTGAAGCTCGCAGTGCAGGGTTCGAGGCCGTTCCCCGTGGTCTTTGCTTCGGCCAAATTGCAATTTGCCGACCATGCGGGTTTAGCCTCTCTGGCCCCCATTGCAGGGCGTGGTGCGCCCACATGGCCCGAGGTCAGCGCATCTTTTTCAAGTTTAATTCCGGCGATCTTGCGCGAGGTCAATGCTCCGGCTGAAAATGCCTCGCTGTTTTCGAAGGCGGGCGCGGCGATCAGTGGACTGGTTTCAGTACGCCGCACAGATGGCAAAGGGGAGGGGCTGGAAGCAAATCTAGCTCGGGCTGATCAGGCTTTGCAAAATGGTGATCCCGATCCAGCCATTGATCTGGTACAAGGTTTGAGCGAAACCGCAGCAGAGGTTACCCATTCTTGGTTGCAAGGCGCGTTGGACCGCAAAACGATTACCCAAGTTATGCAGCAATTGAGCATTGAACCGGATGAAGGAGACACGCCATGATCCGTTTGGTTTTTTTCTTCTTTTTGGCACTGGGACT
>JAJFFR010000186.1 GCA_021776555.1 Robiginitomaculum sp.
AAGCTTACCCGAGTTCCTGATGTGAATTTGATCCCAGACATGCAGGTCTGGGTACTGACCCACAAAGATATCAGATTGAACCCACGGGTCCGACTATTGATGGACTTCCTGTATCAAACATTCAAAAAATACCGACCAGTGATCGAGGGCTTGCAGCCATAAGGCTCCCGCATAGTATTAGAATCCCAGATCAAGACTGGGGACCAAAGTTTGTGCAAGCGTCATTACCCGATGCTTCGAGGCTCCCGATGGTCGCACCTCAGCATGAGGTGGGTGGTAGTGGACCTCGTTCGTTTCAAAAAGTTCCTCATCCCCGGATCAAGTCCGGGGCAGGCTCTGAGGTGGCGCGTGAGCGCCCTCGAAGGATCGGCTAGCGGCAGAACCTGCTCAACCCGGTCCCCGGCCCATCGAGTACGAACGAAAAAAGCTGCGAAACATCGGCACCTAAGATCAGTTCTCGATCTGTCCGGCCCGTTCCAGCATCATATAATAGACCTGCACCCCGTGGGCGAAGTCTTCGACCCCCATCCGCTCGTTTAGACCGTGAATGCGTCCAAAGTCGGAGCTGTCGAAGGTATAGGGTGCAAAGCGGTAAATATCATCGGTGACCAGCGCGAAATAGCGCGAATCCGTACCGCCCAACACCACATTTGGCGCGACCAGCGTACCGGGGAACCCGTCATTGATCGCCTGTTCCAGCCACGCATAGGGGCCGGTACCAATTTGCGACACCGGCGAAGGTTCGTTCCCCGGTGGATTGGCAATGGTTACCTCAATATCTGGATTATCAATCGCCGCAATTACGTGTGCCACCACGTCCGCCACGCTATCGCGGGCATGCAGTCTGAAATTGACAAAGGCTTGCGCTTCTCGGGGCAAGGCATTTTCCTTGATCCCAGCGTGCAGGATAGTCGGCGCAATGGTGGTCCCTAGCATGGCGCGGCCCGATTTGGATCCCTTCATGGCATCTTCAACCGTTCGCCCGAACAGCCACAAATTCGCCATGGCCAAGCGAGTCCCGAACCCGACTTCTTCAGAGCGCGCCGTGGCTCGCAACATCTTGATCAATACGCCATCCAGCTTTTGTTCAAACGGGTGGGCCTCGACCGCAGCAATGGCCCGTGCCAACGCGCCCAATGATGTAGTGACCGGCGGCGTTGAGGAATGTCCACCTTCGGCTTTTGAGGTCAAAATCAGGGTCAGATAGCCCTTCTCGGCCACACCGATGCGCGCCACGGGTCCGGCCACATCGGGCATATTCGTGGTAATCGCCCCGCCTTCGTCGATCACCGCCCATGGATGGATATTGCGCTCTTTTAGCAAACTCGCAACGGCCAGCGCACCCGTGCCCCCCACTTCTTCATCATGACCAAATGCAAAAATCAGCGTGCGTTTGGGTTGATACCCACTGGCCGCTAACCGGTCAGCTGCTTCTAAAATCGCAATTAATGAAGCCTTGTCATCAATCGCACCGCGACCCCAGACAAATCCGTCTTCAATCAAACCAGCAAAGGGCGGTTTATCCCAACCAGAGCCGGGCGCTTCATCGGCTGGCACCACGTCTTGGTGCGCCAAAAACACCACTGGGTCGAGGCTTGGGTCAGTTCCAGCCCACGTGTTCATCTGCGAAGATCCAGCCACTGCTTCCGTGCTGACCGCCGCGTAAAAATTGGGATAGGTAACAGCCAACCAGTCCTGAAAAGCCGAAAAAACTGTTGGATCAAACAAGGTCCGGTCTTGGGTTGAGATGGTCTTGAAGCGCACTGCCTCGGCCAAATGGTTGGCGGTTTGATTGGCATCGACCTCGATCAGATCAACCGAAGTCCCCTCATTTTGCGACAAATCAATCGGGGCCAGCGCCGTGGTGCGAAACACCAAAATGCCAACCAAAATAACCAACCCAATTCCGGCAATTGCCCATTTACGACCCAAACCACTCATATCGCTCTCCCTATTCGATGTCGGGCAATCTAGTCCAAACCGTCCAAAACACCAGATATTTGATTTTGCCACTCACGATAAATTCAAATTTGCTCCCTTGTGCTTTGCTATGTGTTTGATCCAAATGCTGCACAACAGCAGGAGCTTGATCATGAATTTTCTAAAATCCGTCTATGTAGTGAGTTACATCACATATGCGATTGCCGTTTCGATTTTTGCCGGGATGCGCTTGGCCGATGGCGGACATCCGATTATTTGGACCGGTGTGTTGCTGACCACCGCGCCTTTTATGTTGATTTTAAGTTGGATCATGCTGGTGCAACGCACCGCCCGGACTAGCCAGCGTTTTCCGGTGATTATCATCCTTGCCATTATCGGATTGGCCATGGCGCTTTTTGGTTGGAACCAGATGCAAGCATCGATGCTGGGGATGGAATTGGCAGCGGGCGGTTTACTCGGCTTCCTGATCTATTCGTATTGGTATTCCAGTTTTAACAATCGATCGAGCCAGATTGAAGTGGGCAAAAAACTGCCCGATTTTACGCTGACCTTGGCTGATGGCTCCGAAGTCTCTTCCAAGCAACTCTCGGATCGACCGAGTATTTTGATATTTTACCGGGGAAACTGGTGCCCGTTGTGCATGGCGCAGGTCCGCGAGCTGTCCAAGCGCTATCAGGAATTGGAAGCGGCCAATGTCCGCACCGCCATGATCTCGCCGCAGCCGCACAAAAACACCGTGAGCCTCGCCAAAAAATTCAAAGTCGGGTTTGAGTTTTACACCGACCCGAATAACCAGACCGCGCAGGATTTGGGTATTGCCAACAAATTCGGCGTACCGATGGGTATGCAAGTGCTGGGCTATGACAGCGAAACCGTCTTGCCCACCGTTATCATTACTGACGCAAAAGGAAATGTAATCTGGCTGCACGAAACCGACAATTACCGCGTTCGCCCCGAACCCGACGTATTCATGGACGTGCTACGCGAGCACGGGATTGCGGTTTGATCGGCTAGCTTTGCGCCAACACCGCGTCACCGACAAAAGGATTTGATTTGCGTTCTTCGCCGAATGTACT
>JAJFFR010000187.1 GCA_021776555.1 Robiginitomaculum sp.
CACCGTCTACACGCCGGTTTGAGTGTGGTTGAATATGGTCAAGATCCGACTGAAATTCAGGTGACCCACCGCCTATATGCTCATGATTTTGAAAAGATCATCCACAAGGACTTGGGACATGGCTGGGATAAGCAAGCTGAAACGTTGGCCTTGATCAAAACTTATTGTCAAAAACGCTTTATTCTTGCGTTGGATGGTGAGGTGATGGACCTTGAGTTTGTTGGTAATGAGATGGACGCAGAATATATTTTTATCTATTTTACACTGAAAATAGATAAAGCTCCCAAGCAATTGATTGTTTTGAATTCTTTGCTGATAGACCAGTTCCCCGGACAGATCAATTTGACCAATATCCGGCTGGGTTCAGGAACAATCAGTGCCACAACAAGCGCCGGACAAACCACAAAAACCCTTGCGCTGGTGGATGGGTAAACTAGATATAATCGACAACCCGATTTTTCTTGAGCAAATCCCATGACGACATTGATCGATACCAATCAGAAAATGCCAGTTCGCCATCCGGAGAAACAAAACCGCCCGGATAGTGAAATTTTGCGCAAACCAGCTTGGATCCGGGTTAAGGCACCGGTCGGTAAGGGATATGCTGCAACCCGCAAAATCGTACATGACAAAGGTCTGGTTACGGTTTGCGAAGAGGCGGCTTGTCCAAATATGGGCGAATGTTGGGACAAAAAACACGCCACCTTGATGATCATGGGGGACACCTGCACGCGGGCCTGTGCGTTTTGCAACATTCGGACCGGACTACCGGGACCGTTAGACGTCGATGAACCCAAAAACGTGGCAAAAGCTGTATTTGAAATGGGCTTGAACCATGTGGTGATTACTTCGGTTGATCGTGACGATTTGGAAGACGGCGGCGCGGCGCATTTTGCCAAAACCATTGCTGCAATTCGTGAACGTACGCCTTCAACCACCATCGAAATTCTGACCCCGGATTTTTTGCGTAAAGACGGGGCGGCCGAAACGGTAATTGATGCCAAGCCGGATGTATTCAATCACAATTTGGAAACCGTGCCGTCATTGTATCATTCGATCCGGCCGGGAGCGCGGTATTTTCACTCCTTGCGGTTGTTGCAAAAGGTCAAAGAACGGGAAAGCACGCAATTTACCAAATCCGGCATCATGGTCGGGTTGGGAGAGACCAAAGCGGAAGTGATGCAAGTCATGGATGACATGCGATCGGCCGATATTGATTTCATTACCATCGGCCAATATCTACAGCCCACCAGAAAACACGCGCCGATCGCTAGGTTTTGGGAGCCAGCCGAATTCAAGGCGCTGGAAGTCATTGCGCGCTCCAAAGGCTTTTTGATGGTATCCAGCAGTCCGCTGACCCGCTCCAGCCATCATGCCGGGGATGATTTTGCCAGATTGCGCGCGGCCAGGCTGGCAAAATTTGGTGCCAATCCGGCATGAGCCGCCACCATATTCTTCGCCACATGCCATTTTCACCACAGGATTTGCACGATCTGGCTTGGGACGTGGAGGATTATCCAAAATTCATCACATTTATCTCGGCAATCCGGCTGTTAAAATCAGCAGAGAACGAGATGCGCGCCGAGGTTCGGGTGCAATATAAAATGTTACGCGAATCCTTTGTGACCAATATCAGCCGTCGGCCAGACGATGGCGAGATATTGGTTTCACTGGTCAGCGGACCTTTTAAGGACTTGAATAATGAATGGCAATTTCATCCATTGATTGATGGCTCAACTTTGGTGGAGTTCATGGTCAGCTACAGATTTTCAATCTCGTGGCTGGGCAAACTATTTGGCTCCAAGCAAAGCCGGGCGGAGCACAAGGTCTTGCGCGCCTTTGAAAACCGCGCCGCCAGTCGGTTTACCGAAATTAAAACACCGCACGAGTTGCAACATCAGCTGCGATCAGAAATTACTGAGTTAAAGGCTGCTCTCAAGCATAGATAAGGCCTGATGAACGCTCTCCATGCGGATCGCATCACGGCCATTATTTTCAAAAAGACATTCTTGCGTTTTGGTCTTAAATCCAATCCGAGCCACGGCAAAACAAACCAGACCAACTGGTTTTTCTGTCGTGCCACCACCCGGTCCGGCAATGCCGGTAATGGCTACGGCAATATCGGCGTTGGAAGCAGACAGTGCGCCCTCAGCCATCAGCAGGGCGACTTCTTCACTTACTGCACCATGCTCGACCAACATGCCTTGTGGCACGCCCAATAGCGATGATTTGGCCTTGTAGGAATAGGTGGTAAATCCACAATCAAACACCGCCGAAGAGCCATCAATCGCGGTTAGCGCGCCACTCACCAACCCACCGGTACAACTTTCGGCAACGGCAATAAGATGTTTGCCATCTCGGGCTTTTTGCAACACGCTGGTAGCCAGCGCTACGATATTATCAGGGTACATGGAACAACCTCTTTTGGCGCACTATAGGCCGAGAATAATCCGGCACAAGAAAATCAACAGACCCGCAACCAATCCGGCCAACATATCATCGGCCATGATGCCAAGACCGCCCGGTAGTTTTTCCAAACGGCGGATAAGCCAAGGCTTAAAAATATCAAATATCCGAAACAAGACAAAGGCCGAAACCACCTGCCACAAAACCGGTTGCACGAAGGCCAAGGCCAGCCATTGACCGGC